>JBGQIE010000061.1:0-15594 GCA_041498315.1 Candidatus Eiseniibacteriota bacterium
ATCGGGCGCTGGGGCTGGAGCGCCGAGGGCCGCGACGCCTTCGAGCGCATCGCGGCGCGCGATGCGACCGGCCGGGTGGGCGAGCTCGCGCGGCTGCTCGAGGGGGCGCGCGCGCTCGACTTCGACCCCGAGGGCTCGCCCGACGAGCGGCGTGCTTCGCTGCTCATCGGTGTGGCGCTCGAGTACCTGGCGGCGCGCGCCCTGGGCGGTGGGGCGCCCGAAGCGCTCTCGGCGGCGATGGAGCGCGCGGGCGAGGCGCTCGATCCCGCGACCGCCCAGGCCCTGATGGCCGCGATGCGCGAGAGCCCGCACGCCGACTCGCCCGCGCTCTAGGCGGGCGCGCGCGGCCGCGGACCCGCCGGCCGCCGCGTCCGGGCCGCGGCTCCCCCTACTTCTTCAGCCCGCTGAAGTCCACCTTGGGGACCTGCTTCTGGGCCTCCGTGATCTCGTAGTAGGGCGCTTCCTTGAAGTTGAACGCGGCCGCGTAGAGGTTGGTCGGGAAACGCTTGACCATCACGTTGTAGGTCTGCACTTCCTCGTTGTAGCGCATGCGGGCCACCGCGAGGCGGTTCTCGGTTCCGGCCAGCTCGTCCATGAGGCCGACGAACGCTTCGTTGCTCTTGAGCTGCGGGTAGTTCTCGACCACGACCAGCAGCCGGCCCAGTCCGGGGCCGAGCGCCTGCTCCATCTTCTGGTCGGCCGCCACCGCCTCGGTGGGCGTGCGTGCGCCCGCCATCGCGGCCCGCGCCTCGGCGATCTGGCCGAACACCTGCTGCTCCTGGGCGGCGGTGCCCTTCACGGTCTCGACCAGGTTGCCGATCAGATCGTTGCGGCGCAGGAGCTGGTTGTTGACCTGTGCCCAGAGCTGACTCACGGACTCCTTGCCGACCACGAGCCGGTTGTAGTTGCCCGCGAGCGCCCCCGCGACCGCGATCACCAGGATCGCGACCACCGCCAGCCCGATCAGTCCCTTACGCATGCCGGTTCTCCTTTCATTTTCATTTCGTGAGAGTGAGGACGACCGGGACTCTACCAGCCCCCGCTGCCCCCGCCACCGCCACTCGATCCGCCGCCGAAACCGCCGAAGCTCGCCCCGCCGCCAAATCCGCCGCCGCCGAAGCCGCCCCCCCAGCCTCCCGGCCCCATCATCCAGCCGCCCCGGCGCCCGCCGAAGGCGCCCGGCCCCATCCAGCCGCCGAACACCAGCCGCAGCACGACAAAGATGAAGACGAAGAAGAGGATGATCGCGATCGCGAGCGGGGACAGGCCGCGGTCCGAACCGTCCGATCCGCCCGGGTCGTAGCGCAGCTCGGCGCCGTTCCATTCCAGGGTCACGCCTTTCTCGGCGGCGATGCGTGCCGCGACGCGCAGCACGCCGGCCGTGATGCCGCCCGCGTAATCGTTGGTCCGGAAGCGCGGCGTCATCTCGGTGCGGATGATGCGGGCTTCCAGGGCGTCGGGCAGTACCCCTTCGAGCCCGTAGCCGGTCTCGAAGGTGATCTTGCGCTCCTCGAGCGCGACCAGCAGCAGCAGGCCGTTGTCCTGGCCGCGCTGGCCGATCTTCCAGCTCTGGAACACCCGCTCCTTGTATTCGGCCGGGTCGAGCGGGGCCGTGGTCTTCACCGTGAGCACCGCGAACTGGGCGCCGGTCTTGCGCTGGAGCTGATCGAGGAACGCCTCGAGCCGGGCGCGCGCGGGTTCGTCCATGACGCCGGCGACGTCGTTGACGAAACCGGCCGCGGCGGGAATCGCGGGCTCCGGGGACGGGCGCGCCGGTGGTGCGCCGCCCATCAGGAGGGCGAGCGCGATCGCGAGCACGGCCGGGTGGGTCCGCATGGCGGGTAATGGAGTCGTTACGCGGGGGGGCACGCCGGAGTTGCGCCGGCTCAGAGGCTCAGCCGGTCGATGGTGCCGATCAGGCGGTCGATCTCGAGCAGGAAGCGCTGGTAGAGCGGCAGGATCTCCGCCGGCTTGTGGCGGCGCGACGTGTAGCGCACCAGGTGGGCGCTCAGCAGCCCCTGGGCGTCGAGCTCGAACAGCTCGGCGACGCGCTCGATGACCCGCTGCGATTCGGCGGGCGGAGTCTCGCCGCGCAGCCGCAGCAGGGTGCGGAACAGCGCGGCGAAGCTGCTCGCGCTGGCGTGGAGCGCGCGCCGCAGCTCGGTGGGCCGGTTGGCGAGCAGCACGTAGGCCTGGCGCATCTGGATGTGCTTGCCGCGCAGCTCGTGCTCGCACTGGAGCCGCAGCCAGGTGCGGGGCACTTCGAGTCCGCTCAAGACGTCCTCGCCCTCGAGCAGCAGGTGGCGCTCCTGCATCTCGAGCCACTCGATCGGGAACACGTCGAGCGACTTCTCGATCTGGCCGCGGGTGAGGAGCAGGGGCTCGACCTGCGGCAGCCGGCCCGCACGCGGAATGGCCTGCGCCACCGCGTCGAGCACGCCGATGGGCAGGGCGCGCGCGATGATCGCGAGGTTGACGCGCGAATGCCTGGCGTCGAAGCCCTGGGTGAGTACGCTGCCGGTCAGGTAGGCGGAGAGGAACTCGGAGCCCAGGGCGGTCCGCACCGGCGCGAGCCACCGGCGCACGGCCGCGAGGACCTCCGGCGCGGGCTCGATGCGCAGCTCCTTGTGCGTCAGCATGGCCCATCGAAGCTACGGCCGGGTCCGGCGGGGGTCAAGCGCCCGCCCCGGGCGGCCGATGGCAAGGCAGAGGCGCCGCAACCGTGCGCGGCCGCGCACGATCCGCAAGCGTTCCGGAGGCGTTCCGCGCGGGCCGGTCGCTTGACCGGACGGGTGTCCACGCTTAGCGTTTGACTGTTGCGCGGGGTGGCCGTGCCGCATCCTCGCCCGGGAGAGGAATTCGCTTCGTGAAGCCCATCGTCAACGACTTGAGCCTGCACGTCGCCACGGTCAACGGTTCGGGGAGCCAGACCGCGAACAGCGTCCTGCTGCGGGCGATCTTCCAGATGGGCATTCCGGTGAGCGGGAAGAACCTGTTCCCCTCGAACATCGCCGGCCTGCCCACCTGGTTCACGATCCGGGCCAGCCAGGACGGCTACATCGCGCGCCGCCGCGAGAACGACATCCTGGTCGTCATGAACCCCGAGACCGCCGCCGGGGACATCGCCGCCATCGGTCCGGGCGGCGTCATCGTGCTCAACGAGCAGATCCCGGCGCCCGCGATCCCCGAGGACCGCTTCGTCTATCGCGTGCCGATGGCGAAGCTCATGGAGCCGATCACGACCGACGTCAAGCTGCGCCGGCTGGTCGTCAACATGATCTACGTCGGTGTGCTGGCCCAGCTGCTCGGGATCGCCGAGGACGAGATCGAGAAGGCGCTCGACGCCCAGCTCGGGCGCAAGCCGCGCGCGCTCCAGCTCAACCACCAGGCGGTGCGCGCGGGCTGGGAATACGCCCAGGCGAACCTTCCCAAGCGCGACCCGTTCCGCCTCGAGCGATTGAACCTGACCGCGGGCAAGATCCTGATCGACGGCAACAACGCCGGCGCGCTGGGGGCGCTGTTCGGCGGCGTGACGGTCGTGACCTGGTATCCGATCACGCCCTCCTCGAGCCTGATCGAGTCGCTCATCGGCTACCTCGAGCGCTACCGCCGCACCGGACCCACCGAGGACGGCGGCCCGGGGCGCGCGACCTACGCCGTGGTCCAGGCCGAAGACGAGATCGCGGCGATCGGCATGGTGCTGGGCGCGGGGTGGGCGGGGGCGCGGTCCATGACCTCGACCTCGGGGCCCGGGATCTCGCTGATGGCCGAGTTCGCGGGCTACGGCTACTACGCGGAGATCCCGGGCGTCATCTGGGACATCCAGCGCATCGGGCCGAGCACCGGGCTGCCGACGCGCACCTCGCAGGGCGATCTGCGCTTCGTCCACGGGCTGTCCCACGGCGACACGCGTCATCCCGTGCTGCTGCCGTGCTCGGTGCGCGACTGCTACGAGTTCGGGATGAAGGCGCTCGACCTCGCCGAGCGGCTCCAGACGCCGGTGTTCGTGCTCTCCGATCTCGATCTGGGCATGAACATGTGGATGAGCGATCCGTTCCCCTATCCCACCCAGCCCTGGGACCGGGGCAAGGTGCTGACCGACGAGGAGCTCGCGAAGCTGCCCAAGTTCGAGCGCTACCGCGACAGCGACGGCGACGGCATCCCCTACCGCACCCTCCCCGGGGCGGTCCACGACCCCCGCGGCGCCTACTTCACGCGCGGCTCGGGCCACGACGAGGCGGCGCGCTACACCGAGAGCCCCGAGGTCTACGTCCGCAACATGGACCGGCTGGCGAGGAAGTTCGAGACCGCCCGCACGCTGGTGCCGCCGCCGGTGGTCGAGGACGACGAACAGGCCGAGGTCGGCCTGATCGCCTTCGGCTCGACCCACTGGGCGATGATCGAGGCGCGCGACCAGCTGCGCCGGCAGGGCGTGCGCACCGGCTACCTGCTGCTCAAGGCGCTGCCCTTCACCGAGCACCTGGCGGCCTTCGTGCGCAAGTACCGGCGCATCTACGTCGTCGAGCAGAACCGCGACGGCCAGATGGCGGAGCTGGTGCGGCTCGAGCTGCCGGCCGAGGCCGGCCGGGTGGGCTCGCTGCGCCACTACAGCGGCATGCCGATCGACGCCCGCTTCGTGACCGACGGGATCCTGGGCCAGGAGCGCGACGCGGGTGTAGCCCCGCGGCGCGCGCCGGTCGAGCAGGGAGCGAGCCGATGAGCGAGACCACGGCCGGCCCGGCCGGCGCGCCCAAGAACCGCGTGGGCCTCGCGCGCGCCGACTACGACGGCGCCAAGACCACGCTGTGCCCGGGCTGCGGGCACAACGCGATCACCGCCGGCATCATCCAGGCCGCGTACGAGTCGGCGCTCGAGCCCTCGCGCGTCGCCAAGCTCTCGGGCATCGGCTGCTCGAGCAAGACGCCGGCCTACTTCCTGGGACACTCCCACGGCTTCAACGCCGTGCACGGGCGCATGCCGAGCATCGCGACCGGCGTGCGGGTGGCCAACCGCGAGCTGCTGCTCATCGGCATCTCGGGGGACGGCGACACCGCCAGCATCGGGCTCGGGCAGTTCTGCCACCTCGTGCGCCGCAACGTGCCGGTGGTCTACATCGTCGAGAACAACGGCGTGTACGGGCTCACCAAGGGCCAGTTTTCGGCCACCGCCGACATCGGCAGCACGACCAAGGCGGGCCGGAAGAACGAGCTCATGCCCATCGACCTGTGCGCGCTCGCGATCGAGCTGGGATGCGGCTTCGTGGCGCGCTCGTTCTCGGGCGACCAGAAGCAGCTCCGTCCGTTGCTCAAGGCCGCCTTCGCGCACCGCGGCACCGCGGTGCTCGACGTCGTGAGCCCGTGCGTGACCTTCGCCGACCACGAGGGCTCGTCGAAGTCGTACGCCGCGGTCAAGGAGCACGACGCGCCGCTCCACGACATCGACTTCGTGCCCTACTTCGAGGACGTCCACGTCGACTACGAGCCCGGCACGACGCGCGAAGTGGATATGCCCGACGGCTCGCGGATCGTGCTCAAGAAGCTCGCCGCCGACTACGATCCGACCCGGCGCGAACGCGCGCTCGAGACGCTGCACGAGGCGCGCCGCGATGGGAGCCTGGTCACCGGGCTGCTCTACGTCGAGCCCGAGCTGCCGCCGTTCGAGGACGAGCTGCGGCTCATCGAAACCCCGCTCGCGGCCCTTCCGCTCGACCGGGCCCGCCCGTCCCGGCAGGTGCTCGAGGAGATCATGGAGCAGCTCAAGACCGGCAAGGGCATGGCCGCCCCTGCGGGCGGGGGCTGATCCCGCCGCCATGGTGTTCAAGCAGTTCTACGTCGGCTGCCTCGCGCACGCGTCGTACCTGATTGGCGACGGCGGCGAGGCGGTGGTCGTCGATCCGGCGCGCGACATCGAGATGTACCTCGAGGAGGCGGCGGCCCAGGGCTTAAGGATCACCTGCGTGCTCGAGACCCACCTCCACGCCGATTTCGTCTCGGGCCACCACGAGCTGGCGGCGCGCACCGGCGCCACGATCGGAATCGGCGCGCGCGCCGAGGCGGCCTTCCCGCACCGGCCGCTGCGCGAGGGCGACGAGGTGCGAGCGGGCGCGGTGCGCATCGTGGCGCTCGAGACCCCCGGCCACACGCCCGAGAGCCTGTCGTTCCTGGTGTACGAGCAGGCGGGCGATCCGGCCCCGGGCGCGGTCCTCACCGGCGACACGCTGTTCGTGGGCGACGTGGGCCGCGTCGACATCCTCTCCTCGCGCCTCCCGGTCACCGAGCTGGCCGGCCTCATGTACGACAGCCTGCACGGCAAGCTCCTGCGCCTGCCCGACGACACCCGGGTCTACCCGGCGCACGGGGCGGGCTCGCTGTGCGGGCGCTCGATGAGCCAGGAATCCTGGAGCACGATCGGACGCGAACGGCTGTCGAACCCGGCGCTCGCGCCCATGAGCCGCGAGGCCTTCATCGCCGAGGTCACGCGCGACGTGCCCGAGACCCCGGTCTATTTCCTCCATTCGCGCGACACCAACCGCGTCGGGCCGGCGCTGCGCGCCGACCGCCCGATGCCGCCGCGGCTCACTCCGGCCCAGGTCGCCGTAGCGGTCGCGCGCGGAGCCGTCCTGGTGGACACCCGTCCGGTCGCCGACTACGCGGCGGGCCACGTCCCGGGCGCGCTGCTGGTGCCGCTCGACGGCCAGTACGCGTCGTGGGTGGGCACGCTCGCCACGCCCGACGACGCGCTGGTCCTGATCGCCGAACCCGCGCGCGCCGAGGAGGCCGTCATGCGGCTCGCACGGGTCGGCTACGACCAGGTGACCGGCGTGCTCGCGGACGGGATCGAGGCCTGGCGCGCCGACGGCCGCCCGCTCGCGCGCCTCGGGCTCGAGCCGGTGACCGACGCGCTGCGCTTGGGATGGCGCGTGCTCGACGTGCGCCGTGGCCCCGAATGGGAGGCGTTCCACCTCGAGGGCGCCGTCCACGTGCCGCTCGCGCGGCTGCCGGCGCTGCTGCGCGAGCGCCCGGGCGAGCTCGATCCCGCGGCCGACTGGGTGGTGATGTGCGCGAGCGGCTATCGCAGCGGCATCGCCTGCAGCGTGCTCGAGCGCGCCGGCTTCAAGCGGCTCACGAACGCCACCGGCGGCATGGAGGCCTGGCGGCGAGCGGGACTTCCGCTCACCGTGGCCTGACGCGCGGTCCGCCCGCGCCGCGCTGTGCTAGAGTCGGCCGCTCGTGCCCGCGGCCCCACTTCCCCTCCCAGGAGCCTCCGGATGGACGCCCTCACGCGCTACCTCGAGACCCATCGCGATCGCTTCATCGAAGACCTGAAAGCCGCGCTCCGCATTCCGAGCGTGAGCGCCCAGGAGCACCACCGCGCGGACGTCCAGCGCTGCGCCCGGCACATCGCGGAGCACCTCCAGTCGCTCGGGATGACGCGCGCCGAGGTCGTGCCGACCGCCGGCCACCCGGTCGTGTACGCCGAGTGGCTGGGCGCGCCGGGCAAGCCCACCGCGCTGCTCTACGGTCACTACGACGTCCAGCCGGCCGAGCCCCTCGAGCTGTGGACCACGCCGCCGTTCGAGCCCACGCTACGCGACGGCAAGCTCTACGCGCGCGGCGCCGTGGACGACAAGGGCCAGGTCTACATGCACCTCAAGGCGATCGAGGCGCACATGAAGGTGAACGGCCGGCTGCCCATCAACCTCAAGGTGGTCATCGAGGGCGAGGAGGAGGTGGGCAGCGAGAGCCTCGCGGCCTTCCTGCGCGAGCGCCGCGCCCAGCTCGACGCCGACGTCATCCTGGTGAGCGACACCGCGATGCTGGGGCCCGATCAGCCGGCGCTCTGCTACGCGCTGCGCGGCATCCTCTACACCCAGATCGAGGTTCAGGGCCCGTCGAAGGATCTCCACTCGGGCCACTTCGGGGGCGCGGTCATGAATCCCGGCAACGCGCTCGCCGTCATCATCTCGGCGCTCAAGGACGGCGACGGCCGCATCACGGTGCCGGGCTTCTACGAGCGGGTGCGGGCGATCTCGCCGCAGGAGCGCGCGGCCTTCAAGGCGCTGCCGTTCGACGAGGCGGGCTTCCTGCACGAGAGCGGCTCGCCCGCAGCGTGGGGCGAGCAGGGCTACACCACCCTCGAGCGCACGACCGTGCGCCCGACGCTCGACGTCAACGGCCTGTGGAGCGGCTACCAGGGCGAGGGCAGCAAGACCGTGCTGCCCGCCTCCGCGGGGGCCAAGGTCAGCATGCGCCTGGTGCCCGACCAGGATCCCAAGGAGCTGTTCCCGCGCTTCGAGGCCTACGTGCGCAAGCTCGCGCCCCCCGGGGTGACGGTGCGCGTGCTCGACCTGCACAGCGCGCCGCCCTGGCTCACCGAACCCGATCACCCGATGCTCGAGGCCGCGCGCCGCGCGCTCGCGCGCGCCTGGACCAAGCCCGCGGTCATGGTGCGCGAGGGCGGCTCGATCCCGGTCATGGCCACCTTCAAGGAGACGCACGGTCTGCCCGCGGTGCTCATGGGGTTCGGCCTCGACGACGACCAGGTGCACTCGCCGAACGAGAAGTTCTCGCTGTCGTCGTTCCACGGCGGCACCCGGAGCGTCGCCTACCTCTATGAAGAGCTGGCGGTGGACGTGAAGGCGAAGGCGGTATCCCATGCGCGCTAGCTCCGGCCGCGGCCGGCGCTCGCTCGCGCCCCTGCTCGTGACGGTGGTCGCGACGGTCTGGGGCCCGTGGGCGCTCCCCGGCGCCGCCGCTCCCGCGGCCGCGACCCCGTCGGCGGCGCCATCCGCGCGCCCGATGCGCGAGGACGATCTGCTGCGCTTCGAATGGGTGGCCGATCCGCGCATCGCGCCCGACGGCTCGCGCATCGCGTTCACGCGCGTCGCGGTGGACACCGCGGCCGACAACTACCGCACCAGCCTGTGGATCATCCCCGCCGACGGCGCCGGGCCGGCGGCCCCGCGCGCGCTCACGAACGGCCCGCGCGACGCGCAGCCGCGCTGGTCGCCCGATGGCCGGACGATCGCCTTCGTGCGCGGGACCGAAGTCAAGCCCGGGCAGCTGTTCGTGCTCTCGATGGAGGGCGGCGAGGCGGTCCAGCTCACCCACCTCGCCGGCGGGGCGACGGCGCCGGCGTGGTCGCCGGACAGCCGCACGATCGCCTTCCTGAGCGGGACCAATCCGGCGATCGATCCCGACACCGGGAGAGCCAAGCCGAAGCACGAGCCGGGACGGGTGGTCACGCGGCCGGTGTTCCGCCTGAACGGCGAAGGCTTCCTCGATTTCGAGCACCCCGACCAGGTGTGGATGGTCCCCGCCGCCGGCGGCACGCCGCGCCAGCTCACGACCGGCCGGTTCGAGGCGGGTACCCCGCGCTGGTCGCGCGACGGCAAGCGCATCTTCTTCGTCGCCGACCGGCGCGACCAGCCGTGGTTCGGGCCCGAGGATTCGAACCTCTACGCCGTCGCCGCCGACCTCGCGAAGCCCACCGACGGCGCGGCGCTCCAGACCGTGATCGACATCGCGGGGCCGGTGGGGCCGTTCGCCGAGGCTCCCGACGGCCGCATCGTCACGGTCGGCCACTTCGCGACCGACCCGCCGCGCTCCTACGACCAGGACGAGCTGCTGCTGAGCGAGGGCGCCTGGCCGCGGCGCAAGGTCGCGAACCTCACCGCGAACTGGGACTTCGACGTCGCCGATGGCATCTCCTCGGATCAGCATCCGCCGCGCGGCGGCGGGGGCGGCGCGCCGCTGGTCTGGAGCGAGGACGGGCGCGCGATCTACACCACCGTGGCCCGCCACGGCGCCTCGATGCTCGCCAGCGTCGACGCCGCGAGCGGCGAGGTGCGCGAGCTCACCGACGCCGCCCACGAGATCATCGGCGCCAGCGCGTCCGCGGACGCCCGGCGCTGGGCGCTCACGCTCGGCGATCCCACCCGTCCCGGCGTGCTCGCCCGCTTCGACGTCGCGACCGGCGCGCTCACGACCCTGTGGGATCCCAACCAGGCGCTGTTCGCCGGGCTCAAGCTCGGGACGGTCGAGCCGTTCTGGTTCACGAGCTTCGACGGCACGCGCATCCAGGCGTGGATCGTCAAGCCGCCCGACTTCAACCCGCGCGTGAAATATCCCGCGGTGCTCGAGATCCACGGCGGACCGCACACCGCCTACGGCGTCGGCTTCTTCCACGAGTTCCAGCAGCTCGCCGGGGCGGGCTACGTCGTGCTCTACACGAACCCGCGGGGCAGCACGACCTACGGGCAGGCGTTCGGAAACGTCATCCAGTATCGCTACCCGGGCGACGACTCCCGCGACCTCATGCTGGCGGTGGACAGCCTGCTGGCGCGCGGCTACGTGGATCCGAAGCGCCTGGGCGTGACCGGCGGGAGCGGCGGCGGGCTGCTCACGAACTGGATCATCGGCCACACCCACCGCTTCGCCGCGGCGGTGACCGAGCGCTGCGTGTCGGACTGGGCGTCGTTCTGGTACAGCGCCGACTTCACGCTCTTCACCCCGACCTGGTTCCGCAAGCCTCCGTTCGAGGACCCGGCCGACTACCGCGAGCGCTCGCCGGTGACCTACGCCGCGCAGATCGAGACCCCGCTCATGATCGTGGACGGCGAGGAGGACTGGCGCACCCCGATCGGGCAGAGCGAGGCGATGTTCCGCACCCTGCTCGAGCAGCACAAGCCCGCGGTCATGGTGCGTTTCCCGGGCGAGAGCCACGAGCTGACGCGCAGCGGTCTGCCTTCGCACCGGGTGCAGAACCAGCATCACGTCCGATCGTGGTTCGACAAGTACTTGCTCGGCAAGCCGATCCGGGACTACGACGAGCCGCGCGAGCCGGCGCGGCGCTAGCGGCGCATCCTCGCGGCGGCCGCCTCGATGACCACCTCCTTCCATCCCGGGCGGGTGCGCGCGCTGGCCGAGCAGCTCATCGCGGTGCCGAGCGTCAGCCCGGACGAGAACGGCGAGACGCGCTGCGGCCGCGCCCTGCTCGCGGCACTCCCGGCGGGCGTCGAGCAGGGCGTGTGGCGGCTGCGCGACCGGCGCGAGATCGTCTGGGCGCGCCTGCGCTCCGCCGGGGCGCCGGCGCGGGGCCCGAAGCGGGCGCTGCTGCTGCTCGGCCACCACGACACCGTGGGCGTGTCCGAATACGAGCGCCTCGGCGCCCCCGAGGGCGTGGTCGTCGCCTTCCAGCCCCACCGGCTCCACGAGGTGCTCGAGGACCGCGCCGCGATCGCGGGCGGCGTGTCGCCCGAGGCCCTGCCGCTGCTGCGCGCCGACCTGAGGGCCGGCGAGGACTGGCTGTTCGGGCGCGGCGCTCTCGATATGAAGAGCGGGCTCGCGGCCGCGGTCG
This sequence comes from Candidatus Eiseniibacteriota bacterium, assembly GCA_041498315.1. Taxonomy (GTDB): domain Bacteria; phylum Eisenbacteria; class RBG-16-71-46; order RBG-16-71-46; family RBG-16-71-46; genus JBGQIE01. The sequence continues at coordinate 11,359 of JBGQIE010000061.1, forward strand.
CGGCCCTCGGCATCCTGGCCGAGAGCGGCGAGACGCTCGGGGGCGACGTGCTGTTCGTGTCGTGCCCCGACGAGGAGCACGAGTCGGCGGGCATGCTCGCGGCCGTGGGGGAGCTGGCGCGGCTGCGCAACGCCGAGGGACTGGAGCTGGTCGGGGCGCTCAACCTCGACTACGGCGCGGGGCCGATCGGCTACGCCGGCGTCATGGGCAAGCGGCTGGCCGGCGTCTACGTGCTGGGCAGCCCCACCCACGCGGCCACGCCCTTCGAAGGCGCCGACGCCATCCAGATCGCGGCCGCGATCGTCCACCGCGCCACGACCTCGCCCTCGCTCACGGAGCGCTGGAACGAGACCCCGGGGCCGCCGCCCGTGGCGCTGCGGCTGCGGGATCTCAAGGCCGGCTACGACGTGCAGACGGCGGCCGAGGCGGTCGTCGAGCTCAACCTGCTCAGCTACGGTCGCGGCACCGGCGAGACCCTCCAGGTGCTGCGCCGTGTCGTGCTCGATTCACTTGAGGAGATCGCGGCGCGCATGGAGTCGCTGCGCCCGCCGGGCTGGATGACGTCCTGGCCCGGCAGCCGCGGGCAGGTGCTGACCTATCCCGAGCTGGCCGAGCGCGCGGGCGAAGCGCTCCAGCCGCGCCCGGCGCCCGCGGCCCGCGGCCGCGACGGGCGCGAGCACACGCTCGAGCGCGTGCGCCGGCTGGTGCGCGCCGCCGAGCTGCCGGCGCCCGCGATCGTGCTCTACCTCGCGCCGCCGTTTCATCCGCACCTGCCGCCCGGGACGGGCCCGCTCACCGAGGCCGCGCGCGCCGTGCTGGGGCGCGGCGGGCAGGAGCTCGAGCCCTTCTACCCGTTCATCAGCGACGCTTCGTTCGTGGCCTGGCGCGCCGAGTCGCCCGAGTCGCTCGCGAAGCATCTGCCGGCGCTCGGGCAGGAGTACCAGCTGCCGGCCGAGGAGGCGCGCGCGCTCGATCTCGAGGTCGTCAACGTGGGCCCCTGGGGGCGCGGCGCGCACGGCATGTTCGAGCGCGTCTTCGCGCCCTACGCGTTCGATACGCTGCCGCGGCTGCTCGCCGAGATCATCCGGGTCACGCTGCGCGGATAGGGGCCGGGCGCACGGCCGTGCTGGACGCCCTGGGCCGGACGAAATCCTTGCCCGCGAAGACGTTCGGGTCCCGGGCCCGAGCCTGGCGCCGGATCCATACCCGCAGGATTCCCGCGCCGAAATGTATTGACGTTGTCATGGAGGCGGCGCGTAGAATGGGCCTCCGTCGGTGGACGGTCACGGATCGCCCAGGGCCGCAGCCCTCCTGTTCCCGTCGACCCCCGCCGCGTCGCCGCGAGGCCCGCATCCTCAGATAAGGCATTCGGCCGACTCCAAGCGTCACGCGAAGCCGCCGCGCTCTACCTCCGGATCCGGACGTCGCATCGGCAAAGTCTCCATGCCACGGAGGTCTCCCCATGCGCAGGCTTGCACGTTTCACGCTCCGAGTTGCAGGAACCATGGCAGTCCTGATCATGGCCTTCGCCGCGTCGGCCGCTCTGGCGGCGACGCACGACCAGGTTCCGCCCTGGCCCAACGATGTCTCACCGGCGGGCATGCGCGCGGCCATCACCACGGGCGCCGACCCGGCGCAGTTCGCGCCCATCCTCCCCGAGGGTGCGCTCGAGGCCGTGCAGCGCTTCTACGCCGAGACCAAGGCGTTGGGCGTGGCGCGCCGCAGCAGCGTGCTCTACCTGGTCGGCCCGCCGAACGTCATGGCCAACAGCACCGCAGGCGACCGCATCGGCGAGACCCAGTCCGAGATCGCGGTGTGCGTGCACGGCGACACGGTGGTCATCGGCTACAACGATTCGCGCGGGTTCCTGGCGGGCGGCGGGAGCGGCTCCCCGGGTCCTCCCACGCTGACGAGCTTCGCGTACTCGACCAACGGCGGGGCGTCGTTCACCGACGGCGGTGACGTGCCGCTCGCCGCGGCCACCGACCAGGCCTTCGGCGATCCGGGCGTGGACACCGACGAGTCGGGCAACTGGTACCTGAACCAGATCTACACCCGCACCGGCCAGCAGGACATCGGGGTGCACCACGGGACCTTCAACGGCGCCGGCGTCCTGGTGTGGGACCTGCCCACAATGGCCTCGATCGGCACCTCGGCGACTGGGCTCCTCGACAAGTGCCTGATCGCCGCCGATCGCGTGACCGGCAGCGTCTATGTCGCCTACACGCGTTTCACGGCGGTCCCCCAGATCGAGATCGTGCGCTCCACGACTGGGGGTGCCACGTGGGACCCGCCGATCGTGCTCGACGCCACCACCACGCCGACCTCCTCGAAGACTGCCGCGCGGCCCTACTGCGGGCCCGCCGGCGAGGTGTACGTGGTGTGGGAGAAGGGCGCAAACCTCATCAACTGCCCGGATGGTCTCGGCAATGTGGGCAACCCGCAGGGGCAGATCGCCTTCACGCGCTCGCTCAACTTCGGCGCCAGCTACGATCCCTTCACCGTCATCGGCACCGCGGATCTCACGTTCATGGCTTCGGGCCCGGGCGACCTGCGCGAGCGCGCGAACGAGTTCCCCGACATCGCGGTGGATCGCTCGCCCTTCTGCTTCCGGGGCAACATCTACGTGACCTGGCACGAGGCGGGGACGTGGACCACCAACATCGCCGCGGGTCCGGTGCGCGCCGAGGCGGCCGATGCCGCCAACAACAACCCGGGCGGCGCCGAGCCCTTCCTGCTGGGCGAAAACGTCACCGGCACGATGTCCTCGACCGGCGACCTCGACTACTGGTCGTTCAGCGCCAGCCAGGGCGACAACCTGTTCTTGAACCTCGACCCGGGCACCTTCAATTGCGGCGTCTCGGGCTCGGGCGGCACCGGCATGCGCATGCGGCTGTGGGCGACCCAGACCCCCTATCCCAATCCCACCGGGTTCCCGGACACGCTGCTCGCGGCTTCCGCGCAGGGCACGTTCGCCGACCGGATCGTGTGGACCTGCCCGAAGACCGGCAGCTACCTGATCCGGTTGCAGCGCACCTCCGGGACGGTGCCGTTCGCCTACACCATGAAGATGCGCACACTCACCTTCACCGGGCCGAGCCCGGCGCGCGACGCGCGTGACATCACGCTCGTCCGTTCGACCAACCAGGGCCTTACCTGGTCGGCCGAGCAGCGCATCAACGACGACCCCCCCGGGCTCGAGAACCGGCGGCCGTTCGTGACGGTCAACAGCACCGGCCAGGCGAGCGTGTACTGGCACGACTCGCGCGATCCCGGCCTGGGCACCAACGCCTCGCTGACCTCGGTCTACGGCACGACCTCGCGCGACGGCGGCGTGACCTGGACCCCCAACTACCCGGTCACCGACGAGCTGTCGTTCTTCTCCTTCAACGACATCGGGGTGCCGAACCTGGGGGACTACAACCAGGCGTCGGCCAACGGCACGTCGGTGTTCCACCCGGCGTGGTCCGACCAGCGGCTCTCCACGGGTGACGTGCGCACCCCCGGCACGAACACCTACACCGCCGGCACCGGACCGAACGCGGTCACGACCGGCATCTCGTACGCGCTCGCCGGATTCTGCCCGCCGGACACCATCGGCTCGCCGGGAACGAACGTGGTGCGTCTGTTCCGGATCAAGAACGCCGGCACGGCGCCCGACCTGTACAACTACTCGATCACGGACGCGGCGGGCTGGATCGTGGGCTCGTCCAACGGCACCACCCCGACACTCCAGCCGTCGAGCTTCTTCGACGTGTTCGTGACGGTCTCGATCCCCGGCGACTGCAACCCGCCGAGCGACGTGCTCACCCTGAACGTGCTGCCGGTGGGCGAGGCGTGCTTCGGCCCGCAGGTGTGTCACACGACCGTCCAGTGCGACCTCGCGACCCCCACGCTGGTGTCGCGCTTCCGCGCCACGGCATCGGGCGGGGGCGTGGACCTGGCGTGGTCGGCCACGGCGGCAGGCGAAGTGGGGTCGTGGAACGTGTATCGCTCGGGCGCGCCCGACGGCAACTTCGTGCGGGTGAACGCCGACCCGATCGTCGTGGACGTGAGCGGGGAGTTCCGTCTCCACGACGGCGCGTCGTTCACGGGAACCACGTACTACCGGCTCACCGGCGTGCTCGTTGACGGCAGCGAGCGGACGATGGGCTCCACGCAGGTGAGCGCAACGCTCGAGTTCGCGTTCGCGCTGGCCGGAACCAATCCGTTCCAGGGCCGCACGGCGCTGCGCTA
>JBGQIE010000062.1:0-15488 GCA_041498315.1 Candidatus Eiseniibacteriota bacterium
TAGAATGCGCGCGCGCCGGAGCTCCCGGCCCGAACGCCGCGCATGCCGCATGCCCTGGTTGAACCCCGAGGCTCCACCGTGAAGCTCGCGCTCGTCCTGCTCCTGCTCGTTCCCTCGATCGCGCTCGCCAAGACCCGCCCCACGCCCCGCCGTGGCGCCGCGCCGCCGCTCGCCCTGGTGCGGCGCTCGGGCGAGCTCATGGGGGCGCCCTGCACCGCGGTGGTCGAAGGTCGCGCCGACAGCGCGAACACCGCCCGCGCGCTCGATGCGGTGTGGGACCAGGCGGTGCTGCTCGGCGACGTCCTGAGCCCCTGGCAGCCGCGCACCGAGCTGTCGCGGCTCAACGAGCGGGCGGGCGCCGAGCGCTTCGCCTGCTCGACCGATCTCTACGCCGCGGTCGATTCGGCGCTGCGCGCCGCCGAGGAGACCGGCGGTGTGTTCGATCCCACCATCGAGCCGCTCTCCCGCGCCTGGGACGCGTATGGCGAGGGGCGGGTGCCGGCGGCCGAGGAGATCGCGGCGGCGCGCCGCGCGGTCGGCTGGCGCGCGGTGGCGCGCGACCCGGACAACCGCACGGTGCGCCTGCTGCGACCGGGCGCGGGGCTCGACCTGGGCGGTATCGCCCGGGGCTTCGCGCTCGAGCGCATCGCCACGGGGCTGCGCGAGCGCGGAATCGCGCGGGCGCTCGTGGACCTGGGCGGCGAGATCCTCGCGATCTCGAACCGGGAGCCGTGGCAGACCATGGTCCCGGTTCCGGGTGATCCGGGCCGGCCCGCCCTCCGGCTCGGGCTCACGAACGCCGCGCTCTCGACCGCGGCCCAGGTCGAGCACGGCGTCGCGGCGGACGGCGTGCGCCGCGGCTCGATCCTCGATCCGGTCACCGGCATGCCGGTGCGCACCGGGGCCACGGTGAGCGTCGTGGCGCGCTCGGCCACCCGCGCCGAGGCGGTCGCGGCCGCCCTGCTCGTCATGGGACGCGATCGCGCGGCCGCCTTCGCCGCGGCGCATGCCGGGCTCGGCGTGCTGTGGCTCGAGCCCGCCGGCGACGGCCTCCATGCCTGGGCCTGGAACCTGCCCGCCCTGGAGGTCGAGCCGGACGTGCGCGTGGTGTGGATGACCTCCCGCTGATCGGGCGAAGCGAATCCGCGCGACCCGCATCGGAAGGGGGCCGCGTGGTTCGCCCCGACCGGGCTTGGGAGAGGAGTCATCCGCCATGAGATTGCGGTCCCAGATCGCCGTACTCGCCGCCATCGCCATCGTCACGACCGCCGCGGCGCTCGTCGGGTGCTCGAGCAACAAGACCACGAATCCCCCCACCACGACCACGCCAGAGAGCTTCGACTCGAGCACGCTCGCCATCGGTACTCCCTTCACCTACACGTTTTCGAGCGGCATCGTCACCAAGACCACTTTCGGCTACCGCTGCAAGTTCCACGGCGGGGCGCCCTTCAACATGACGGGCTCGGTCATTGTGGATCCCGCCTCGGCGAACACCAGCGCCAGCGTCACCGTGGCCGACTACTCGTTCAGCCCGATCTCGGTCACGGTCAAGCCCGGAAGCACAGTGACCTGGACGCAGAACACCGGCACGACCCACACCGTCACGCGGCCCTAACCTGCCCCGCGGGCGCGGTGCGGGTGTGGCGCTCCGGCCACAGCGTGCCGCGCCTGGCCGCGACGCCGCCGTGGGCGCAGCCCCGCGAAACCCCGAAACCCCTTGAAACCAATAGCAGTCGAGGCGTCCGTCGCCTGGCACGCCCCGTGCTTTTCTCCCCCCTCAGGACTTCGAACCGCCGTCCGTCGCGACGGCAGGAGGATGCGATGAGCCTCGACCTGCGGCTTTCTCGTGGAATGCTGATCGTGCTCGGTGTGGCCGTCGCGGCCGCGAGCCTCGTGGAGCCCGCGCTGGCCGATCACGGGCGCCGCTACAAGGGCCCGGGCGGCTTCCGCGGCGATGGCGGCCCGCGCATCGTCCAGCGCGTCTACGCCTCGCCGGGCCGGGGCTACGCCTACTCGCGCGGCTCGTCCGCGGGACCCGCGCTGGCGGGGCTCATCGGCGGGCTGATCATCGGCAGCGTGATCGCCCAGGCGGCGGCGCCGCCGCACGCCTACTGTCCGCCGGCCGTGGCCGACGACTACTACTACGACCCCTATTGCCACCAGCGCTTCACCTCGCTCGACGCCTACGGAGCGCACCTTGACCGCTATGACCATCCGTCCTGGGTGCGGGTCATCGACGGGCGGAGCGGTCGGTGCGTAGGCGAGCGCTACTGGCAGGACGGCCGCTGGCGCGACCGCGACGACGACGAGGGCGATCGGGACGGAGGCTGGAACCGCTGACGAGCTGACGGACGTGTGGGCCCGAACCGACACGGTTGGAGACGGGGAGCCTCCAGGGCCGTGGGCAGGGTCCACCAGCACGACGGGCGGCACCCAAGGGTGTCGCCCGTTCGTGGATGCGGCGGCCCGTGAGGCCGGTTCAGGCGGCGAGCAGCTGCTCGGAGCCCTGGTAGTCCTCGGGCTCGAGGACCCGCACCGCGGTCTCGGTGGGCGGCATGGGATCCCAGCCGACGACCTCGTCCTCGGGAACCACGCTGCCGTCGGGGCGCACCATGACGCGGCAGTTCGGGCGGCGCAGGTCCTTCGGATTCGGGCTCAGGCTCAGCACGACGTGGTTCGACTCGGTGAGCAGCACGGTGCCGGCCGGGTAGAGCCCGACGGTCTTGACCAGCGCCCACAGCGACAGCGGGTCGAACTGGACGCGCGAGGGCCCGAGCATGTACTGGAGCCCCTCGAAGGCGCTGCGCGGGCGCTTGTGATAGGCGCGGTGCGCGGTGATGGCGTCGAAGCAGTCCGCCACCGCGACGATGCGCGACATCGTGGACTGGCCCCAGTCCGCCTTGATCTCCGGGTAGCCGGTGCGGTCGAAGTTCATGTGGTGCTCGAGGCACACGCGCATCGAGTCGAGGATGAGGGTCGAGAACCCGGGCATGTGGGTCATCATCTTGAGCCCCTCGATCGGGTGGCGCCGCATCAGGTCCCATTCCTCGGGGCTCAGCGCCGCGGGCTTCTGGAGCACGCTCGCCGGCACCGACAGCTTGCCGACGTCGTGGAGCAGCCCGGCGACGCCGAGATCGGCGAGCGCCTGGCGCGACAGCCCGAGCATCTGCCCCATGCTGACCGAGAGCACGCTCACGTTGACGCAATGGGCGTAGGTGTACTCGTCGTGGCCCTTGACCGCGGTGAGGCCGACGATCGAGAACTCGTTCTTCATGATGCTGTCCACGACCGGCTGGACCAGGCGCTTGGCCTGCCGCAGGTCCGGGCGGCCGGTCTGGACCGCGCGCAGCACGATCTTCTTGGTGCCGATGACCGCGCGCCAGAATACCTTGCGCGCACGGCCGCGCTCGGTGAGGACTTCCTGCTGCTGTCCTTCCTCGGTCAGCTCGTCGATCTCGATGTCCTGCGGCGACAACGTCGAGATGTGCATGACGCTCGCCTCGGCGAGGGCATCGGACAGCCGCTCGGCCACACTCGGGTCCTCGGCGCCCACGAACAGCTGGATGAAGCGCTCGACCTCGGGGGCGCTGACGCCCTGGAGGATGCGGATGCCGCCCAGCTGGCGGCGCTCGAACTCGGCCATCAGCGAGTGGTAGACGGTGAGCAGCGCCGCCTGGGCCTTGATGCGCACGTTGTTGAGGTAGAAGTAGCCCGACGCGGTCACCAGCGAGATCTCGGTCTCCTCCTCGAGCGTGCGCAGCATCAAGCCGACGAACTCCTGGAGCTGGCGCTGGACCGCCTGGTTCGAGACGCTGTAGAGGCGGGCGGCGCGCAACAGGCCGTAGAGCCGGGTCAGGAACGGCGGCCCGATTTCCTGGATGAACGCATCGTCGGCGCCATGACCCCCCTTGGCGACCCCGGGTTCAGTCATCCGAATCCTCCTCCTCGTCCGGCTTGGGCTCGGGCCGCACCACGTCCTCGCCCGCATGGACGCCGGCCAGCGCGTCCTCGCAGGCCTTGCGCACCGCGCTGCGCTTGGAACGGGCGCCGCGATCGAGGATCTCCTTCGCCGCCGGCGTCCCGAGTCGCGCGATGCAGCGCGCGATGGCCTGGCGGTGCGTCTCCTGCGTGCGCGTGAACCAGTTGCCCTTGAGCAGTTCGGCCTCGAGCTCGGGAAGGATGTCGTCGCCACCGGTCGCCGACAGCGCCGAGTAGATCGCGCGCTTCTCCTCGATCGGCCGCTGCTCGAACTTGGGGTCCTGCAGGTAGCCGATGAGCAGCCGCGCGGTCGCCGAGTCGCGCCGCGAGGAGAGCTGGTGGAGGATCAGGCTGAACAGCCGCGACGTCGCGCCGTCGAGCATCTTGATGAGCAGCGGACGCGACAGCTTGAGATCGAGCTGCCCGAGCGCCGAGACCACCTCGTGCCGGACCTTGGGCTCCGGGTGGCGTGACGCGGTCTGGAGCAGCCCGACGATCGAGGGGCCGCCGATCCAGCCCAGGATGTGGATGATGTTGCGCACCACGTACCAGCGTGGGTCCGCGAGCCAGGGCGCGAGCCGCTCGGGATTGCCGCGGCACAGTTCGGTGACCGCTTCGGCGAGCAGCCGGCGGGTGCGGCGCACCTTGCTCTCGCCCAGGATCAGGTTGAGCAGATCGACCGCCGGCTCGCCCAGCGCGCGGGCGAACTGGACGAATTCCCTGACCGACGCCGCGTCCTGCTGATCGAGCATCACGACCGCGGCCGAGATCGAGATCGGCTGCAGGATTTCCTGCGCGAACGTCTCGGCGGCCCACTCGCGACTCTCGCAGCGGACGAGCAACTCCAGGGTGGCCGCCGCCTGGCGCCACGCCCCGTCGCCGACCGACTGGCGCAGCGCGCGCGGCAGGAAGCGCGCGAGCTCGTCGCGGTCCGACGCTTGGACCTTGGTGGCCAGGCACGCGTTGGCGATCGCGATCGCGGAGTCGACCAGCGACTGGGCGTGCTCGGCCTCGTGCTCGGCCACGAACCGCCGGGATTCACCCGCCATCAGGGTCTCGAGCTCGGCAAACGCCGCCTCGACCTCGATCGTGAGGTCCCCGGTGCTCCAGTCGTCGGAGCGCGAGGTCTGGCCCCCGTCCGTGGCCGTGGTGCCCGCGCCGCTCGCGCCGTCGGTGGAGTCGTCCCTGCCGCCGGCCTGACTCTGCGGCCAGGGCACAGGTGAGGCCACCTCGGCCCCCACGCTCACGCCCAGGTCGCCTTCCGCCGGCACGTATTCCATCTCGATATGGCTGAGCTGCGCCTCCCACAGGAGCGTGACCAGGTCGTCGTCGCCGACGTTCTGGCCGGTCACCTTGATGAGCGCATCCACGAGCGCGTCGGTCTCGCGGTGCTCGACGCCGGGATGGAAGGTGATGGCGTGGATCCCGTCGCGGTAGAAGGGCAGCGCCAGGCTGTCGTCGCGCGCCTTGGCCGGGTACATCGAGGTGTCCAGGAAGAGCACGTCGTCGGACGTGATCTTGAAGGTCAGCGCCCCATGCTCCTCGGTGAGATGGTCGAGCGAGGCGGAGAGCTCGTCGCGGAACCGGGCCACCGTGGGGTTCGAGCCGTCGTAGAGGCGGCAGGTCTTGAGGGTGCGCGAGAGCAGGTTGATCCACGCGCCGGCGGCCTTGATGGCCGCCTGCTCCTCCGCGGTGTATTCGCGGACGGGCGCTTCCTCTCCCTGTGGTGCGCCGATTTTGCTCATGCGTGGTCCCGACTCCATGGGTCTCGTCCCGGAGCGAATGTCCCTTGCTTTATCGGCGCGGCCGGCGGCCGCCTTGAGGAGTCAAAAGCCTTGCGCGCTGCCGGGTTGTGTCGGTTTGGGGCAGGCCCGGCGGTCCCCCCCGCCCCGGGACCCGCCGGGCGAATCGCAACGCGCGCCCGGACCCCGGATTGCTGCGGCGGTCGCCGCCCGGTTGACCCCGCCTGCGCCCCGCCCGAGAATGCCGCGCTCGCAACGCGGTTCGTAGCCTCCTGGAGGGTCCTCCCCATGTCCCGCCGGTCCCTGCACTTCGCCGTCGCGCTCGCCCTCGCCGGGCTCGCGCGCCTCGCCACCCCCGCCGCGGCCCTCGAGGAGTGCCGCCTCATGCGGCAGCCCGACATCGAGGGCGGCACGATCGTGTTCGCTTACGCCGGCGACCTGTGGACCGTGCCCCGCGAGGGCGGCGTCGCGGCGCGCCTCACCGCGCACGAGGGGCTCGAGCGCTTCCCCAAGCTCTCCCCCGACGGCCGCACCGTGGCGTTCACCGCCGAGTACGACGGCAACATCGACGCCTACAAGGTGCCGGTCGAGGGCGGCGAGCCGACGCGCCTCACCTGGCACCCCGACCCCGACCAGGTCGCCGATTGGACCCCCGACGGCAAGTCCATCCTCATCCGCTCGCGGCGCGCCTCGGCGATCCAGCGTTACGACCGCTTCTTCCTGGTCCCGGCGGCCGGCGGATTCGAGCGCATGCTCCCGCTCCCCACCGGGGGCTACGCCTCCTACTCGCCCGACGGCAACCGGCTGGCGTTCGTGTCGCCGAGCTACGACAACCGCACCTGGAAGCGCTACCGCGGCGGCAACGCGCCCGACATCTGGGTCTACGACTTCAAGGCCAACCGCTCGGAGAAGATCACCGACTGGGATGGCGCGGACGAGTGGCCGATGTGGGTCGGGCACACGATCTACTACTGCTCGGACCAGGGCGGACGGCGCGCGAACCTGTGGGCCTGGGACGTGGACCAGCGGACGCGGCGCCAGGTCACCCACTTCGAGGACTACGACGTGAAGTGGCCGAGCGCCGGCACGAACAGCATCGTGTTCGAGAACGGCGGCTACCTCTACGTCATGGACCTGCCCGACGAGAAGCTCACCAAGATCCGGGTCATGGTCCCGGACGACAAGCCCGCGGCGCGCGCCGAGTACCGCAACGTCGCGAAGTGGACGACCAGCTGGTCGCTCTCGCCCTCCGCCAAGCGCGCCGTGCTCGAGGCCCGCGGCGACCTGTTCACGGTGCCGGCCGAGAAGGGCGACGTCCGCAACCTCACGCGCACGCCGGACGCCCGGGAGCGCGATCCGGCGTGGTCGCCCGACGGACGGTGGATCGCCTACCTGTCCGACGCCAGCGGCGAGTACGAACTCCACGTCGTCGCCAGCGACGGCACCTCGGCCCCGCGCCAGGTCACGCGCGGCGGCGCCACCTTCCGCTTCCCGCCCCAGTGGTCGCCCGACTCGAAGAAGCTGGCGTTCTCCGACAAGACGCGCACGCTGTGGATCTGCGACGTCGCGAGCGGCCAGCTCACTAAGGTGGACAAGAGCGAGTACGCCGAGATCACCCAGTTCGACTGGTCGGGGGACTCGCGCTGGCTCGCCTGGGCCAGCCAGGGCGCGAACAATTTCAACCGGATCGCGCTGGTCTCGCTCGCCAACGGCCGCACGACGACGATCTCGGACGGCATGACCGACGACCTCTCGCCGTCGTTCGACCCCGACGGGCGCTGGCTCTACTTCATCTCGCGGCGCGCCGTGGACCTGCCGACGTTCGCCTTCGAGTACACCTTCCCCTACGCCCGCACCGACAAGATCTACGCCGTGAGCCTGCGCGACACGATGAAGTCACCGGCCGCGCCCGAGAGCGACGAGGAGCTGGGCGAGGGCGGCAAGGACGCCGGCGACAAGGGCGCCAAGCCCGAGGCGGGCGCCAAGAAGGGCGCCGCCGCCAAGGACGCGGGCGGAACCACGATCGAGCTGGCGGGGCTCAGCGACCGGGTCGCCGAGCTGCCGATTCCCGCCGGGCGCTACACCGGGCTCCACGCGTTCAAGGACAAGCTGATCTACCTAGCGCTCGATGAGCCCGACCCGGACGCCAACGGCGCCGGCACCGGCGCGGTCCACGTGTTCGACCTCGCGAAGCGCGAGGACAAGACGGTCATCGAGGGTGTGGACACGCGCGTCGTGCCCTCGAAGGACGGCGGCAAGATCCTCTACAAGTCGGGCGAGACCTTCGGCATCGTCGAGACCGCGGCCGGCAAGAAGTCGGGCGACGGCAAGATCGAGGCCGGGAAGCTCATGGCGACCGTCGACCCGCGCCAGGAGTGGATGCAGATGTTCAACGAGGCCTGGCGGCTCGAACGCGACTTCTACTACGACCCCGCCATGGGCGGGCTCGACTGGAAGGCGATCGGCGAGCGCTATCGCCAGCTCGTGCCCTACGTCGCCCACCGCAGCGACCTCAACTACATCCTCGGCGAGCTCATCGGCGAGCTCTCGACCTCGCACACCTACGTCGGCGGGGGCGACAGCCCCGAAGTGCCGAAGGTGGACATCGGCCTGCTGGGCGCCGACTACGAGCTCGACGCCGGGAGCGGGCGCTACAAGTTCGCGACCGTCTACCGCCAGCGCGACTGGAACGGCAAGGACGCCGCGCCGCTCGGGGAGCCGGGCGTCAACGTCCGTCCCGGGGAATACCTGCTCGCGGTGAACGACCGGCCGCTGCGCGCCCCCGAGAACCTCTACGCCGCCTTCGAGGGCACCACCGGCAGGCTCACGCGCATCACGGTGGGCTCCTCCCCGAACGACCCGCGGCCGCGCATCTTTACGGTGAAGCCGGTCAGGAGCGAGGCGCCGCTGCGCTACACGGCGTGGGTGAGCGCCAACCGCGAGAAGGTGGCGCGGGCGACCGGCGGCCGCATCGCCTACATCCACGTGCCCAACACCGCGATGGCGGGGATCACCGAGTTCACGAAGCAGTACTACCCGCAGGTCGACCGACAGGGCATCATCGTCGACGAGCGCTTCAACGGCGGCGGTTTCATCCCCGACTTCTTCATCGACCGCCTGCGCCGCACCACCATCGCCTACTGGTCCACCCGCGACGGCGAGGACTTCCGCACCCCGCCCACCGCGATCGACGGACCCAAGTGCATCCTCATCAACCAGTACGCCGGCCCGGGCGGGGACGCGTTCCCGTACTACTTCCGGCTCGCCGGGCTCGGTCCGGTGATCGGCAAGCGCACCTGGGGCGGGCTCGTGGGCATCAGCCACGACTTGCCGCTCGTGGACGGCGGCTCGGTCACGATGCCCGACTTCGGCATGTGGGACACCGGCGGGCACTGGACGATCGAGAACCACGGCGTCGATCCCGACATCGAGGTCGAGAACGCGCCGGCCGACCTGGTCGCGGGGCACGACCCGCAGCTCGAGCGCGCGATCGAGTACAGCCTCGACCAGCTCAAGCGCAATCCGCCGCGCAAGCCCGCGCGTCCGGCGTACAAGCGGCAGGTGCGCGCGGGCGAGTAGGCCCCGCGCACCGTCATTTCTGGAACAGGTAGACCGCGAAGCCGAGCGTTTCGCGGCCCCACTTGAGGTAGGCGTCACGCCAGCCACGGATGCGCTCGCGCGCGGCCGCCACGTCGGGGTCGCGCGGGTTCTCGAGGCACCAGGTCTCGACCGCGCGGTTGTAGAGCCCTTCGTAGTGGTCGAAGTCGTCCTGATCGGCGACCACCGAGTAGAGGTAGACCAGCTTCTCGGCGATGCCGGCGGCGACATTGCCGGCGTGGTCGGTGTAGTCGGTGAGCTTGGCGCCCAGGGACTTGAGATAGGCGAGGTCGGGCTTCTGCATCCACACGCCATCGCCCACGATGATCTTGCCGCCCGGCTTGACCAGCGCGCGCAGGCCCTTGAGCGCGGCCGCGAGATCGCCGTAGGCGTGGGTCGCGCCCACGCACAGCGCGGCGTCGAACGCCTCGGTCGCGAGCTTCATCTTGGTGACGTCGCCCTCGAGCAGCTCGAGCTGTCCCGAGACGCCCTGGTCGAAGGCGCGCGCCCGCGCCTCGGCGAGGAAGTGCGGGTTCATGTCCACCCCGATCGCCGTGCATCCGAAGCGCCCGATCAGGCGCAGCAGCATCTCGGCCTTGCCGCACCCCACGTCGATGACGCGCGCGTCCGCGGGCAGATCGAGCAGCGCGAACAGCCGCTCGATCTTCTCGGCGCTGATGGGATTGCAGATCGCGTGGTCGCGATGGGCGATGGTCGTGAACTTGGCCTGGCTCAGCCGATCCTCACCGGTCTTCAACGGCACTAGGCCTCCAGCATGGCGCGCAGGCGGTCGAGCGACCGACCCCAGGTCCCCTTCATCTTCGCCGCGGCCTTCGCGTCGGGGAGCTTCGAGTGCTGCACCACCACCTGCCCCCGGCCCGCGCCCTTGGCGTAGAAGTTCACCTCGAGACTGGTCTTGCGGTCGCTCCACGTGATGCGCATGGACTTGGGCCGGGTCGCCCGGCGGATCACGATCGCGGCCCGGGGCAGCCAGCGGCGGCGGGTGCGCGCGTCCTGCCAGGCGTCGAACAGCGCCGTGGCCGGCGCCGCGACGGTGCGGCTCACGCTGATCTCGAAGCCGTCGGGGCGCTCGTGCTTCGCGCGCAGCCCGCGCGCCTGCTCGTAGCCCACCGCGACCATCTGGCACCACCAGCCGGGCACGCCCCGCTCCCGGTTAAGATAAGCCGCGATCGCGGCGTGCTTCATCTGGCGCGCGCCGGCGCGGTCGAGGATCGTGAACCACCGCGCCCAGGTCCGGCCGGTCTTCGCCCGGAGCGCTTCGTCGCCGATGCCGTTGTGGATCGCGCTCTGTTTCGTCATGGGACGGCCCTCAATCCTCCATGGTGCTCAGGTCGCCGACCGGCAGGCCCTGGTCCCAGGCCTTGAGGACGCGGCGCATGATCTTCCCCGAGCGTGTTTTCGGCAACTTGTCGCGAAACTCGATCTCCCGTGGCGCGGCGTGCCCGGCGAGGTGCTTCTTGACGTGGGCCGCGATCTCCTTCTTGAGCTCCTCGCTCGGGCTGAAGCCGGCGCGCAGCGAGACGAACGCCTTGACGATCTGGCCCCGCAGCTCGTCGGGCTTGCCGATGACGCCCGCCTCGGCCACCGCGGGGTGCGACACCAGCGCCGATTCGACCTCGAACGGCCCGACGCGCTCGCCGGCGGTGTTGATGACGTCGTCGGCGCGCCCCTCGAACCAGAAGTAGCCGTCCTCGTCCGTGTGCGCGGTGTCGCCCGAGAAATACCAGCCCGGGAACCGGAAGTATTCCTGGTAGCGCGCCGGGTTGTTCCAGATCTGCCGCATCATCCCGGGCCAGCCGGCCTTGATGCACAGCAGGCCCAGGGTGCCGGGCGGCACCGGCTGGCCATGCTCGTCGAGGATCGCGGCCTCGACGCCGGGAATCGGCTTGCCCATCGAGCCGGGCCGGATCGCCATCGAGGGGTAGTTCGAGATGAGCTGGTGCCCGGTCTCGGTCATCCACCAATTGTCGTGGATGCGCCGCTGGTAGACGCGCCACCCCCAGCGCACCACTTCGGGGTTCAGCGGCTCGCCCACCGACAGCACGTGGCGCAGGCTCGAGAGGTCGAAGCGCCCCGCGACGCTCTCGCCCGCCGCCATGAGCATGCGGAACGCGGTGGGCGCCGAGTACCAGACCGTGACGCGCAGCTCCTCGATGGTCTTGTACCAGCCCTCGGCGTCGAAGCGCCCGCCGCGCACCACGTTGGTCGCCCCGTTGAGCCAGGGCGCGAAGATCCCGTACGAGGTGCCGGTCACCCAGCCGGGATCCGCCGTGCACCAGTAGGTGTCGGTTTCCTTGAGGTCGAGCACCCAGCGGCCGGTCTGGAAGTGCCCGATCATCGCGTTCTGGACGTGGAGCGCGCCCTTGGGCTTTCCGGTCGAGCCCGAGGTGTAGTGGAGGATGAGCGGATCCTCGCGCTCGAGCCACACCGGCTCGAAGTGGTCGGCCGACTTCTCCATCTCCCGGTCCCAGGAGCGGTAGTGCCCGGTCCGGTCGCTGTGCCCGCCCACGAGCACGACGTGCTTGAGATCGGGCAGATCCTTCTCGGGCACGCGCTCGAGCAGCGACGGGGTGGTGAGCAGCGCCACCGCCTGCGCGTCCTGCATGCGGTCGCGCACCGCGTCGGCCATGAAGGCCTCGAACAGCGGGCTCGGAATGGCGCCGAGCTTGAGGATGCCGAGGATGCCGATGTAGGTCTCGGCGCGGCGCGGGAGATAGACGAACACCCGGTCCCCGCGCTTGACCCCGAGACGGGTGAGCGCGTTCGCGAACCGGCTCGAGAGCCGCATGAGGTCCTCGAACGTGTACTTCTCGGTGCGTTCGCCGTCGTGGTAGATCAGCGCCAGCTTGTTCTTGCGCGCGGTGCGAGCGTGGCGGTCGATGGCCTCGTGCGCCATGTTGACCTTGTGGGTGCGGTGCCAGTCGAACTCGCGCTCGACCTCCTTCCAGTCGAAGGTCCGGCACGCCTCGGTGTGGTCGGCGAGGTTGGCGTCGTGTCCCCGGACGGGCGGGAGCGATTCCCTGGTGACGGTGGCCATGGCGTCTCTCCGGGCAGGCGGGATCCGGGCTCAGGACGTGCGAACCTTCAGGCTACCCGCGCGCCGCGGCGCGGGTCAATGACGGGTCGAGCCGCCCGCCCCGGGCTCGCCTTCGACATCGAGCGCGACGCGAGCTGACCCGCCGCCCACGATCCGCGCCTGCATGCTAACCTGCCGCGACCATGCGGTTCGCCCCGGTCGTGCTCGCCACGCTGTGCGTCGCCGTGCTGTTCCTGGGGCTCGACCGCGTGGGCTACCTCGACTGGCGCGAGGCGCGTGACGCCCAAGTCGCCCGCGAGATGCTGAGGCGGCGCGAGGCGCTCACCCCGCTCTACGGCCGCGCCGCGCTCTACGAGAAGCCGGTGCTGGCGTACGCGCCCGAGGTGCTGGCCCGGCAGCTCTCGCCCGCCTCGCCGCTGCGCTCGCGCCAGATACGCGCCGTGTTCGCGGTGTTCCTGCTCCTCGGCACCGCCTCGCTCGGGGCGCGGCACTTCGGCCTGCGCGCGGCGTGGTTCGCGGCCGCGGTGCTGGTCACCACACTCGCGCTCCCGCTCGCCGCCCGCACCGACGGCACCCAGCTGCTCGGCACGCTGCTGGGCTGGGTGGGCGCGGCGGGGCTCGCCGACGCGGTGTTCGGGCGGAGCGCGGGCCGCGACGCGCGGCTCATCGTCACCTACGGCGCGCTGGGTGCGGCGCTGGTGAGCGTGGGCCCGCTCGCGGCGCTGTGGCCGTTCGGGGCCCTCGCCCTCTACCTCGGGCTCACACGCTCGCACGAGGCTTGGCGCCGCGCGCGCCCCCTCGCGGGGCTCGCGATCATGGCCGGCATCGCGCTGCCGTGGTACGGGGCCATGATCGAGCGTCACGGCGCCGAGTTTCTCCGCCACGCGCTCTTCTTTCCCTACGCGGTCGAGACCCCCGGGCCCTGGTACGCGGGGCCGGTGCTCTCGATCTCGTTCCTGGTCGTGGGCTTCTTTCCCTGGAGCGCGCTGCTGCCGTCCTCGTTGCTCCACGCCGCGACCTGGTGGCGCCCGGTGCGCCGCCCGGTGCTGCGCAGCCTGCACGAGACGCGGGAGCGCCCGGGCGTCGACCCGGTGTCGCGCGAGCAGAACGAGGAGGCCGCCGCCCACTACTTCATCACCTGCCTGTTCGCGGCCCTGGTCCCGGTGGCGCTCTACCCCGGCCCGCCGCTGCCGGCGGCGCTTCCGGCCCTGCCCGCGGCGGCGCTCCTGTGCGGCCGCTTCCTCGACCACCTGTTCGAGGACCCGGCGCGAGTGGCGCGTCCGCTCGCGGGCGCGGTCCGCATGCTCGTCCTGGTCGGGAGTGCCGCCGCCGTGATGCTCGCGCTCGCGGCCTCGCGGATCCGCGGCGCGGAGCCCGAGCTGCGGCTGCTCGCCACGCTCCTGTTCCTGACTTCGTGGGCGCCGTTCCTCGCCGAGTTCATGGGGCGCCGCCGGCTCGCCGCGGCGCTGTTCGCACTGCCGGTCGCGCTGGGCGCGCCGGTCATGAGCGTGCGGGTGGTGCCGGCGATGGAGAGCTACCTGAGCGCCCGCGGCGTGGCCGAGGCGTTCGAGGCGGTCGCGCCGCCGCTCGCCCCGCTGGTGCTCGCCGAGGCGCCGCCGCCCTCGCTTCGCATCTACGGCGGGCACAACTTCGTGATCGCCGACACGCTCGCCACGACACTCGCCGAGCACCGCGCCGCCGACGGCATGTCCTACCTCGCATTCCGTCCCGCGCGCGAGCACGACGTGGCGCGCGCGAGCGGCACGCCGCTCGAGATCCTGCTGCGCACGCCCAGCCTGGTGCTCGCGCGCGTCAAGGCGAGCTAGCGCCGTCCGCGGCGTGTCCACCGCCGTCAGCGCCGTGGACAGCGCGTGAGCCTCCGCGCATCCGCCACGAAATCCTTGACCCGCCGCATCACGCCGCCTAGCATTCCGCCGCCCTGCTCCCGAGGTGACGAAGGGAGGTGAGGAGGATGAAGCAGGGTCGGATGTTGCTCGCCCTCGGCGCGGCACTCGCGCTGACGGGCACGCCGCTCGCCGCGCAGTCGGCGGCGAAGTCGGCGAACGCCCCGGCCGCGGACGCAGCGCAGGCCGAGGCTCCCGCCCCGAAGAGCCGCAACGCGGTCCGTCAGTTCACGGGCTACGTCACGTCGCTCGACCGCACCAGCCTGACGGTCGAGAAGCGCGGCAAGAACCCCCGCTCGATGGTGTTCACGAAGGACGCGGCGCTGACGCTGAGCGCCGCGGTCGACAAGGACGCCCGCGTCACGGTGTACTACCGTGACGAGGACGGCCACGCGGTGGCGCAGCGGGTGATCGCGAAGGTGCCCACGCCCCGGACACCGAAGGCTGCCCCCAAGTCCCAGGATTCGCAGTCTCGCAAGTCCAGCCGCAAGGGACGTTGATCCGCACCCGTGCCGGGCGCGCCTCCGCGCCCGGCCGGGTCGCGGTTGGCCGTCCCGTGCTCCGCCCGGCTCACCCGGTCCTGGCGCGCCTCGAGTCCGGCGGATATGCTGCCCGCCGTTCCGTGATTCCCCTCTCCCCGGAGCTCCCGATGGCCCGTTTCGCGCGCGCACTCGCCCGCCGACTTGCGATCCTCGCGGCCCTGGCCGCCATCGTCGCGGCCGCCCCCACCCCGCGCCGGGCTCCGCCCCGGCCCTTCACCCTCGAGCACGCGCTGACCATGAGCTCGATCTCGGATCTCACCTGGTCGGCGGATGGCCGGCGGCTCGCGTTCGTCGTCAACGCGCCCGACACCGCGGAAAACACCGGCAACCAGGATCTGTGGCTGGTCGATCCCGCCACCGGCGGGGCGCGGCGTCTGACGCGCCATCCCAAGAACGACTTCTCGCCCACCTTCTCGCCGGGCGGCGACACGATCGCCTTCGTCGCCACGCGCGCCACCGGCGACGAGGCCCGGCCCGCCATCTACCTGCTGTCGCTCGAGGGCGGCGACCCGTGGGCGTTCGGAAGCTACGACGAAGCCGTGGGCGAGGTGCGCTGGTCGCCGGACGGCCGCTGGCTCGCGTACGTGAAGACCGACACGCTGGCGAAGAACCTGCGCGAATGGCGCAAGAAGAAATGGGACCAGGTGGTCGAAGACGAGCGGCTGCA
>JBGQIE010000063.1:0-15249 GCA_041498315.1 Candidatus Eiseniibacteriota bacterium
CGTGGCGGCCACTGGCGTGGATTCCTCGCGCGCTACCCCGAGGCGAACCGCATGCACAAGCGCGCCGCGCGCGCTTCACGGCTGCTCCAGGCCGCCGGCGCGCGCAAGCGCAAGGGGTGGGAGGCGGCGCGCGAGCATCTGTGGCGCGCCCAGTGCAACGACGTGTACTGGCATGGAGTCTTCGGCGGGCTCTACCTGCCCCACCTGCGCGCCGCGGCCTGGCACGAGCTGATCGCGGCCGAGTCGTTCCTGGGCGGGGACGCGGTCCGGGTCGAGCGTGGCGACCTCGATCTGGACGGCGACGAGGACGCGCTGCTCGAGACCCCGGGGTGGGCGGCGTGGGTCACGGCGCGCGGGGGCGCCCTATGGGCCCTCGACGACCGCGTGCGGGGCTGGAACTGCGGCGACACGCTGGCCCGGCGGCCCGAGTACTACCACGCCCGGTTGCGCGACGCGGCGCTCGGCGGCGGCGAGGGTGAGTCCATTCACGCCGCGATCCGGCTCAAGGAGCCTGGGATCGCCGCCCTGGTCGAACACTACGACACGCGCGGACGAGCGTCGTTCCTCGACCGCTGGAGCGAGGCCGGGATACAGCACGACTGGGGGCTGGAGCGCTATGGATTCGAGCACGCGGCCAGCTCGGAGCTGCGGCTGGTACTCGGCGAGGGCGAAGCCCCGGGGATCGAGAAACGCTACGCCCGCGCGGATGACGAAACCCTCGAAACAACCTATACCCCAACCTCGTCGCGGCCCCGACAGGGGGCGCTCGAGGTCGAGCTCAACCTCGGGCTCCACGTCCCGCGGGCCGCCGACCGCTTCGTCGAGATCGACGGGCAGCCCGACGATCCGCCGCATTTCGGAGCCCAGGCCGCCCGCGAGGGCGTGCTCGCGACCGCCTTCGTGGACGGCTGGGCCGACCGCCGCCTGACCGTGACCTGTGATCGGGCCTGCGGCTTCCGGCGCGCGCCGATCGAGACCGTCTCGCTCTCCGAGGCGGGAGCCGAGCGCCTGTTCCAGGGGATCGAGGCGCGCTACCGGGTCGCTTTGATCCTCGAGTCCGGCCGTCCCGAGCGCGTGCGCTTCCGCCTCGCGCTCGCGCCGGCCCACCGGACCTCCGCACGTCCCGCCCAGGGGGCGCGGGCGTGAATCTGGCCGTGCTCGGGAGTGTTCTCCTCGGCGGGCTCGCCGCGCTCGATGCCGTGCCGCTCGGGCAGACGATGCTCTCCCAGCCCCTCGTGACCGCGACCCTGGTGGGCCTGCTGTGGGTGGACTGGCACACCGCGATCGAGGTTGGGGTCGTGCTCCAGCTCATCGCGGCGAGCACGCTGCCGGTGGGCGCGCGCACGCCCGAGGACTACGCGAGCGGCGGCGTCATCGGCGCCTCGGTCGCGCTTGCGCTTGCGACCCAGCAGCCCTACGCCCTGGCGCGCGAGGCGAGCGCGCTCCTGGGCTCGCTCGCCGGCCTCGCGAGCGCCGTCGCTGGCGTGCCGCTCATCAGGTGGCAGCGGCGCCGCAACGAGGGCCTGAGCCGCTGGTGCGAAGCCGAGCTGCGCCGCGGGCAGGGCGGCGCCCTGGCGGCGGCCCAGTGGGCGGGCGTGGCGTTCGCGTTCGCCGTCGGCGTCGCCGTCACCTCGGTCGGGCTCGCGCTCGGCGTGTGGGCGCTGGGGCCGCTCGTCGCCCACGAGTCGCTGCGGCTCTCTCGCGCCTGGACACTGGCGCAGCCGCTGTGGATCGGCCTGGGGCTCGCCCAGGTCATGAACGCCTTCTTCCAGCGCCGGCTGGCGCGGGCCGCGGTGTTCGGCTTCGCCCTCATCGGGGCGTGGCTGGTGCTCATCGTGGGAGGGCGCTGAGGTGGCGCCCCTGCGGCGGCGCGACCTGTGGCGGATGGCCTTCCGGGCGGCGCTGCTCCAGGCGACCTTCAACTACGAGCGCCAGCAGGGCATCGGCTGGGCCTGGGCCCTCGAGCCGGCGCTTGCGCGCTTCTACCCCGACCCGGCGCTGCGGCGCGAGCGGCTGGCCGAGCACACCGCCTACTTCAACACCCAGCCCACCCTCGCCTCGCTCGCCCTGGGCGCGGTCGCGCGTCTCGAGGAGCGGCGCGCCGCCGGCGAGGGGCCGGACGCGGAGGCCATCGCCCGGGTCAAGAGCGTCCTGGGCTCCTCGGCGGCGGCCCTCGGCGACCCGCTGTTCTGGTTCACGCTGCGCCCGTTCGCGGCCGGTCTGGGGGTGCTGCTGGCGCCCGCGGGACCGGTCCAGGGGGCGCTCGCCCTGTGGCTGTGTTACAACATCGTCCACCTCGGGGTGCGCATGCTGGGGGTGGGATGGGGCTACCGGCTCGGGCCGGCGGTCCTCGGCGATCCGTTGCGCCACCGGCTGACGCTCCTGACGCGCTGGCTCGGGGTGCTGGGCGCCGGGCTGACGGGGGTGATCGTGGCGACGATGCTCGTGCCCGGCGGGGTGCCGCGGCCGATCGTGTTCCAGGTGTGTCTGCTCGCCGGGCTCGGGGTCGGACTGGTGGGCGCCCAGCGCGGCCGGCCCTCGCCGACCGAATGGGCGCTGGGCGTGGGGGCCCTGTGTCTGCTCTCGACGGTGTTCCATTGAACGTCCGCGCCGGGCGGGGGAGCGCGTGATCGAAGCCGAGCTCGTGATCCGCAACGTCCAGGGGCTCCACGTGCGCGCGGCCGGGCTGTTCGTCCGGGTCGCGGGCAAGTTCAAGTCGGAGATCTTCGTGAGCCGCGACGACAAGGAAGTGAACGGCAAGAGCATTCTCGGGGTCATCGACCTGGCCGCCGAGGCCGGCAGCACGATCCGGGTGCGCGCCGTGGGCCCCGACGAGGATGCCGCGGTCACGGCGCTGCGCGGGCTGGTGGACGGCAAGTTCGGAGAGGAGCCATGAAGTTCACGGGCATCCCCGCCTCGCCCGGGATCGGCATCGGGCCGGTGGTGCGCTTCGAGAGAGAGGAACTGTCGGTGCGCGACATCCGCATCCCGCCGGCCGGGGTGGCGCGCGAGATCGAGCGCTTCCACGCCGCGCTCGAGGCCTCGCGCCACGACCTCACCCGGATCCGCGA
Source organism: Candidatus Eiseniibacteriota bacterium (assembly GCA_041498315.1). Lineage (GTDB taxonomy): Bacteria > Eisenbacteria > RBG-16-71-46 > RBG-16-71-46 > RBG-16-71-46 > JBGQIE01. The sequence continues at coordinate 3,072 of JBGQIE010000063.1, forward strand.
CGGCATCGCCGCCGAGCTGGGCAAGTCGGAGGCGCAGATCTACGACGCCCACCTGCTCATCCTCGACGACCCGGAGCTCAAGCGCGCGGTCGAGAAGGGGATCCGGGAGGAGGGCCGCAACGCCGGCATCATGTTCCGCGGCTATATGAGCGCGGTCGCGACCCGGCTCGAGCAGCTCGACGACGAGTACCTGCGCGAGCGCCGCGCCGACGTGCTCGACGTCGAGCGCCGGGTGCTGCGCTACCTGCTCGGCGACGGGCCGCGCGCCGCCATGGCCCTCGACCGGCCGTCGGTGCTGGTCGCGCACGACCTGTCCCCGAGCGACGCGGCGCAGCTCGACCGCACCAAGGTGCTGGGCTTCGTCACCGAGACCGGCTCGCGCAGCTCGCACTGCGCCATCGTGGCGCGCGGGCGCGGCATTCCGGCGGTCGTCAACCTGCGCGGGATCATGCAGCACGTCAAGCCGGGCGACATCGGCGCGGTGGACGGATACGCGGGCGAGTTCGAGCTCGCCCCGGACCCGGCGCGCAAGGCGTTCTACGTCTCGCGCCGCGAGGCGTTCGAAGCCGAGGACCGCACCCTGCTCGGCATCCACGGCGAGCCCGCGGTGACGCTCGACGGGCGGCGCATCGAGCTGGGCGCCAACATCGAGCTGCCGGGCGACGTCGAGCAGGTGCTCGCGACCGGGGCCGACGGCGTCGGGCTGTTCCGCACCGAGTTCTTCTACCTCGGCCGCCCGGAGCTGCCGAGCGAGGAGGAGCAGTACCAGGCGTACCGCGGCGTGGCCGAGAAGCTCGCGCCGCGCCCGGTCATCTTCCGCACCATGGACCTGGGGGGCGACAAGGTCGCCTCGTACCTGGGCATGACGCACGAGACCAACCCGTTCCTGGGCTGGCGCGGCATCCGCTTCGCGCTCCATCATCCCGAGCTGTTCAGCACCCAGCTGCGCGCGATCTATCGCGCCAGCGCCCACGGCCGCGTGCGGCTCATGTTCCCGATGATCTCGAGCCTCGACGAGCTGCTGCGCGCCAACGAGCTGTGCGCCGGGGTGGCCCGGGAGCTCGCCCGCGCCCGCATCCCGTTCGATCCCGAGCTCGAGATCGGGATCATGATCGAGACCCCGAGCGCGGTGTGGATGGCCGAGGAGCTGGCCGAGCACGCGAAGTTCTTCTCGATCGGCACCAACGACCTGACTCAGTACACGCTGGCGATGGACCGCGACAACGAGCGGCTCGCGGACCTCTACGAACCGCTCGACCCCGCGGTGCTGCGCAGCATCCGCCACACCTTCGCCGCCGCGCATGCCGCCGGCCGCTGGGCGGGCGTGTGCGGCGAGATGGCGGGCGATCCCATGACCGCGGTGCTGCTGGTCGGGATGGGCGCGGACGAGCTCAGCATGACGACCTTCGACCTGCCGCGGGTCAAGGCGGCGATCCGCAGCGTGCGGCGCTCCGACGCCGAGGCGATCGCGCGCGAGGCGCTGCTCCAGCCCAGCGCCGCGGGGGTCAAGCAGGTGCTGAGGCGCTCGATCGAGCCGGCGCTGCCCGGTTTCCTGAGCGCGCGCCGGGTCGATTCGTGAGCCCCGACCCCGATCCGGGACTGCTCGAGCCGCCCTACGGCGCCCGCGACAGCGGCGCGATGGCCGGCCTGATCGGCGGCGGGGCGCGCCAGATCGAAGCGGCGCTCGAGCGCGTCGCGGCCGAGCCGTGGAAGCTGCCGGGCCCCGAGCCCGACCTGCTCGCGGTGGGCGGGCTGGGCGGCTCCGCCATCGCGGCCGACCTCACGGCCGCGCTGTTCGCCGACCGGCTCGAGCACCCGCTGCTGGTCGTGCGCGAGACGCGCTGGCCGGCCTGCGTGACCCGGCGCTCGCTGGTGCTGCTCTCGTCGTGCTCGGGCGACACCCGCGAAACCCTGGCGCTCTACCGCGACGCGGGCGAGCGCGGCATCCCGCGCCTGGTGCTCACGCGCGGCGGAGCGCTCGCCGCCGCCGCCCGCCGGGACGGCGTGCACGTTCACGCGCTCACCGGCGCCGGACCGCCGCGCGCGGCGCTCTACTCCGGCTGGGTGCCGCTCACCGGGCTGCTCCACCGCCTGGGATGGAGTGACGATCCGGCGCCGGGCTGGCGCGAGGCGGCGGGCCTGTTGCGTCGGGAGGATGGCGCGCTCGAGCCCGCGGCGGCCGCGGCCGGCAATCCCGCCAAGCGGCTTGCGCTCGCGCTCCACGGCCGGCTGACGTTCATCTACAGCGGCTCCGAAAGGCTCGGCCCGGTGGGGTTGCGCTGGAGGCAGCAGCTTCACGAAAATGCTAAGCTGCTCGGCCATTCGGCGGTTGTCCCCGAGCTCAACCACAACGAGATCGTGGGCTGGGAGCGACCCGGTGCGGTGCGGGACCGGGCCGCGGTCGTCGTGCTGCGCGACCCCGAGGACACTCCGGAGGTCGCGGCGCGACTGTCGCTGACCGCCGAGTTCGCGCGGCGCCAGGGCGCGACCGTGCACGAGATCGAGGGACGCGACGGCGGCCGCATCGCGCGGGTCGCGAGGCTGATCCTGTGGGGAGACTACGTGAGCTTCTACCTGGCGCTCCTGGGCGGCGCGGACCCCACGCCGATCGCGAGCATCGACGAGTTCAAGCGGCGCCTCGCGACCTCCGGACCGGCCCATGCCGGGTGAGGTCATCGCGGTCATCCCGGTCGCGGGCGCGGGCACCCGGCTGCGCCCCCATACCCACACCCAGCCCAAGGTGCTGCTCCACGTCGCGGGCAAGGCGATCCTCGCCTACATCCTCGACGACCTGGTCGCACTCGGCATCCGGCGCGCCGTGCTCGTCATTGGCGTCATGGGCGAGCTGGTGCGCGAGTACGTGAGCCGGCACTACGCCAACCTCCACGTCGACTACGTCGAGCAGGAGGAGCGCCTGGGGCTGGGCCACGCGGTCTCGCTCGCGGAGCCGCACGTCGACGATCACCCGCTGCTCATCGTCCTGGGGGACACCATCTTCGAGGCGGACCTGAAGAGCGTGCTCGCGGCCGGAACCAACAGCATCGGGGTCAAGGCGGTCGCGGACCCGCGCCGCTTCGGCATCGTCGAGCGCGACGCCGCCGGCCGCATCACCCGCCTGGTCGAAAAACCCGATCACCCGACCTCGAATCTCGCGATCACCGGCATCTACTACTTCAGCCGCGGCGGTCCCCTGTTCGAGGCGCTGCGCGAGCTTCAGCAGAAGGACATCCGCACCCGCGGCGAGTTCCAGCTCACCGACGCGATGCAGATCCTGGTGTCGAAAGGGGAGGTGATCGGCACCTTCCCGGTCGAGGGCTGGTTCGACTGCGGCAAGACCGAGACCCTGCTCGAGACCAACCGGGTGCTGCTCGACAAGCGCGCTCCCAGCCCCGCGATTCCTGGCTCGGTGACCGATGGCCCGGTGTTCGTGGCGCCCGACGCGACGGTCGAGCACTGCGTCCTGGGCCCGCACGTCTCGGTGGCGGCGGGGGCGCGGCTGCGCAACGCCGTGCTGCGCGACACCATCGTCAACGAAAACGCCACGGTCGAGGACATCCTGCTCGAGGGCTCGGTGGTGGGGGAGAACGCGGTCGTGACCGGCGGCTTCCGCCGCGTCAACGTCGGCGACTCGAGCGAAGTGCACATCCGATAACCCGCGCCCGGCGGCACGCCGGCTGCGTTCCAGGTGTCATACCTTTCGCGTGGAGAGGCTTCATGGGCGCCCGTCACCTGTTCTCTTCCGAGTCCGTCACCGAAGGCCACCCCGACAAGATCGCGGACCAGATCTCCGACGCCGTGCTCGACGCGCTCATCGCCCAGGATCCGACCAGCCGCGTGGCGTGCGAGGTGCTCGTGACGACCGGCCTGGCGATGGTCGCCGGCGAGATCACGAGCCACGGCTACGTCGAGATCCCGAGCCTGGTCCGCAGGGTGATCGGCGAGATCGGATACGACAGCGCCGACTACGGGTTCGACAGCCACACCTGCGCGGTCATCACCGCGATCGACGACCAGTCGCCCGACATCGCGATGGGCGTGGATCGCGGGGGCGCGGGCGACCAGGGGCTCATGTTCGGGTTCGCCTGCCGCGAGACCCCGGAGCTCATGCCGCTGCCCATCATGCTCGCGCACGGTATCACGCGGCGGCTCGCCCAGATGCGGCGCGGCCGCAAGCTGCCCTACCTGCGGCCCGACGGCAAGTCCCAGGTGACGGTCGAGTACGACGACGGCCGTCCGGTGCGGATCGACACGGTCGTGGTGTCGAGCCAGCACGCCGCGGGCGTCAAGCACGCGACGATCGAGCGCGACATCATTCGGCACGTCGTGATGCCGCTGCTGCCCAAGCGCCTCATCGACCGCAGCAAGCCCATCAAGTTCCACATCAACCCGACCGGCTCGTTCGTCAAGGGCGGGCCGATGGCGGACACCGGGCTCACCGGGCGCAAGATCATCGTCGACACCTACGGTGGCGTCGGCAGCCACGGCGGCGGGGCGCTGTCGGGCAAGGACCCGAGCAAGGTGGACCGCTCGGCCTGCTACGGCGCGCGCTACGTCGCCAAGAACCTGGTCGCGAGCGGGCTGTGCGACCGCTGCGAAGTCCAGATCGCCTACGCGATCGGGGTGCCCCAGCCGGTGAGCATCATGGTGGACTCCAAGCGCACCGGAAAGGTGAGCGACGAGAAGCTGACCCGGCTGGTGCGCCGGCACTTCGATCTCACCCCGCAGGGGCTGATCAAGCACCTCAAGCTGCGGCGGCCGATCTATCGCGCGACCGCGGCCTACGGCCACTTCGGACGTCACGAGGCGTCGTTCACGTGGGAGCGGACCGACAAGGCGCGCCTGCTGGCCCGCAGCGTCTGAGAGGAGGAGTCATGTCGAGCCCAAGGGTTGCCGCTGGTTCCCACCCGCGCCCGCTGCCGGGTCCGGCGCGGCTCGCGCCGATGATGTGCCTCTGTGCCCTCGTGTTCGCGGGCGCGGCCGGCGCGCGGGGCGCGCGCACGCTCACCCCGCCCGGGGCCACGCCGGCGACCCAGCCGGCCAAGCCGCCCAAGGCCGCTAAGCCCGCGAAGGCCGCGAAGGCGGCGCCGGCCACGAAGGGTGCCCCCGCGCCGCCGCGCACCGGGCTCGAGAACCTCGAGCGGCAGGTCCAGTCCTTCACGCTCGCCAACGGGCTCAGGTTCATCGTCGTCGAGCGCCACGCGGCCCCGGTGTTCAGCTTCGAGACCGTCGTCAATTCGGGCTCGGCCAACGACGGGCTCGGCACCACCGGGCTCGCGCACATGATGGAGCACATGGCGTTCAAGGGCACCGCGATCGTGGGCACGAAGGACTACGCCGCCGAGAAGCCGCTCCTCGACCGCGAGGAGGCGGCCTGGGGGGCGGTGCTCGACGAGCGCCGCCGCGGCGCGCACGCCGACTCGACGCGGCTGCGCTCGCTCGAGCGGTCGTTGGCCGACGCCCAGACCTCCTCGCACGCGCTGGTGGTGTCGAACGAGTTCCAGAAGGTCATCGAGCAGGCCGGGGCGCAGAACTGGAACGCCTCGACCCACAACGATTTCACCGACTACTTCTACTCGCTGCCCTCGAACCGCCTCGAGCTGTGGGCCCTCATGGAGGGCGGGCGCATGGGCCACCCGGTGTTCCGCGAGTTCTACAAGGAGCGCGACGTCGTGTACGAGGAGCGCCGCATGCGCACCGAGTCGTCGCCGGTCGGGCGGCTGATCGACGAGTTCATCCACGCCTCCTACGTCGCGCATCCCTACGGCTTCGGCGGCATCGGTCACCCCTCCGATCTCAAGTCGTTCACCCGCACCCAGGGCGAGGAGTTCTTCCGCCGGCACTACGTGGCGAAGAACATGACCGTGGCGATCGTGGGCGACGTGACGACGCCGGAGGTCAAGACGGTCGCCGAGAAGTACTTCGGCGACCTCTCCGACGCGCCGCTGCCGCCGCCGATCGACACCGTCGAGCCCGAGCAGCGCGCCGAGCGGCGCGTGATCCTCGAGGACGCGGCCCAGCCGCTGGTCCTCATCGGCTGGCACATCCCGGCGGCCACCGATCCGCGCTACCCGGCCTACGAGGCGCTCGCCGACCTGATGGGAGGCGGGGACTGGGCGCGGCTCCAGAAGTCGCTCGTCAAGGAGAAGAAGATCGCGGTGCGCATCCAGTGCGGCACCGGTTTCCCGGGCGAGAAGTACCCCAACCAATTCATCATCTTCGTCGCGCCGGCCGCCGGCCAGGACCCGCTCAAGGTCGAGCAGGCGATCTACGACGTGTTGAACGAGATCCAGACCATCCGGCCGCTGGGCGACGAGGAGCTGGCCGGTTACAAGGTGCGGGTGCGCGCGGACAAGATCGAGACCGCGGCGGACAACGCCCGGTTCGCCGGCACCTTGGCCCAGGCCCAGGCGCTGTACGGCGACTGGCACGAGTTCTTCCGCGGCCAGGAACGCGTCCAGGCGCTCACGACCGCCGACCTCATGGACGCCATGAAACGCTCGATGATCCGCAGCAACCGGACGGTGGGAGTGATCGTGAATCCGACGCCCCCGGCCGCCAGCCAGGGAGGGCGCTGACCATGACGACTCCGCGCACCCTCATCGTTTCGGCGCTGGCGCTCGCCTGCCTCGCCGGCGTGTCCCAGGCCCAGCTCGATCCGCGTTACGACCCCAAGCGCCTCGTGACCCCCGCGCTGCGACGCGTCCAGCCCGTCACGCCCGAGCGCTTCGTGCTCAAGAACGGCCTGGTCGTGTTCCTGCTCGAGAACCACGATCTGCCGATCGTCTCGGGGCAGGCCAACGTGCGGACCACGCCGCTGTGGATCCCCAACGACAAGGTGGGACTGGGCGTGCTCACCGGCCAGGTCATGCGCAGCGGCGGCTCGACCCGGCATTCGGGCGACGCCCTCGACGACCGCCTGGCCGCGATCGGCGCCTCGATCGGCGCCAGCATCGGAGCCGACATCGCGAGCGCGTCGTTCCACTGCCTGAGCGAGAACACCGCCGAGGTCGTGGGACTGCTGGGCGAGATCCTGCGCACCCCGGCCTTTCCGGAGGACAAGATCGAGCTCGCGCGCGTGGGGCTGCGGCGGGCGATCGCGGGGCGCAACGACGAGATGCTGCAGATGCTGTTCCGGATCGCGAACGAATCCGCTTACGGGAAAGACAGCCCGTTCGCGCGCAAGCCCGAATACGCCACCATCGAGGCGATCCGGCGCGAGGACTGCGTCCAGCTCCACGACCAGGTCTACGATCCGGGCCGCATGGTGCTCGCGGTCTACGGCGACTTCCGGAGCGCCGACATGAAGCAACTGCTCACGGCGACTCTGGGCGACTGGAAGGGCGCCGGCGGCCCGGCCCCGGTGCTGCCGCCGCCACCGGGGCCGGTGCGGGCCCGTCTGGTGTTCGCGCCCAAGGAGGACGTCACGCAGTCGGGGCTGGTGCTCACCCACCCGGGCTTCCGCGCCGACGACCCGGACTACCCGGCGATGGACGTCTACCAGACCGCGCTGGGCGGGGGCTTCCAGTCGCGGCTCGTCAACCGCATCCGCACCGAGCGCGGCCTGGCTTACGGCACCGGTGCCCGGGCGGGGGAGGACTTCCAGCGACCCGGCGTCTTCCTCGCCTATTGCCTGACGCGCAGCGACTCCACCCTGACGGCCCTCGGGCTGGTGCGCGAGGAAGTGCGCAAGTCCATCGAGGCGCCGTTCACGGACGAGGAGCTCCAGCGCGCCAAGGAGTCGGTGCAGAACCTGTTCGTCTTCAACTTCGAGCAGCCCTCGGACGTGCTGTTCCGCGCCGGCTACTTCGAATCCATCGGCTATCCGCAGGACTTCCTCGAGCGCTACCAGAAGGGATTGGAGACCGTCACCGCGGCCTCGGTGCTCGAGGCCGCGAAGCGCAAGGTCCATCCCGACCAGATGGTGGCGGTCGTGGTGGGCAGGGAGAAGGATTTCGACGCGCCGCTCACCTCGGCCGGGCTGCCGGTGGAGCGCGTGGACATCTCGATCCCGCCGCCGCCTTCGAAGCTCGCGGTGGGCGCGGCGACCCCCGAGGCGCTCGCGCAGGGCCGGGCGTGGCTCCAGCGCGCCGCCGAGCTCGCGGGCGGACGCGCGGCCTGGGCCGCGATCCGGACCGTGAGCTTCGACGAGGATCAGCAGGTCTCGATGCAGGGCCAGACCATCACCCTCAAGGCGACGACCTCGTGGGCCCTGCCCGATCGCCGGCGGGTGGTGCGCCAGCTGCCGATGGGGGAGATGATCGAGGGCGCCGATGGCAAGGCGGGCTGGATGTCCATGATGGGCCAGATCCAGGAACAGCCCGCGGTGATCGACAACGTGCGCCAGGGGTGGGAGCGGTCGCTCTACCGGCTGTTCGGGCATCCGGAAGACCTCGAGCTCCAGGCGCTTCCGGAGCCGCAGACCATCGACGGCACGCCCTATCGCGTTGCGTTCGTGAAGAGCGAGGCGGTCAAGGAGTGGACGCTGGGCTTCGCGCCCGATGGGCGTCTGGCGCGCATGGAGTACCAGACCAAGGGCCAGGCCGGGCCGGCCAAGGCCACGGTGACGCTCTCCGACTGGCATGCCGAAGGGGCCGTGCAGCTTCCGCACGCGACCGTGGTGCTCATGGACGGCAAACCGCTCGTGGACTCCAGGCTGACCGCGGTCCGGTTCAACGGCGTGCTTCCCGATTCGCTGTTCAGCAAGCCTAATCACTAGGCGCTCGAGGGGCGTTCCGGGCGGATTTGCCGTGCGCAGCCTCCCGCCCGGGGCGTATCCTTTTCCGGACGGCCGCGCCCTGCTGACCACGATCCTGAGGAGAACGTCAATGCTCGAGGGACATTCCTGTCTACGGGCGGCCCATTCGCGCCTGGGGCTCGCCGTGACCTTTGCCTTGACGCTGTTCTGGACGGCATCGGCGGGGGCCGCGGCAACGCTCGGATTCGTCGAGGACTGGCCTGGAATCTCGACCACGAGCTGGTCGGGCGGATCCCTGTTCGACAACCCGGGCACCGGTGGATTCGGCGGGGTGGGGGACGGCTTCCTCAGACTCACGAACAGCTTCGCCACCCACCTGGGAAGCTCCTCGGCGGGCCCCGAGTATACGGGCAACTGGCAGGCCGCCGGGATCAGTCACGTCATCCTCTCGCTCAGCAACCTCGCGACCAACGATCCGATCGAGATCCACTTCGGCATCGGACGCGACATCCATTCGTTCCCGGTCACGGCCAACTTCTGGCAGTGCAACATCGGCTTCATCCCGCCGGTCGGCGTGTGGAAGCAGTTCGACGTGGACCTCACCCTGCCCGGCAACTTCACGCAGACGATCGGCACCGGCACCTTCGCGAACGCGCTCCAGAACGTGCTGAAGATCAATCTGCGTCACGATCTGGCCCCCTTCCTTCAGACCCCGGACTTCGTCACCGGGGACGTGGGGATCGATCACCTCATGCTCGTGAGCTCGGCGCTCGCCGTCGAGCCGGGCGGGAGCGTCACGGCCAGGCGCCCGGTCCAGCTCGCCCCGCCCGCCCCGAATCCTTCGCGCGGCCCGGTCGCTATCACGCTCGAGAGCTTCGAGGGCGGGCCCGTGCACCTGCAGATCGTGGACGCGGGCGGACGCCTGGTGCGCCAGGCGGAGCTGCCCGATGCCGGCGCGGGACGCAGGACCTGGAGCTGGGACGGCGCGGACGATCGGGGCCGCCGCGTGGCGCCCGGGTACTACCGCGTCCGCGCTTGGGGCCCTTCGGGCGGAACCAGCCGGCCGTTCATTCGGGTGCGCTAGCGGCGGAGCCGGGTGACGGTGCGGGGGCGCGCCCGGCCCGGCGCCGGTCGCTCAGGACCGAGATCGCCACGCCGGCCACGACCAGCAGCGAGCCCGCGAGTGTGGCGAGCCCCAGCCGCTCGCCGCGGAACAGCCAGCCCAGCGTCACCGCGAGGGTCGGGGTCATGACCGCGATGAAGCTGATGCGCGTCGCCGGCCAGCGCTGGACCAGCCACGCCATGAGCACGAACGCCCCCACGGAGCCCGCGAGCGTGAGGTAGAGCAGCGGCCCGAGCGCCCCAGCCGTGAGCGGCAGCGGGTGCGGCTCGCCCAGGAGGAAGCTCCCCGCCAGGCAGAGCGGCAACCCCACCGCCGCGCCCCAGGCGTTGACCACGATCGGCGACTGCCGCGGCCCGCGCTTGAGCAGGACGGTGCCGAGGCTCGCCACGGCCGCCGCGGCCAGCACCGCGACGAACGGCGCCGCCGGGAACACATCGTGGATCTGGCCGCTGAAGATCACGGCGACCCCCCCGAGCGCGACGACCGCGGCCACGATCTTGAGGGGCGTGATGCGCTCGAGCCCGAACCCGTGGGCGAACAGCGCGGTCGTGAGCGGGATGGTCGCGAACAGCACGGCGGTGAGCCCCGAGGGGATCACCTTCTCCCCCCAGTAGAGGAGCGGGAAGTTGAGCCCGAACTGGAGCACGCCGTACCAGGTCGCGGCACGGGCCGCCGGGCCGCTCGGCAGAGGGAGCCGGCGGACTCGCGCCAGGGTGCCCAGGATGAGGGTCGCGAGGAAGAGGCGCAGGCTGGCGGCCCACACCGGCGGCAGGCTGTCGTTCCCGATGCTGATGACCAGGAACGTGCTGCTCCAGATGAGCGTGCAGCCGGCGAACGCGCCCACCGGCCTCCAGGAGCCGGACGCGTGATCGTGCGGGCCCGCGGTGCCGGGGGCAGGCGCCGGGGCGGGATCGCGGGAGGGCTCCATGAGCCCGCCATTGAAACCGACCCCGGGGGGAGAGGGAAGCGAAACCTTGCGCCCCCGGGATGCACGGGCGGGCGCCGCGCGGTCCGCTAGGGCGAGCGCAGCACGCGATAGCGCCGTGCCGGCGGCGCGCCGGGCCACCACTCGACGGTGCGCAGGGGATCGATCACGCTGAGGAACGGATAGCGCCTCATCCCGGCGTCCGCGCTCAGCAGCTCGCGCACGCCGTGCTCGCGCAGCACCACCGCGGTCTCGAGCCCCGGCGGCAGCCCGCGCTCCGCGGAGACGCCGCCCAGGACCTCGACCAGGGTGGCGGCGTGGCGCTCGGTGGGCCCGAGCAGCCTGCAGGTTGGGCCCGCGGCGACCAGACCGAGGAAGCTCCAGGCGTCCGAGGGCCGGAGCGGCCGGGCCACCGCGTGCGGGTGCGTGAGCAGCCCCAGGGCTTCGTGGACCGCGGACCACGGCAGGCCCCAGGGCCGTTCGCCGTTCACCAGCGCTTCGACCACGGCCGCCGCCCGGGCGTGCTCCGGGGCGAAGCGGTTGACGGCGTAGGCGAGGAGATCCGCATCGAGCGCGATCATGTCGAGCCGCCCTCGGCGCGTGCCGCTCCGCGGCCGGCGCGCGGCTCGGGCTCGGGCTGGAGGAGTGGGAAGGTGGAGCGGTCGGAGGGGCGGATCAGGAACGGGCCCAGATCGTAGGAGGGAAGCCGCACGCGGCCCCGGCGCGCCCCGCTCGCGGCCTGGAGCCCGAGCCGCAGCGCGTGGCTCACGATCTCAGTGAGCGTGCGGCCCTCGGAGGCCGCGCGCCGCTTGAGCTCGGCGTAGAGGGCGCTGTCGAGCAGGAGCGTCGTTCGTTTCATATGCGAAAGCATATCATGAGATTCGCCGGAGCGCCAGAACTTCGAATCAGGGCTTGAGCCCCGGGGCCGGTTTGAGGCACAATCGCCGCCTGCCTTTCGAGCCGTCCTTCCACCCTTCACGTTCGAGGTTCCACCATGCCGAAAGCATCGCCGCGCCGCGCGCGCCACGCCCGCGCCGCCGCCCCCAGCACCAACGGTCACGCCGCTGCGGGCCACGTCAAGGATCTTCAGCTCGCCCGCGAGGGCCGGCTGCGCATCGAGTGGGCCGAGCGCAGCATGCCGGTGCTGCGCGCGATCCGCGCCCGCTTCGCGAAGGAGCGGCCGCTCAAGGGCCTGCGGATCGCGGCCTGCCTGCACGTCACGACCGAGACCGCGAACCTGGCGCGCACCCTCAAGGCCGGGGGCGCCGAGGTGTACGTGTGCGGCTCGAACCCGCTCAGCACCCAGGACGACGTCGCCGCGGCGCTGGTCGCCCACTACGACATCCCCACGTACGCCATCAAGGGCGAGGACCACAAGACCTATTACTCCCACATCGTCTCGTGCATCGAGGCGCGGCCCCACGTCACGATGGAC
>JBGQIE010000064.1:0-15207 GCA_041498315.1 Candidatus Eiseniibacteriota bacterium
ACCACCTTGCCGAACCCGCCGGTCGAATCGCCGGGGGCGATGCCGAACTCCTGCACCGCCTCGTGCAGGCGCGCCCCGTAGCTGTTCCGGAGCCGGACTGTCAGCCGCAGCTGCGCCGCCCCCAGGACATCCCGGCCCAGGGCCGCGAGCGTGCCGGGCGGGATGCGGGTGTACACCTCGAGCGAGTAGCCGGCGCTGTCGGGAAAGGTCGCGGCGTCCACCGTGAAGCCCAGGCGTCCCCCCAGCCGCCACGGCAGCGGCCCGGGGCCGTCCTCGCGGGCGCGCGCGGGCACGGCGCACAGCGCCAGCGCGAGCAGCACGCCCGTCAGCCCAAAAGCCAGACGCGCCCCCTCGCGGGAGCGCGTCGCGTCGCCAGCGGGCCGGCGGCTAGAACGTGAAGGTGAGCGAGAAACGATGGGCGCCACCCAGATCCTTCATGTCGGTGTAGGCGTAGTCGAGGTCCCCCATGCCGGCCACCGAGACCGGGAAGTGGAACCCCGCCCCTCCGGCGATGCCCTCGGCGTCGTAGTTGACGTTGTAGCCGCCGCGCAGGAAGACGTACTTCTTGAACGAGTATTCCGCGCCGACGTTGAGCCGCTCCGAGTTGTCGGGCGGATGCGAGAACTCGAACGAGCCGAGTATCTTCTGGTCGGCGGACTGCATGAGGGTCACGGAGGTCCCGACCCGGAACATGGCCGGGATGCGCGCCTCGCGGTCGATGAACTTGATCTGCGAGCCGATGTTCGAGATCGCCATCCCGATCTTCATGCCCATCGTGCCGACGTCGTAGAGCGTGCCGACGTCGAACGCCGTGGTCTGCTGCGAGAACTCCGCGAGACCCTCGTTGATGAAGTTGAAGGTCAGGCCGGCGCTGAACTTGTCGGTGAACGAGCGCGCGTACGTGACGCCGGCCGCGAGCATGCCGGCGTCGAACGTCCTGCCGGTGCCGACGTTCGGATCCGGCTGGTAGGCCGTGGTCTCGACCATCGGCTGCATGCTGAGCGAGCGCACCTGGACGCCGAAGGCGCCCGGAATCTTGCGGAAGTGGAACACGTAGGCGGCCTGGTCGAAGGACAGGTCGGCGGGCCAGTTCGCGTGATTGAGCGTCAGCTGGGACTTGTCGGGGTCGATGCGGGCGGCCCCGGCCGCGTTCCAGAACAGGGACGATGCGTCGTCCGCTACCGCCACGAACGCCCCGCCCATGGCGCAGGCGCGCGCCCCGACCGCGATCTTGAGGAATTGGCCGTCCAGCGTGCCAACCTTCTCGAAGATGTTGGCTGCGCCGGCCAACCCGGGGAGCAGCATGCCCGCCAGGCCGAGGGCGGCGACGATTCGTTTCATATAGGACCTCCTGCGCAAGCGCAGCCTAGCGGATGACGACGAACTTGCCACGCTGTGTCCCCTTCTTGGAGTCCACGGTGAATAGATAGATCCCGCTCACGATGTCCTGCCCGTTGCGGGAAATGAGATTCCAGCGCGCCTGGCCGTCGTCGGGATTGTCCTGCTGCTTGTTGGAGCCGGGCCGGACCTTGCCGTCCGCGCCCACGACGGTGCCGCGCAGGGACTCGTTGATGGGGTCATCCGAGTGCAGCTCGGCGACCAGATCCCCCGAGACCGTGAAGATCTTGATGGTCCACTTCTCCGGCGGCAGCCCGAGGAAATCGATGTGGGTGCCGGTCGGGTCGGTCGCGTTGGGGGTCAGGTCCCACGACGAGGGCCGGGCCGCGATGCTGGTGTAGCCGCGGTACGGGTTCGGCACCACCCAGACATCGTGATGGGTGCGCGACGCCGAGAGTTGCGGGACCACGCCCTCGGCCTCGACCGCCGCGCGGCGGCCGTTCAGCTCCGGCGAGCCCGAGCACGAGTCGAACGCCGTGACGGAATAGAAGTACACGAAGCCGTTCTTGACCTCGTGGTCCACGAGCTCGTACCGCCCCACCGGATAGTGAACCCGGAACTCCTTGATGGGGTTGTCCGACTTGCTCTCGTCACAGCCCAGGTTGGGCGACAGGACCACGCCCAGGTCCTGCTTGCAGGCGCCCGGGTAGCCCTCGCAATTCAAGTTCGGGTTGGGGCGGATGACGATGCCGCTCTGCCGCTCCCACAGGTCGAACCGGTTCAGGCACAGCCGGACCTGCTTGGGCCCGACGTAGCGCTGGCTGTCGGGGTCGAAGTAGTTCGGAAAGAACACCTGCGGACAGGCGTTCTTGCCATTGGCGATGAAGTCGAGCGAATCGTAGTTCGCCCGCATCCAGATGGTGTCGGGCGGGACTCTACTCTGGCGGTAGATCAGGTAGTTGAAGGAGCGGAACTCGCCCATCAGCGACCAGTCGTCGTCGCTGGGGCCGGCCGAGCCCACCGGGCGCGTCCAGTTGGCGGCCTTCCACACCTTGTAGCCACGGAAATCGAACACGCCGCTCTTGGGATCGGTCGTGACCTCGGAGAGGTTGTTCCACGCCAGGGTGATGGCCCCGTCGCCGGCCGGCACGTACTGCCGGTCGGGGTTGGCGGTGTAGTTGTAGCCGACGCCCACGTTGGTGTCGGGATTCGGGGGCGGCGCGCCCACGTTCCAGGTGTAGTGGAACATGCCGCGCTTCGGGTTCACCTTGCTGTTGAACGCGCCGGTACAGTAGTTGCAGTCGTAGTCAAACCACTCGTAGGCGTTCTCGGTCACGTTGGTGTGATTGGGAAGCTCGCGGCAATCGGGATCGGCGTCGATGCTGCCCGTTCCGGGCGGGGCGATGATGGCCGTCTCGCGCCCGTGGCCGTTGGTCAGATACGGCCACTCGGGGTGGCCCGAGAGCTCCGTCTTCTCGCCCCAGATCCCCTCGTAGGCGACCTGGATGGCGAGCGCATTGTCGAGGGACGGATACTTCTCCTTCATCGTGGCCCAGGGCAGGATGCCGGCCTTGTAGTTGTCGTAGTCGGACTGGTAGCTGAGCGCGTCCTGGTAGTTGTCCTGGGCCAGACCCGGCCCGGGAAGCACCTGGAATGCGACCGTCGCCTGGATGCTCCCGCCATCCACGATATTTCGATACGGCCCCACCGAACACCACTCGACGTAGTCGCCCTTCTGGTCGCCGGGCAGCACGTTGATGAACCCGGTTTCGGGATCGATCCCGGTGGGTTTCGTGGTCCCGCTCATCATTTCGAAGCGCTGCTGGTCGACGATCGGGTTGCCGCCCTGAACGAAGGGGGTCTGGGCCGTGAACGAGCGGAACGAGTTGAACGCGACCTTGCTCGGACCGTTGTGCCCGAGCGGATCGATGGTCGCGTTGACGAGCAGGAACGACGGGATGCCCTTGGTCTGCTGCTCGTCGCCGTTGTCATCCGCGATCGAGAACCCGTTGATGCGCAGGGTGAAGCGCGGGCACAGCGCCGAATCCGCCTTGACGTCGGCGTCCCTGGGATTCGTGGGGTCGTCGCCGCGCATGGTCGAATCTTGAAGTCGCTTGTCGTTGGGCGAGGTGAGCGTGACGAACTCCCCGCTCGGATAGCCGGGCAGGTCGAGGTCGTCGCGGAAGAAGCTCGAGGACGAAACCGGCCCGCAGTCCATGTCGACCAGCCAGCCGACGCACATGCTGTCGAGGGTGTGTCCGGACTTGTTGTAGATCGTGTATTCGATGACGTCGAAATCGGAGAAGCCGGGGATCGAATAGGCCCATGCCGCCTGGCGGACCTCGAGGCCCAGCGGCACGTGCTTCTCGTTGAAGTTCGAGTTGAGCGCCTCGCGCGTGTCGTCACGCATGAGGCAGGTGTACTCGGCCTGCCCCAGGGCGCCGAAGTCCTCGTCGATCTTGCCGTCGAGGTCGTCGTCGCGCCCGTCGAGGAAGTCCTCGTCGATGCGGGGCACCCCTCTCGCGTCGAGGTCGGGCTTGTCGTCATTGACGAACCGGGCGCCGTTGATGATGCCGTCGTAGGACTTGTAGATCTTGTCGATCGGGTCGAGGGTCGGCGGCCGCCATTCGAACAGGTAGCTCACGCGCCGGATCGTGTTGGGATCGGTCGCCTGCGGGTTCTTGGCGGCCACGGCGAGGCGGATGGTGCTCAGGTACTCGACCCCCGAGGCGCCGGGCCACTGCCCCGCCGGATCGCTCGAGAGGTTGGTGAAGAAGTTGCCGCAATGCCCGAAGTTCGTGACCTTCATGTAGACGTTGCCGACCCGCAGTACCGCGCCGGGGCCGAAGACGTCCGGAATGTCCGCCGGGCGCGCGCGGAAGTCGCCCACCGACTGGAAGTATTCGGGCAGGGCCTGCTGGATCTTCTCGAACGTGTAGCCGTCCGGATCGATCTTGCCCGGGAAGACCTGCGCCCGGGCCGCCGGCGCCAGCAGGACCAGGAGCGCGGCCACGGCCAGTCGACGCCCCATCGCAATCCTATCGCTCGAACTCATGCTCCCTCGCTCGCCCGGTCGCTCAGAAGGTGATGCTGACACCCATCCGGACCGCGCGGCCTTCCTCGAAGACGCGCGGGTCGTTCAGGGGCACCCAGTCCGGAATGTTGTCGCCGTTGACGTCCTGGAGGTACGCGCCTCCCGCCCGGCCGGTCTGGGTGTAGTAGATGAGATAGTCGTCACCCGCCGTGTTGATGAACGGGTTCGTGCCCGGATTCTGGGTCAGGACCGCGATGTTCTTCACGTTGAGCACGTTGCGAGCGTCGAGGAACAGGGTCACGTTCTGACCCCACACCTTGTAGTACTTGTCGCCGTCGATCGTCAGTTTGGTGTTGCTGGGCTGCCGCCGCGTGTTCTCGAGCGCCGGATCGGGGCGGCGGTCGTTGGCGTAGGTCGGGGTGAACGGGAATCCCGAGCCGTAGAGCCACAGCATGCGGAAGCCCCACTTGCCGGGGTCGCGGACCACGGCCTGGATGCTGAGCGTGTTGCGCTGATCCCAGTCGAGCGGCCGTTCCGAGATCGGCAGGTAGAGCCGGCCGCCGTTGAAGAACTGGAGCGCCTGGTTGGGATCGGAGGCCACGCCGGTCGCGAGCGAATAGGTGTAGTTGACCTCGGCCGAGAACTTGTGGCTGAAGCTCTTGATGAGGCTCATCTCGAAGCCGCGCGAGCTGGCGTAGTCGCCGTTGTTGTACTGGTTGACCAGGTTGCCGAACTCGTCGCGCACCTGGCGCTGCGTGATGAGCCCGTAGATGTCCTTGAAGAACACCGAGAACTGCCCCGACACGTCGCGCGAGAACAGGTGCTGGACGCCGGCCTGATAGGCGATGTTGGTCTCGGGCTGGAGGTCGGGGTTGCCGCGGGTCACGACGCTGGTGTTGACGCTGCGGTTCTGGAAGATGAAGTTGGCCGCCGGCGTCTGGTAGGTCCACCCGTAGTGGAAGCTCAGCACGTCCTTGTCCGAGATCGGATAGGCGATCCCGAGCCGCGGGCTGAACTGGCGCTTGTGGCGCTGGCCGCTCGCCAGATCCTTGAGCGGAATCTGGTTGCCGGGGCTGAAATCGTCGAAGCGCAACCCGGCGTTGAGGACCAGACCCTCGAACTCCCAGCGATCCTGGACGTAGGCCGCGCCCTCGGGATTGAAGTTGACGAAGTCGGAGCGCGTCCCGCCGGGCAGCCCGTTGGTCTCCTGGTTGGGCTGGACCAGGCTCAGGTTCTGCACCTTGTCGTACTTGAAGTCGATCCCGGTCTTCCAGGTGTGCTGCTTCCAGTGCCGGGTCGAGAAGTCGCTCTTGAGCGTCCAGATGCCCTGCTGCCGCTCGACGTAGTTGGGCACGTCCCCGTGGGTGGCGTAGTAGGGGTTGTTCTCGGTGCCGAACTGGACGTTGCCGGCCCAGTAGTTCGGGCTCTGGATCCAGTACTCCCACGGCTGCTTGCGGCCGACCGACGTGAGCGTGTTGAAGTTGAGGGTCGCGACGCGCGTCGTCCACACCGACTTGTCGGAGAGCTGGTTCGTCCACACGACCGTTTCCTGGTTGAAGCGGTCGTCCGTGGTCGGCACGTGGTCCGGCATGTTGATCGCCTGGAACGTGGAATCGGTCTTGGTGGGGCTCCAGGTCCCGTAGCGCGGGGTGTAAGTGTCGGGCTGGCCGACGGTGCGCACCGTGTCGTAGGTGACCTTGACGAATCCCTCCCGCGACCACTGGTGGTTGTAGGGCGTGTTGATCGTGCGGTTGTTGATGGTCTCGAGCGTCACCTTGTTGCGCGCGCTGACCCGGTACGAGAGCTTGAAGTTCGTGTTGATCGCGTTCTGCTGGCGGTTCCCGAGCTGGATGAAGTCGATCAGGGTCCGCTCCGGGCGCGTCATGCTCGTCCGCAGGTAGGTGTCGGCGAACGAGCCCTCGTAGGTCGCGAAGTAGGTCAGGTTCTTGATGGGCGTCGGACCGCCGAAGCCGAAGGTGAAGCGATCGTAGTTGTCGTAGGTCTTGGTGGGATCGCCGTAGCGGTCGGTATCCCAGCGCACCGAGCCGCCGAACCGGTCGGTGCCCTCCTTCGTGCTCACGGAGACCACGCCCGACAGCGCGTTGCCGTATTCCGCGTCGAACCCGCCCGACAGCACCTCGGTGCCCGCGACCGCCAGGATCGCGATGTTGGCGCCGCGGCCGAACAGCGGATCCGAGACCTCGACGCCGTCGAACTGGAACTTGACCTCGCCCGAGCGGCCGCCGCGGAAGTGGAGCCCGTCGCTGGCGGAGATCACGCCCGCCTTGGTGCCCACCGCCTCGCGCAGGTTGTCGACCGGAAGCTCCTTGAGCTTCTCGGCCGAGATGCTCTGCTTGGTCGTGGACGACTTGGTGTCGATCCTTTTCTCGGCGCGGACTTCGATCTCCTCGAAGGTCTTCGTGATCTTCTGCTCGCCGAAATCGAAGTTGAGCACCGAGGTCGCGCCGGCATTGACCTGGACGGTCTGGACCTGCTTGTCGTAGCCGGTGGCCTGGACCTGGATCTGCGCCGCTCCGACCGGGACGCCGATCAGCAGGTAGGTGCCGGCCTCGTCCGTCATGGTCCCGTTCTTCGTCCCCAGGACGATGACGTTGGCGTAAGCGATCGGGTCCTTGCCCTTCTCGAGCAGCTTGCCCGTGACCTTGCCGGTGGCCGAGCCCAGGGTGGGCGCGGGAGCCTGCTGCTGAGCCGTCACCGGCGCGGCCAGCGCCAGGGCCAGCGCCGCCGCGAGCCCGGCCGTCATCAGACGCCTGCCGTCAGCGAACATAGGACTCGACCTCTCCGTTTGATTGAAAAGTCGGTGACCGATGTGAAATGAATGCCAAGATGCCAAGCTCGAGCGTTGCTGTCAACGCATTTCGGACGCTCAAGTCCTTTGCCGGTCGTCGCTTAGTGCTGGTGGGCGTGCTCTGCATCACTTGAGGAGCGAAACGGGCGTCGGCGGGCATCGGTGGATCATGGTTCGCGCCCGGCACGAGGAGAAGCCACTGCGTGGCACCGGAGGGGGACTCTGGACGGCGGTGCCGTACGCCCAGTCGAACGATACTATCCGTCCCGTCCGGCGCGGCTGTCAAGACCTTTTCTTGACGCCCACGATGCCGTGGAGTGCCCCGCTTCGGACCACCGGTCAAAAGGTCCAGCGCAGCTGGCTGGCGAGCTGCTGGCGGCTGCCGCGCGGCTGCGCCGGGTCCCCGTAGTCGGCCCGCCGCCACTCCACGCCGTAGCCGGCGTCGAAGCTCCAGACCGCCCCCGCCGGCTGAACGCTGAAACCCACCGTGCCGGTGTTCGAGATGGTCTCGTTGTTCCGCGTCAGCTCGTCGGCATCCAGCGACCCGTGGATGTAACCGAGCCGGGCCATGAGCACCGGCACCAGCCGATACTCGATCCCGGCGCGGACATCCCACGACGTCTGCCGGGGGCCGAGGCCGCCCGGATCCTGGACCAGCTCGTTCTGGGTCTTGTGGTACTCGATCCCCACCAGCCCGCGCCGGCCCGGCAGTCTCAAGGCCACGCCCCCCGCCGCGTCCCACGCGCGCCGCTCCGAGCGCGAGTTGGAGACGCTGTCGGGAATCGCCAGGGAGTCCGCGTTGGGCCGGCGATAGAGGGTGTAGAGGAACTGATTGAGCGAGGTCGGGTCGGCCGGGTCGGGTGGGGCGATGACGTTTTGCAGGTAGCTGGTGCTCAAGCCCCCGCCGACCTCGAGCGCCCCCAGGGTCCAGCGCAGCCGCGTGCGCATTTCGCTCCCGCGCTCCTCGCGACGGGCGAGCGTGCCGCGGCCGGAGAATGGATTCTGTCCGATGCCGGCCGAAATGGTGAACACCCAGTGCTGCTCGGAGCGCGCGTCCCACATCCGCCCGTCCCAGCCCCATTCGAGGTGCTTGCCGACGTGGGCGATGAGCGTCGCCTGCCCCACCGGATACGGGCGATGCCCGCGCAACTGCTCCCGCGTCTCCGTGTAGTAGCGGCCGCCGGAGTTGAACCCCGAGAGCTCGGTATTGACGAGATGGCCGGTCGCCGCCGCCTCGAGCCAGCGGCCGAAGCTGTAGGCCAGCGTGGCGCTGCCGCCCACGTTCAGGCTGCGGCGATCGTTGGGCGCGAACAGGTCCGGGGACGTGAGCGTCGTCCCGTCGCGGTCGATGTAGCTGCCCGCCCCGTTCGTCACGTAGGTCATGAACTGATCCTCGCCGCGCTCGCGCCCGGCGAAGACCGAGAGGGCGTACTTCATGTGCCCGGACTTCACGTAGGGCATGGGGCCGTTGATCGCGCCCATCATCCTCGGATCGGAAACGTGGGTCCGGCGCTCGATGCCACTCGCAAAGGGCTCGTCCATGCGTACCGAATTGAAGTCGCCGATGATCCCGTAGGCGACGCCGCCGGCGCGGCGCCAGCCTTCGATTCCGGTGCGCATCCCCCGGCCGGCGAGCGTCTGCCGCTCGAACGGGCCCGACTGGTAGACGTCGTCGGAGATGTCCGAGGCCGAAGAAGTCCCGGGTCGCAGCTCGAGCGTCGAGGTGGAATCGGCGCTGCTGATGCCGGCCGGATTGCCGGCGAACTCCCAGAGCGTGATGCGGTTGTGCCGATCGTCCCCGAGCAAGGTCAGGCGGCCCATCCCGGACAGGCGCGGGCTGCGCGCGATCGGATCGGGCGACACGCCGAGCGCCTGCTCGGTCGCCGCGAATTCCTGCGCGGACGCCGGGGATGCTCCCGCGAGGAAGATCCCGAGCCCCACGAGCGCGTTGACCCGAACCCTGCGCCAGTGGCGCATGCCTGCTCCTTTCCGCCTTGTCATCATGGACGGTCCGACCGCCGTGCGGAGGAAAACGCTTCCGCCTGCCGGGCGAAAGTGCGCGCGGTCAACGAGGTGCGCAATGCACGGAACGCGGATATTAGGAATGCGCTGCGGGGGTGTCAACCGCGAAGTCGCGCATGCGGATGACGCGGGCAGGCCCCCCGCCACGGGGGCCCGAGACGCACGGATGGCCGGCGAGATGAAAGCGCCAGGGCCGCTCGAGCCCGCGGCGCAGACCGATCCGTGGCCCCGCCACGGTGCGGCAGCCGAAGCGCCGCGGCGGCAGATCGCTGAGCCACAGCGGCCCGGCGGTGAGGTCGATGCCATCGTGAGCGCGCGTTAGGCCGAGGGCCACCCCCACGTTGCCCGGCCCGCGCGCCAGCCGTTCCCAGGCCTCCACCCCCCGCCGCTCGCGCATGAGCCGCTCGCCCTCGACCGGCGCGAGCGATCGGACCAGCACCGCGGCGGCCCGACCCTCGGCCTCGGCCACCAGATTCAGGCACAGGTGGAGTCCATAGATGAGGTAGACGTAGGCATGCCCGGGGGGCCCGAACATGACGCGGGTGCGCGCCGTCGGGCCGCGAAAGGCGTGGCTCGCGGGATCGCGCGCGCCGCGGTAGGCCTCGCACTCGACGATGATGCCCGCGGCCCGGCCGTCGGGGTGGTCGCACACCAGGCGGCGGCCGAGCAGGGCGCGCGCGAGCGCGACCGCGGAACGATCGTAGAAGGCGCGCGGCAGCGGGCGGCCGCTCGATCGCGATGGGCGCCCCAGCCACCGCGACATCGGCTGCGACCTCGGTTGCGACGCGGGCGCCGCCGGCCGCGAGCGCGGCCGGCGTTCAGTGCCCGACCGCGGCTTCACCGACGCCCTGGGCACGCAGCGGCTCCATGAACAGGTTCCGGATCTGCTTGAGCCGCTCGGGGCTCCGCGCCTCGAAGCGCACGACCAGCGCGGGCTGCGTGTTCGATGCCCGCACCAGCCCCCAGCCGTCGCCGAACTCCACGCGCGCCCCGTCGAGGTCGATCACCCGGTAGCGCCCGGCGAACTCCCGCTTGAGCGATTCGACGATCTCGAACTTGCGCTCCTCCGGGCAGGCGAGCCGCGTCTCGGGAGTGGCGAAGTAGTGCGGGATCGAGTCCACGAGCGCCGCGAAGGCGGACCCGGTGGCCGCGACGTAGCGCAGCAGCCGGCCGGCGGCGAACAGGGCGTCGTCGAAGCCGAAGTAGCCCTCGCTGAAGAACATGTGGCCCGACATCTCCCCCGCGAGCGGCGCGCCGGTCTCGAGGAGCCGGCTCTTGATGAGCGAATGGCCGGTCTTCCACATCGAGGGGCGGCCGCCATGGGCGGTGATGTCCTCGATCAGGCCCTGGGAGCACTTGACGTCGAAGATGATCTCGCCGCCCGGCACGCGCGTGAGCACGTCGCGCGCGAGCAGGGCCAGGATCTGGTCCCCGAACACCATGCGCCCGCGCCCGTCCACCGCGCCGATCCGGTCGGCGTCGCCGTCGAACCCGATGCCGAGGTCGGCGCCGTGCTGCTGGACCGCGCCGATGAGGTCGCGCATGAGCGCGGGAACGGTGGGGTCGGGCAGATGGTTCGGGAAGCGCCCGTCCAGCTCGGCGAACAGCGGCACGATCGTGTGCCCCATCGCCTCGAACACCCGGGGCACCACGGTGCCGGCGCAGCCGTTGCCGCAATCCATGACCACCTTGAGCCCGCGCCCGCTCTTGAGCCGCTCGATCAGCATGGCGCGGTAGTCGTCGAGCACCGGCGTGTCCGTCGCGCTCCCGGCGCCCGAGCGCAGGTCGCCGCGCTCGATGCGCTCGCGCATGCGCTGGATCTCGGCGCCGAACAAGGGTGCCCGGGCGCGCGTCATCTTGAAGCCGTTGAACTCGGGCGGATTGTGGCTGCCCGTGACCTGGAGCCCGCCGTCGAGCGCGCGGGCCGCGACCGCGTAGTAGAGCGCGGGGGTGGGCACCACCCCGACCCGCTCGACCGCGAGACCCGCGACGCGCATGCCGCGCTCGATGGCCTGGGCGAGCCGCGGGCTGCTGGGCCGCACGTCCTGCCCCAGCGCGACGCGGGTGCCGCCCGACTCGGCAATCAGGGTGCCGAAGGCGCGCCCCACCGCCTCGGCGACCGGGTCGGACAACTCGGTCGCGTGGAGTCCGCGGATGTCGTACTCACGGAAGATATGGGGCGGGATCATCGGGCGTCCTTTCGCTTGAGATAGGCGTCGATGAACGGATCGATCCCGCCGTCGAGCACCGCGTGGACGTCGCCGATCTTGAGCTCGGTGCGGTGGTCGTTGACCATCGTATAGGGCTGGAGGACGTAGGACCGGATCTGGCTGCCGAAGTCGATGTCCTTCTTGACCGCGGTGAGCGCCTGGGTCTTGAGGCGCTCCTGCTCCTGGAGGTACACGAACAGCCGCGAGGTGAGGATCTTCATCGCAAACTCGCGGTTGCGGTGCTGGCTGCGCTCGGCTTGCGACTGCACCGCCAGCCCGGTGGGCAGGTGGGTGATGCGCACCGCCGACTCCGTCTTGTTGACGTGCTGCCCGCCCGCCCCGCTCGCCCGGAAGGTGTCGATCCGCAGGTCCGCGGGCGCGATGTTGACCGTGATGGTGTCGTCCACCATCGGGAACACGAACACCGAGGCGAACGAGGTATGGCGCCGCTGCGCGGCGTCATAGGGCGAGATGCGGACCAGGCGGTGGACGCCGCTCTCCCCCTTGAGGTAGCCGTAGGCGTATTCGCCCGCGATCTCGATGGTCGCGTCCTTGATGCCCGCTTCGTCGCCGGGCTGCCAGTCCAGGATGCTGGTCGGGTAGGCGTGGCGCTCGGCCCAGCGCATGTACATGCGGAACAGGATCTGCGCCCAGTCCTGCGACTCGGTCCCTCCCGCGCCGGGATGGATCGAGATCAGCGCGCCGAGGCGGTCGTGCTCGCCGGCGAGCAGGCTGCGGAGCTCGAGATCGGCGATCTCGCGCTCGACCCCCTCGAGCTCCTTCGACAGGTCGGCGAGCAGTCCCCCGTCGCCGTCCGCCTCGGCGAGCTCGAGCAGCTCCTCGAGGTGCTGGAGCGCCTGGTCGCGCCCCTTCCAGCCCTCGACCGTGCGCTTGGCGCGCTTGAGCGCCGCGACCGTGCGCTGGGCCTGCTCGGAACGCTCCCAGAATCCGGGCTCGGCCATGCGGGCCTCGAGCTCCGCGGCCTCGCGCATCCGGGCCTCGACATCAAAGGAACCTCCGGAGCCCGGCGAGCGTCTCGCGGGCCTGTTCGGTGCGCTTGCGGAGGTCGGCGGCGGTGAGCATGGGTGGGGTTCTCTCCGATCGGGTCTAGCGGGTCCGGGTCCGCGCCGCGCGCGTCTCGAGCAGGCGCCGCACGGCGGAGCGCGCCGCCTCGGCGAGGGACTCGGGCGTGCCGCGGTTGTCGAGCACCTCGTCCGCGGCACGGGCGTACTCCTGGTTGGTGCGCTGGGCCCTGAGCCGCGCGCGCGCCTCGGCCTCGGTCCCGCCGCGCGACTTCACCAGGCGCGCGACCTGGTCGGCCTCGGGCGCCACGACCGCCAGGACCGCGTCGCAGGCGCGCTCGAGGTGCCAGTCGAGCATGAGGGCCGCGTCCACGACCACCACGCCGCGCCAGCCGTCGCGGATGAATCCCACGATCGCGTCGCGGATGCCGGCGACGATCCGCGGATGGACCAGCTCGTTGAGGCGCGCGCGCGCCTTGGGGTCGGCGAACACCTTCTCGGCCACCCGCGCGCGGTCGAGCGCCCCGTCCGGCCGGTAGATGCCGGCGCCGTACTCGGCCGCGAGCGCCGCGCGCACGGCGGGATCGCGGTCGGTGACCTGGTGGCCGAGCTGGTCGGCCTCGAGGACGCGGGCCCCGTCGGCCGCGAGCGCCTGCGACACCGTGGACTTGCCGCTGCCCGCGCGGCCGATCAGGCCCAGGATGAAGACGCCGTCGCCGGCGTCCGCCCGGCGCACCTTAGTGGACATCGAACCACGTCGGTCCGCGGCCGGTGCCGGCCTGGAGCGGCACCCGGAGCGGGAAACAGCCTTCCATCTCTTGACGGACCAGCTCGGACACCGCGTCAGCCTCCCCGGTCGGGCACTCCAGCAGCAGCTCGTCGTGGACCTGCAACAGCAATCTAGCCGAGGGTCTGTGGCGCTTCAAGGCGCCCTGGACGCGGATCATCGCCAGCTTCATGAGATCCGCCGCCGAGCCCTGGATCGGGGTGTTGATCGCGGCGCGCTCGGCGTTCGAGCGCTCTCCCCCGTGGGTGCTCGCGAGCGCGGGCAGGTAGCGCCGCCGCGCGAGCAGCGTCTGCACCCAGCCGCGGCGGCGCGCCTCCTGGAGCGTCGCGTCGAGGTACTCGCGCACCCGCGCGTAGACCTGGAAGTACTGGCGGATGAACTCCTCGGCCTCGGGGAGCGCGAGGCCCATCTGCTGGGACAGGCTGCGCGCGCCCATGCCGTACATGATGCCGAAGTTCACGATCTTGGCGCGCGCGCGCAGGCGCGGCTCGACCGGCCCCTCCGGGAGCCCGAAGATGCGGCGCGCGGTGGCGGCGTGCACGTCCTCGCCGGCGCGGAACGCCTCGATGAGCGCCGGGTCGCCGGACAGGTGCGCCATGACGCGCAGCTCGATCTGCGAGTAGTCGGCCCCCACGAGCAGCATCCCGTTCGGGGCCACGAAGGCGCGGCGGATCGCCCGGCCCTGCTCGGTGCGCGCCGGGATGTTCTGGAGGTTCGGATTGCTCGACGACAGCCGCCCGGTCGCCGCCCCCGCCTGGTCGAAGGTCGTGTGGATGCGGCCGTCCTCGGGATCGACCTGCTGGGGCAGCGCTTCGAGATAGGTCGAGCGCAGCTTGGCGAGCGCGCGGTACTCGAGCAGCCGCGCCGGGAATGGATGGCTCGCCGCCAGCTCCTCGAGCACCGCCGAGTCGGTCGAGTAGCCGGTCTTGGTGCGCCGGCCGGACTTGAGCTTGAGCTTCTCGAACAGCACCCGCGCGATCTGCGGGCCGCTGTTGAGGTTGACGCGCTCCCCCGCCAGCTCGAACAGCTCGACCTCGAGGCGGCTCATCTCGGCTTGGGCGCGCTCACTCTGCTCCGCGAGTGTCTGGGTGTCGATCGCCACCCCGGCGCGCTCCATCTCGAGCAGCACCGGGATGAGCGGCTGCTCGAGCCGCTCGTAGAGCGCCCATTGCTCGCGCGCCTCGAGTTGGGCCCGCAGGGCCGCGGCGATCGGGAACAGCGCCGCGACCGAAGGCAGCGCGGCCGCGGCGGCGGCGCCCGCGGGCAGGGCGGCGGCCCCGGGGCGCGCCTTCCCCCGCGCCGGCGCGGGCTCGAGCGGCGGAAGCGCCACGCCCAGCGCGTCGCCGGCCAGCGCCCGCAGCGAGTGGTCGCGCTCGGGATCGAGCAGGAACGATCCGATATGAAGGTCGACGTCGAGTCCTTCGAGCGGGAGCCCCACCTGCTTGAGCAGATGGGCGAGCGCCTTCAGGTCCTCGGCCACCTTGGGCACCGTGCGGTCGGCGAGCACGGGATGGAGCCATTCGTGCAACTGGTGGCGCGTCAGGTTAAGCCCGTCCTGGTGCGCGAGCGGCAGGTAGCAGGCCGTCCCGTCGCGCGCCGCGAGCGCCAGGCCGACGAGCGTCGCCCGGCGCGCGTCGTCGCCGCTCGCAAGCGGCAGCAGCGCGAGGCCGTGAATGGCGCGCGCGCGCACCTCGTGAAGCCGCGCGATCCAGCCCTCGAGCGTCGCACCCTCCCCGGAGTGCGCCCCGGCCCACAGATCGAGCGTGGTCTGGGCGCCCGGACCACCCGCCGCCGGCGCCGCCCCGGCCGCGCCCGCGGCCACCGGCGGTGGCTCGAGGAGCTTCGGCCGCGCCGGCGCCGGCGCCAGCGTGACGCCGGGCGCCGGCATCTCCGCAGCACCCCCCCGGCGCTCGGCGGGGCGGGCGGGCGCCAGCGCGCCGGCCTCCTCGTCGGCGGTGCCTTCGGTTTCCGCCAGGGATTCGAGC
>JBGQIE010000065.1:0-15098 GCA_041498315.1 Candidatus Eiseniibacteriota bacterium
CGCCTCGAAGCGCAGGTAGTCCCTAGCGCGGCGTGGCGACCAGCGCCGCCACCGCCTCGCGGGCCCAGGTCCAGGCCGCCTCGGCCGCACCCGGGTCGGCGGCCGCGATCTGAACCAGATCGGGCGAGCCGCCTCCCTTGCCGCGCGCGCGCTCGAGCATGCCGGGGAGCAGGGTGCGCAGGTCTCCCGCGAGTCCGCGGGCGCGGCCCACGACCAGCGCCGGCTCCGGACTTCCGCTGCCCGCCGCGACCCACGGCGCCCCGGCCTCGAGGCACTTGATCGCGAACAGGCGCAACTCCTCGCGGGGCCGCGCGGCCGCGAAGTCGGCGACCGGGCGCGGCGGGTCGCCGGTGCGCTCGCGCGCTTCGGACGTCACGAGCCGGGAGGTGAGATCGAGCAGCCGCTTCTTGAGCTCGTCGCGCTCGGCCGCCGCGCGCTCGAGGTGCGCGAGGACTTCGCGGTCGGCGAGCGTGCGCCGTCGCGCCGCTTCGAGCAGCGCCTCGGTCCGCCAGGCGTGGTCCCGCAACGCGCGACCGCCGCACAGGAACTCGAAGCGCAGGTTGCCGCGCACCTTTTCCCAGCGCACGATCTTGATGATCCCCACCTCGCCGGTGCGGCGCGTGTGGGTGCCGCCGCAGGCCGAGACGTCCCAGTCGGGGATCTCGACGATGCGCACCGGTCCGCTCACGGTGGGCGGCTTGCGTAGCGCGAAGCGCTTGAGCCCCTCCGCGTCCACCCAGTGGCGCTCGACCGGGCGGTCCGCCCACACGATCCCGTTGGCTGCCTCCTCGAGGCCGGCGATCCGCCGCCAGTCGGTGGCAGCAGCGGCGACCTCGAGGGTGCTCGAGTCCTCGCCCAGGTGACAGGAGACGGTGGCGGCGCCGAGCACGCGCTCGAAGGCGGCCGAGAGGATGTGCTGGCCGGTGTGCTGCTGCATGTGGTCGAAGCGCCGCGCCCAGTCGATCTCGGCATCGACCTCGCCCGCGGGCGGCGTTCCGGCCTCGACGACGTGCCACACCCGGCCGTCCTCGCCGGCCTGGACGTCCACGACCCGCGCGCCGCCCAGGCTGCCGCGGTCCGCCTCCTGCCCGCCGCTCTCGGGGTAGAAGTAGGTTCGCTCGAGCTCGAGGGCCGTGCGGCCCCGGTGCTCGCCCGCGGCGGCGATGCGCGCCTTGAACCGGGTGGTGTAGCTGTCGTCGTAGTAGAGGCGCCGCGAGACCGCCGGCTCCGGGGCGCGCGCCTCGCCGGGCCCGCTCACGAGCGCGATCTCCGCAGCCCGTACTGGCGCAGCTTGCGCCACAGCGTGGTGCGCGAGATCCCGAGCTGCTTCGCCGCCGCGGTCGAGTTGCCGCGGTGGCGCTCGAGCACGCGTTGGATGTGCTCCTTCTCGACCTCGGCGATCGACCAGCCATCGCGCGCGCTTGCCGCGGCCGCTTCGGGCTCGGGCGTGAGGGGAGCGGCGGCCGCGGCCGGCCGCGCGAGCAGGCGCGGGGCGCGCACCGGCGCCGGCAGGTCCTCGGGCAGCACGATGTCCGCCTCCGCCACCGCGACCGCGTGCTCGACCGCGTTCTCGAGCTCGCGCACGTTGCCGGGATAGTCGTAACGCTCGAGCAGGGCGGCGGCCGCCGGGGAGAAGCGCAACGGGCGCTTCTCGCGGCGGGCGATCCGGTCGAGGAAGTAGGACGCCAGGAGCCCGATGTCCTCGCGCCGCTCGCGCAGCGGCGGCAGATCGATCTGCACCACGTTGAGCCGGTAGTAGAGGTCCTCGCGGAAGCGGCCCTCGGCCGCCATGCGCTGGAGATCGCGGTGCGTGGCCGCGATGACCCGCACGTCCACGAGCCGCACGGCGGTCTCGCCCAGCCGGCGCACCTCGTTGCTCTCGAGCGTGCGCAGGAGCTTGGCCTGGCTCGTGAGCGGCATGTCGCCGATCTCATCGAGGAACAGCGTGCCGCCGTCGGCCGCCTCGATCAGGCCGCCGCGGTCGACCGTCGCGCCGGTAAACGCTCCGCGCGCGTACCCGAACAGCTCGCTCTCGACCAGGGACTCGGGCAGGGCGCCGACGTTGACCGGGACGAACGGTCCGCTCGAGCGCCGCGATTGTATATGTAGGGCACGCGCGATGAGCTCCTTGCCGGTGCCGCTCTCGCCGATCAGCAGCACGGTGCTGTCGGTGCGCGCCACCTTGGAGACCAGCCGGAAGATGCGCCGCATGCGGGGGCTGGTCCCCACGATGCTCCGAAAGGGATCCAGGCCGGCTTTGCCGCGGGTACCCCCGCTCTCACGGGCGGGCCCCGAAGTGACTGACATGGCGGAAATCCTGTGGTGAAGGCTCGTCGGTGGGCGTGTGTTTCAAAATGCCACACGCCTGAGCAGGGGGTCAAGCGTGGAGCCCGAAGCGACCCGTCAAGAGCCCACAATTGACTGCGAATCCAGGTCCTAGGCGGTGCCGCCTTCGAACGGCCCGGACTCCGGTGGGACGGGCTCGACGAGGGTGAGGTGGGCTCCGGGCGCGACCGGAGCCAGGGGGCTCGCGACGATCGACCCCGCGTAGAGCGGTCCGACCTCGATCCCCCGCTCCTCGACCTCGGCCAGCCGCAGGTAGAAGAAGGTCCAGGCGTACTGGAGCACCGGCCACACGGCGACGGCCGCCAGGTAACCGATGGCGCCCCACGACTCGCTGGGAACGCCGCGGAAGACGAGCAGGAGCGCCGTGAGGGCGAACAGGACCGAGAGCACGGTGAGGACCGACAAGGCGAGCAGCTCGAGCCAGCGCTCGAACCTGCGCTCGGTGAGGCGGAAGGACTGGCGGAAGGCCGCCGACAGGTTGTGGTCGCCGAGCACGACGGACTCGGTCGCGAAGGCGAGCCGGAAGGCGCCCCACACGCCCGGCACGATGAGCAGCACGAAGCCGCCCGCGACGAGCAGCCGCCGGACCATCTCGGTCACGAACAGCCACGGCACTCGGGCGAGGCCGCGCGCGTAGCACTCGCTCGCCGGGGCGGGGCGCACCTCGGGCGGCGTGTTGAAGACCGAGCGCGCGCGCACGCGCAGCATCGCGTCCACGGTGAGCCCGGTGAGCGCATCACCGAGTCCCGCCACACTCCACAGCAGGAGGCTGCGTCCCGGCGCGCCGCTCTCTCCCGGCGACGACACCAGGGCGAGCGCGACGATCCAGGGCGCCCGCAGCAGGAGCGGAATGACGAGCGACTGCAGCGCGTCGCGGCGCACCGCGAGATCGAGCGCGAGCGCGAACGCGTGGCGGGTCGAGACCGGTCGGCGAAGGCGGGTCGTCATGGCGAGGCACAGCGGCGCAGGGTCGGGCCCCGCGTACGCCCGCGATTATCGCGGGTCCGAAGCGGGTGGCCGGTTGACACTAGGTAGGGGCCTACCTAATGTCAAGACATGGCGCGCAGGCTCTCGCACGTGGACGAGTCGGGGCGGATCCGCATGGTGGATGTGAGCCGCAAGCCCGTTGCCCTGCGCACCGCGATCGCGCACGGCCGCGTCTTCATGCACCGCGACACGCTGGGCCTGCTGCGCCGCGGTCAGGCGCCCAAGGGGGATGTCCTCGCCACCGCGCACCTGGCCGGCATCATGGCCGCCAAACGGACCAGCGAGATCGTTCCGCTCGCCCACGCCCTGGCACTCGAGAGCGTCGAGATCGGCTTCACGATCGATCGCGAGACGTCCTCGGTCGGCATCGAGGCGCGCGTCCGGGCCCGCGGCCGCACCGGCGTCGAGATGGAGGCCCTCACCGCGGTCACGGTCGCGGCCCTCACGCTCTACGACATGCTCAAGGCGGTGGACCGCGGCATGGTGATGGGCGAGTTCGCGCTGTGGGAGAAACGCGGGGGGCGCAGTGGCGTCTACCGACGGGCCCCGTAGGCGGCTGAGCTACCCCGAGGCGCGCGCTGTCGTGATGGGCGCCGCCCGCGCCCTGCCCGCCGAGATCATCCCGCTCGCCGACGCGCGCGGCCGCGCGCTCCGCCAGGCCCTCGCCGCCCCCCACCCGCTGCCGCCGTTCCGCAACTCCGCGGTGGACGGATTCGCGGTGCGCGCCGCGGATCTCTCGCGCGCGAGCGTCGTCCAGCCGGCCGAGCTGCGCGTGGTCGGCACCCTGGCCGCGGGGCGCGTGGCCCCCGAGTCGCTGCCCCCCGGCGCCGCGATGCGCATCATGACCGGGGCGATGCTGCCGGCCGAGGCCGATGCCGTGGTGGCGCTCGAGGACACCGTGCCGGGCGGTCAGGCCGCGCGGGCGGCGGT
Organism: Candidatus Eiseniibacteriota bacterium; assembly: GCA_041498315.1. Taxonomy (GTDB): domain Bacteria; phylum Eisenbacteria; class RBG-16-71-46; order RBG-16-71-46; family RBG-16-71-46; genus JBGQIE01. Next base: position 4,264 of record JBGQIE010000065.1, read on the forward strand.
GCCGACTGCCCGCTTCGAGCGGGCCGCGGAGCCCGGCGCCAACGTGCGCGAGGCCGGCCGCGATCTCGAGGCCGGTGCGCCCGTGCTCGAGGCGGGGCGCGAGCTCTCCCCCCACGATCTCGCCCTGCTCGCCTCGCTGGGCTTCGCCCGGATCGCGGCGGGCCCGCGGCCGCGCGTCGTCGTGCTCTCGACCGGCGCCGAGCTGCTCGACGTTGCGGCGCCGCTCGAGCCGGGCCGCATCCGTGACAGCAACGCCCTCATGCTGCGCGCGCTGCTCGAGGAGTCCGGAGCGAACCTGCTGCGCTCCGAGCGGCTGCCCGATGACAGCATGACGGTCAACCGGGCGATCGCCGACGCAGTGCGTGAGGCCGACGCCGTGCTCTCGATCGGCGGGGTGTCGGTCGGCGACTTCGATCCGGTGCGCCAGGCCATCGCGGGGCTGCCGTGGATCGAGCTGTGGCGGGTCGCGATGCGCCCCGGGCAACCCCAGGCGTTCGGCGCCCTCGACGGACGGCTGTTCTTCGGGCTGCCCGGGAACCCGGCCTCGGTCGCCTGCGTGTTCGAGGCCCTGGTGCGCCCGGCCCTGCGCGCGCTCCAGGGCCACGCCCAGCTCGATCGCCCGTGGATCGACGTGCGGGTCGAGGTGGCGATGGAGTCGCGCCCGGGCCGCACCGACTTCGTGCGCGCGATCCTCGAGCGGCGCGAGGGCGCCCTGTGGGCGCGCCCCGCAGGCGATCAGGTCTCGGGACACCTCACCCCGCAGTCGCGCGCGCACGCGCTGGTGGTGATCCCCGGCGAGCGCGAGTGGCTGGCCCCCGGCGATCGGGCCGAGGCGCTGCTCCTGCGCTGGCCGGGATGACGCGGCGGCCGCCGGCTCCCCCACGCCGCGCGCCCGCGCGCCCGCGTGGCGGCGCGGCGCGCCCGCCCCTCACACCCCAGCCGCCCCTCAGCCTTCGCCATCCAGCGATGATTGCGGCGGCGCTTTCGGTCGCGTTCCTCATCGCGCTCTCGGTCACCTGGCGGATCGTGGATACCGACTTCTGGCAGCACCTCGCGGTCGGGCGGGCGATCTGGGAGACGCGCTCGATCCCCCAGGTCAACGTGTGGACCTGGCCCACCTATGGCGAGCCCCAGGTGCTGCCCTCGTGGGGATTCCGCGCGCTGTTGTGGCCCTTCTACGCGCTGGGCGGCGTCCCCGGGCTCTTCGTGTGGCGCTGGATCACGACCCTCGCGGCCTTCGGACTCGCCTGGGCGACGGCTCGGCGGCTGGGTGCGACCGGGTTCACGCCGTTCATCGTCCTGACGCTGTGCGCGCTGGGCTACCGCCTGCGCGCGCAGGTGCGGCCCGAAACGCTCGCCGCGGTGCTGCTCGCCTTCCAGATCTGGGTGCTCGAGGCCCGCCGCCACCGGGCGGGCCCCAGCGGGCGCGATCCGACCCCGTGGCTCGTCGCGATTGCCTGGGCGTGGGCCAACATCCACATCTCGTACTACTTCGGGCTCGTGATCACGGGCATCCACGCGATCGCGGAGCGCCTCGGGCGCCGCGGCCCCGCGCCCGAGGCGGGGCGCGAGTGGCCGCTCGGCTGGGCGCTGCTCGCCTCGGTCGCGATCTCGTTCCTCAACCCCTTCGGCTGGCATGCGCTGGCGCAGCCGTTCGAGTACTTCTTCGTCTGGCGCCACGAGCTGCTCTTCTTCACGATCGGGGAGCTCCACCCCATGGGCCCTCCCAGCAACATCTACGATGCCATTCCGTTCCTGCCCTTCGGCTGGCCGCTCCTGGCCCTGTGGCGATCGCGGCGGCTGGGGACCGACTGGGTCGAGATCGCGACCTCGGCCCTGTTCGTGGGCCTGGCGCTCTCCTCGCAGCGCTTCGTCGGACCCCTGGCCATCGCCGCCGCTCCCTACCTGGGCCGCCACGCCGATGAATGGGTGCGATCGCGACGCTGGCCGGCCTGGAGCGGCCCGCCCTGGAACCGTGCCGCGCTCGCGGTCGGGGCGTGCGCGGCGTTGATCCCGCTCGGCTGGGGACATCGATCCCTGAGGCCGGGGATGGGTGTCGCGCCCGAGTTCGCCCCCATGGCCGCGTGCGACTTCATCGCCGCCCACGGCGTCCGCGGGCGCGCATTCAGCCAATTCGACACCGGCGGGTACCTCTTGTGGCGCTTCTGGCCCGATCGCGGGCGCCTGCCGTTCATGGACATCCACCAGACCGGCACGCCCCAGGACCGGCTCGACTACGTGGGCGTGATGACGCAGGCCGGCGGGTGGCGCACACTCGATCAGCGCCACGATTTCGAGTGGGCGCTCCTCAAGCGCGTCAACGCCCCCTGGGATCGCACGCTCGACCAGGTCGAGGCCGACGACCGGTGGGTCCTGGTGTTCGCGGACGACGCGGGGGTGTTGTTCGTCAGGCGCGGGGGCGCGCGCCCGGCCTTCGCCGACTCGTTCGGCTACGCGCTCGCGCCGGCCGGGGTCCAGCGCCGCGCCCAGGTGGCGGCCGCGTGCCTGGACGACAGCATGCTGCGCGCGCGGACCGAGGCCGAGCTCGTTCACATGGCGGGCTCGTCGGCGTACAACTCGCAGGCCCTGAGCCTGCTCGCGAGCATGCTCATGCTCGACCGGCGCTGGGCGGATGCGCGCGGGACGCTCGAGCGCGCACTCCGCGTGGACCCCTACCTGCCGCTCTACGACGAGCGCATGCGCACGATCGAGGAATCCGAGCGGCGGCTACAGCAGCCCTAGCACCGAGCGCTGGGCCAGGCCGAGCAGCCCGTGCGCCGCGATCCCCCACCACAGCGTGAGCCCGAGCGTGACGACCAGCGCCAGCGCCGCCGGCGCTCCCCACGCGATCGCGACCGGCTCGCCGCGCGGCTCCTCCATGTACATCGCGATCGTCACGCGCAGGTAGTAGAAGATGGACACCACGCTGTTGAGCACGCCCACGATGACCAGGGGCACGAGCCCGGCCTTGAGCGCCACGCTGAACACGTAGAGCTTGCCCATGAATCCCGCGGTCGGCGGGATGCCGCCGAGCGAGAGCATGAACACGGTCATCGCCAGGCCCAGCATGGGGTGGCGGAAGCCGAGCCCGGCGAGGTCGCCGAGCAGCACGCGCTCGTCGGGACCCTTCCCGAGCAGGCACACGATGCCGAAGGCGCCCAGGTTCATGAACGAGTAGACCGCCAGGTAGAACAGGGCGGCCGAGGCGCCGTCGGTCCCCCCCGCCACGACCGCAACCAGCACGTAGCCCGCGTGGGCGATGCTCGAATAGGCCAGCATGCGCTTGAGGTTGGTCTGGAGCAGCGCGGTCACGTTGCCGACCGTCATGGTGAGGATCGCGATCCAGGTCAGGAGCGGGGCCCAGTCGGTGTGGGCGGCGGCGAGCACCTTGAGGACCACCCGCAGCAGCGCGGCGAAGCCCGCGGCCTTGGCGCCCGCCGACATGAAGGCGGTCACCGAGGTGGGCGCCCCCTCGTAGGCGTCGGGGGTCCACATGTGGAACGGCACCGCCGCCACCTTGAAGCCGAAGCCGGTGAGGAGCAGCAGGGCACCCGCGATGAACAGCGGGTTGCGCGTCAGGGGCGAGCCGGCGAGGAAAGCCGCCATGGCGTCGAGGCCGGTGGTCCCGGTCGCGCCGTAGAGCATCGCGATGCCGTAGAGCAGGAAGCCGCTGGCGAAGGCGCCGAGCAGGAAGTACTTGAGCGCCGCCTCGTTCGATTCGAGCTGGCCGCGGCGGAAGCCCACCAGGACGTAGAGCGCGAGCGACATCAGCTCGAGCCCGAGGAAGATCGTGATGAGGTCGTTCGAGGCCGCCATGATGACCATGCCGAGCGTCGCCGAGAGCAGGAGGGCGTAGTACTCGGCCTGGTTGATGCGCGTGCGCTTGATGTAGTCCCACGACAGCATGACGGCGACCGCCGCGATCGCGCAGAACAGCAGCGTGAAGAACACCGTGAAGCCGTCGTGGACGAACATGCCGCCGAACAGGAGCCGCCGCGCGTCGCGCACGTGGAACACGGCCGCGCCGGCGACCGCCAGGGTGAGGAGCGAGACGATCGCGCCGCGGCTGCTCCCGGCGCGCACGGGGAAGAACTCGAGGAGCAGGAGCAGCATGGCGCCGACCGCGAGCGCCACCCCGGCGCCGAGCGCCCAGCCGTCGACGGGCAGCAGGTCGGGCATCGGGATCACGGGCGGCTCCCGGGGGGCCCGACCGCGGCCGCCGCCGCCGTCGCCGCCGGCCCGGCGGGCGCGGGGAATTCGGCGAGCCGGCGGCCCAGCTCGGCGCGCTGGGCGGCGAGCTCGAGCGTGCGGTCGAGGGCGGGCTGGACGCGATCGAGGAAGGGCTGCGGCATGACACCCATCCAGAAGATGAGGATGAGGAGCGGGGCGAACACCAGGCGCTCCCGCAACGACAGGTCCTTGAGGTTCTCGTTCTCGGCGTGGGTGACGGGCCCGAACATGACGCGCTGGAACATCCACAGCATGTAGACCGCCGACAGGATCACGCCGGACGCCGCGATGACGGCCCACACCGGCTGGGTGCGGAAGGCGCCCAGCAGGATGAGGAACTCGCTCACGAACCCGTTCGTGCCGGGCAGGCCGATCGAGGACAGCATGACGACCAGGAACACCGACGCGTAGACCGGGAGCGGCTTCCACAGGCCGCCGAACTCGGTGATGAGCCGGGAATGCCGGCGCTCGTAGATGACGCCGACCAGGAGGAACAGCGCGCCGGTCGAGACCCCGTGATTGAGCATCTGGAGCATCGCTCCCGCGAAGCCCTGCGGATTCATCGCGTACAGCCCCAGCATGCAGAAGCCCAGGTGGCTCACCGACGAGTAGGCGACCAGCTTCTTGAGATCGGGCTGGACCATGGCGACCAGCGCGCCGTAGATGATGCCGATGAGCGCGAGCGCGACGATCCAGGGCGTGTAGTGCGCCGAGGCGATCGGGAACAGCGGGATCGCGAAGCGCAGGAAGCCGTAGGTCCCCATCTTGAGGAGCACGGCGGCCAGGATGACCGACCCGGCCGTGGGCGCCTCGACGTGGGCGTCGGGCAGCCAGGTGTGGAACGGAAACATCGGCACCTTGATCGCGAAGGCGAAGGCGAACGCGAGGAACAGCCAGCCCTGCATCGCCCCCGGCAGCGGCAGGGCGTAGAGGGCGTCGAGATCGAACGAGGCCACGCCGGTGGCGGCGCGGTGGTGGAAGTAGAGCCACAGGATCGCGACCAGCATGAGCACGCTGCCCGCCATCGTGTAGAGGAAGAACTTGACCGCCGCGTAGACGCGGCGCGGCCCGCCCCACACCCCGATGAGCAGGTACATCGGGATGAGCATGGCCTCCCAGAACACGTAGAACAGGAGCAGGTCGAGGGACAGGAAGGTGCCGAGCATCCCGGTCTCGAGCGCGAGCAGCAGGGCGTAGAACTCGCGTCCGCGCTTCTCGACCGCGCTGAACGCGCCCAGCACGGCGACCGCGGTGAGCACGGTCGTGAGCAGCACGAGCAGCATCGAGATACCGTCGATGCCCAGGTGATAGCTCGCCCCCAGGCCCGGCAGCCACTCGTGCCGCTCGGCGAACTGCCAGCCGGGCCGCACCGGCTCGAGCCGCCACCACAGCGGCAGCGAGAACGCCACCTCGGCGATCGCCACGGTGAGCGCCCAGCGGCGGATGAGCCGGTCGGCGTCCGCGGGCATGAACGCGAGCAGCACCGCCCCCGCGAGCGGGAAGAACACCAGCCAGGAGAGCCAGGGGAATTCGATCACGGACTCAATGCCTCAGGAAATGGAGCAGGAGCGCGGCGACGCCGATCGTGAAGAACAGCGCGTAGGTGCCCACGAAGCCGGTCTGGAACAGCCGCAGCACCGCGGAGACCCCCTCGAACGTCGTGGCGACGCCGTTGACCGTGCCGTCGACGATCTTCTCGTCCCAGAAACGCCAGAACCATCCCGCGAGCGCGGCGAACGGGCGCACGATGGCGGCGTCGTAGACCTCGTCGATCCAGTACTTGTGCTCGAGCAGGCGGCGCAGCCCGGCGAAGCGCGTGGCGAGCGCGGTCGCGGTCGTGGGCCGGTCGAGGTAGACCCGGAACGCGACCAGGATGCCGATGAGGCCCGCCGCGACCGAGATGACCATGAGCGCGATCTCGGTGCCGCGCGCGAGCGCGGGCCGGGCCGCGGCCCCGGCGCCGCCTTCGAACACCGGCGCGAGCCAGCGCTCGAGGAGGTGGCCGCCCGGCTGCATCGGCAGCCCGATCCAACCGCCCGCGATCGCGAGCCCGGCGAGGGCCACGAGCGGGGCGATCATCGAGGGCGGCGATTCGTGCAGATGGTGCTCGGCCTCGTGCGACAGGCGCGAGGGGCCGCGGAAGCACAGGATATACAGCCGGAACATGTAGAACGCGGTGATCACGGCGCCGACGACGCCCGCGAGCCACACCCCCCGGTGTCCGGAGGCGAAGGCCCCGGCGAGGATCTCGTCCTTGCTGAAGAACCCGGCGAAGGGCGGAATACCCGCGATCGCCAGGGTCGCGATCAGCATGGTCGCGTGGGTCCACGGCAGGCGCCAGGCCAGGCCGCCCATGCGGCGCAGGTCCTGCTCGTCCGAGAGCGCGTGGATGACCGAGCCCGCGCCCAGGAACAGCAGCGCCTTGAAGAACGCGTGGGTCATGAGGTGGAAGATGCCGGCGCCGAAGGCGCCCACTCCGCACGCCATGAACATGTACCCGAGCTGGCTCACGGTCGAGTAGGCGAGCACGCGCTTGATGTCGTTCTGGGCCAGGCCGATGGTCGCGGCGAACAGCGCGGTCGCGGCGCCGATGACGGCCACGGTCTCGAGCGCGACCGGCGCGAGCTGGAACAGCACGTGGCAGCGCGCCACCATGTAGACCCCTGCGGTCACCATGGTCGCGGCGTGGATGAGCGCCGAGACCGGCGTGGGGCCCTCCATGGCATCGGGCAGCCAGACGTAGAGGGGGATCTGGGCGCTCTTGCCGGTCGCGCCCACGAACAGGGCCAGGGCCGCGAACGTGATGACCGGCCCGGCGTAGGGGAACACGTGCGGGGCGGCGGCGAACAGGCGCTCGAAGTTGAGCGTGCCCCCGAAGGCGAACAGCGTGAACATGCCGAGCAGGAAACCGAAATCGCCGATGCGGTTGACGACGAACGCCTTCTTGCCCGCCTCGGCCGCCGCGGGGCGCTGGTACCAGAAGCCGATGAGGAGGTAGGAGCACAGGCCGACGCCCTCCCAGCCCACGAACAGGAGCAGGAAGTTGTCCGCGAGCACCAGGGTGAGCATCGCGAACATGAACAGGTTGAGGTAGAGGAAGAAGCGGCGGTACGAGGCGTCGTGCCCCATGTAACCCGTCGAGTACACGTGGATCAGGAATCCCACCCCGGTCACGACCAGCGCCATGACCGCCGAGAGCGGATCGAGGAGGAATCCGAAGTCGGCCGTGAAGTCGCCCACCCGCATCCAGGTCGCGACCGTCTCGGTGAGGACCCGCTGGTCCGCGGGCAGCTGGGCGAGGTTGAAGACCGCGCGCACCGCGACCGCGAAGGCGAGGCCGACCGAGCCGCACGCCAGCCACGCGACGCCGCGCCGGCCCAGCCGGTCGCCCAGCAGGAGGTTGAGGGCCACCGCGGCGAGCGGCAGCGCGGGAATGATCCACAGGCCGGTCACGGGTCGCCCGTCCTAGCCCTTGAGGAGGTTGATCTCGTCCACGAACACGGTCTCCCGCAGTCGGAACAGGTTGACGATGATCGCGAGACCCACCGCGACTTCGGCCGCGGCGACGGTCATCACGAAGAACACGATGATCTGGCCATCGAGCGACTCCATCGCGCTCGCGAAGGCGACGAACGCCAGGTTGGCGGCGTTCAGCATGAGCTCGATCGACATGAAGATGACCAGCGCGTTGCGGCGCACCAGCACCCCCACGACCCCGATCGCGAACACGACCGCGCTGAGCAGGAGCAGCCAGGGAAGCGGGATCACGCGCGCTCCTCCGGGGCCGGCGCGGGCGCGCCGGCGGGGGGCGCCGGGGCCGGCGGCGCCGGGGCGGACGGACCGCGGCCGCGCGCGATGACGATCGCGCCCACCATGGCGACCAGCAGCACCATCGAGGTGATCTCGAACGGGAACAGGTAGCGCGAATAGAGGAGCAGCCCGATCGCCTGGGTGTTGCCCCCCGGCGGCGTCGCGCCCCCGGGCGTCACCGGGCCCGTGGCCCAGCCGCGCCCGAGCAGCAGCGCGCCCTCGACGACCAGCACCGCCCCCAGCACCCAGCCGACCCCGCGGCGCACCGCGATCGCCACGCCGCCTTCGACGTCGTGGCCCAGGTTCAGGTACATGATGACGAACAAGAACAGCACCATGATGGCGCCCGCGTAGACGATGACCTGGACCATGCCGATGAACTCGGCGCGCAGCAACAGGTAGATGCCGGCGAGCGAGCAGAACGCGAGCACCAGGAACAGCGCGCTCGTCACCGGATTGCGGTGCAGGATGACGAGCAGGCTCGACACGACCAGGATGGCCGCGAGTGCCACGAACAGGACCGGGATCATCGGTTGAGCACCCACCACATCGCAGTACCGGTGGCGACCACGTTGAGGAGCGCGAGCGGCAGCAGGACCTTCCAGCCCAGCTGCATGAGCTGGTCGTAGCGCAGGCGCGGGAATGTCCAGCGCACCCACATGAAGAAGAAGATGAGCGCACCGAGCTTGGCGAAGTACCAGAGGAACTTGAGCGAGTCGGGCAGCCACGGCCCGTTCCAGCCGCCCAGGAACAGCACCACCGCGATCGAGCTGATCGTGATCATGTTGGCGTACTCGCCCAGGAAGAACAGCCCCCACTTCATGCTCGAGTACTCGGTATGGAAGCCGGCGACCAGCTCGGCCTCGGCCTCGGGCAGGTCGAAGGGCGCGCGGTTGGTCTCGGCGAAGGCCGTGATCATGAAGATGACGAACGCGAGCGGCTGCTGGACCACGAACCACAGGTTCCGCTGGGCGTGGACGATGTCCACCAGCGACAGCGACCCGGCGATGATGAGCACGCCCACGGTCGAGAGCCCCATCGCCAGCTCGTAGGAGATCATCTGGGCCGAGGAGCGCAGGCCCCCGAGCAGCGCGTACTTGTTGTTCGAAGACCAGCCGGCGAGCGTGATCGCATACACCCCGATGCTCGACATCGCGAGGAACAGGAGCAGCCCGACGTTGAGGTCGGTGACCGTGAAGGCGGGCCCGATCGGGATCACCGAAAACGTCACCAGCGCCGGAATCACGGCCAGCATGGGCGCGATGTGAAAGATGACCTTGTTGGCGCCGGCGGGGATGAACTCCTCCTTGAAGAACAGCTTGAGCACGTCGGCGATGGGCTGGATCAGACCCAGCGGCCCGACCCGGTTGGGTCCGGTGCGCGCCTGGATGTGACCCGCGATCTTGCGCTCCGCGAACGTCAGGTAGGACACCACGCCCAGCAGACCGAACAGGATGACCACGATCTTGAGCAGCGCCCAGAGGACGAACTGGAGGTCGGGATTGTTGAGCAGGGCCGGCATCCCGCCTCAGGCCCCCACCCGCTCGGCCACCGCGACCTTGCGGACGTTCACGCGCAACCCCGCTCCCGCCGGAGCGCCGAGGCGGTTGAGATCGACCTCGGCATAGGCGTACGGGACGAACACGCTGCCGGCCGGCACGCTGTCGTCGAGCTTGACCGGCAGCTCGAGGGCGCCGCCGGGGCCCTCGATCCGTGCGCGATCGCCCTCCCCGAGACCGAGCCGAGCGGCCTGCGCGGGCTGGAGGAGTGCTGCCGCCTGCTTCGCGAGCTTCGGCAGTAGGGTCCCGCGGGTCGACAGGCTGCCCTGCAGGAACAGCGTGCCGCCCGAGAGCAGCCAGAGCCCCTCGCCGGCCGGCGCCGCCGCGGCGGGAGCGGCGGCCGGATCGAGCGCGGGCGCGAGCGGCTCCTCGAGCGTCCACTGCGGACCGAGCGGCAGGAGCGCCGCCCAGCTCTGTCCCCGGTAGCCCGGCGTCAGGCGCGCGATCTCGCGGAACACGTCCTCGGCGCCGCGATAGGACCAGGGCGCCCCGAGCGAGCGGCCCACCGCCTGGAAGATCTCCCAGTCGGGGCGGGCGCCGCGGCGCGGCGACAGGGCGCGCGCGGTGCGCTGGAGCCGGCGCTCGGCGTTCACGACCACGCCCTCCTTCTCCGCGAACGAGGCGGCCGGGAACACGACGTGCGCGCGCCGCGCGGTCTCGGTGAGGAACAGCTCGTTCACGATGACGAGCTCGCAGGCCGCGAGCGCGCGCTCGGCCAGCGCCCGGTCGGGGGCGCTCTTGAGCCAGTGATCGCTCGCGATCCACAGCACCTTGATGCGCCCCGCCGCCGCCTCGCGCAGGATCTCGGGCGCGGCCAGGCCGGGTGCGGCCGGGAGCGTGCACTCCCACTGCTTCTCGAACACCGCGCGCGCCGCGGGCTCGGCGACCGGCAGGTAGCCGGGCAGCCGGCCGGGGGTCAGCCCCATGTCGAGCGCGCCCTGGCTGTCGTTCTGGGGCCCGAGGTAGAGGACGCTCGAGTGCTCGGCGGTGATGGCGCCGGTCGCCCATCCCAGGCCCTCGATCGCGGCGATGAGGGCCGCGGCCTGCGGATGCTCGCTCAGCGCGCGCCCGAACAGGATCGCCTTGGCGGGTGATTCGGCGAGGCGCCGGGCCGCCGCGGCGATCGCCGCCGCCGGCACGCCGGTCGCGCGCTCGACCGCCTCGAGCGGCCAGGCGGCGAGCGAGGCCTGGAGCTTCGCCAGCGACGGCGCGATTCCGGCCGGCAGCCCGGCGGGA
>JBGQIE010000066.1:0-14917 GCA_041498315.1 Candidatus Eiseniibacteriota bacterium
CCCCATGTAGCCGAGCAGCGCGGACGCTGCCACGACCGCAGGGCTCGCGAGGTAGCCGAGGCCACCCACGCCCATGCGGTTGGTCCAGTTGCGGTTGAACGAGGTGATCGCGCTCTCGCCCTTTTTGAGCGCGTCGGGCCCCTGGCCGAAGCAGGGCCCGCACCAGGACTGGCGGATCTGGCCCCCCACCGACCCGAACACGCCCGCGATGGACTCGCCCGCGAGCCTGGGGTCGGGCTGCTCGATCTGGCGCCGCACGCCCCCCGATCCGGGGAAGATCACGAACTCCCGGGCGGCTTTCGCGAACCCGTGAGCGCGCGCCGCGTGGATGACCAGCGCCGCCTGGAGCAGGTCGTCGTAGCTGCCGTTCGTGCACGAGCCGATCATCGCCTTGTCGAAGGTGAGGCGCTCGCGCGCGACCTGCTCGGCCGGGAACGCGTTCCCGGGGCTGAACGGCTTCGCGATCATGGGCACCACGTCCGAGAGCGCCAGCGTCTCGTCGATCTCGTAGCGCGCGTCGGCGCCGGGGCTCACGCGCGGATAGGGCAGCTCGGTGATGCCCTTGGCGCGATACCACGCGTCGGTGATCGCGTCGGCCGCGAAGATGCCGTTCTGGGCCTCGGCCTCGGCCATCATGTTGGCGATGGTGTTGCGGTAGGCGATCGGGAGCTGGCGGTTCGCGTCCACGAACTCCACGGACATCCCCTGGGCCTGCTTCGAGCCCCAGCGCTGGAGCAGCGCCAGCACGATGTCCTTGCCGCTCACCCACGGCCGCAGCTCGCCGCTGAACACCACGCGGCGCTGCTTCGCGAGCGTGAAGTAGACGTAGCCCGTGGACCAGCCGAAGCCGAGCGTGGTCGAGCCCACCCCGATGCCGATCGCGCCGTAGGCGCCGTAGGCGCGGCTGTGCGAATCGGCCCCGGGAATGAACTGCCCCGGCATCACGAGCCCCTGCTCGGGAAAGTAGAAGTGGAAGATGCCGTCGCCGGGGGTGGCGTAGTAGGGCTTCTCGAAGCCGTTGCGCTGGGCAAAGGCGCGCCCGATCGAGGTCTGGCGCTCGTCGGCCTCGAGCCCGGTGAACACGAAGTGATCGTTCGCGATCGCGATCTGGCGCGGATAGATGGTGTCGCCGCCCGTGATCTGGTTGAAGGTGTGGATCGAGAACGGCGCGGTGCCATCGCTGGCCGGGAGCAGGTCGGCGTACACCCGCAGCGTCGCCCCCGGGCGCACCTCGGCGTCCGCGTCGACACGGTGCGCCCACACGATCTGCTCGGTGGTCGTCAGGCGCCGCGCCGTGGCGGGATCGGGCCAGCGGATCGCCGGAGCGGTCTCGACCGAGCGGCGGAACTCGCGCCGCCCGATCTCGAAGATGCCGCCGCCGCGCCGGATCTCGTCCTCCTTGGGCGTGAGCGCCACCGGTTCGTAGCGAGCGTCGCGGGTCTCGTTGGTGAGCCGCCGGCTCGCGGGATCGAAGCTGAAGCTGTCCCCGTCCTGCGCGTCGCCCACCGCTTCGGGGCACTGGACCACCTGAAGGCCGAGATTGAGCGCGTTGCGGCGGAAGATGTCGCCCATGTTGTGGCCGCACACGATCACGAGGACGAGCCCCGCCTCCTCGGCGACCCCCTTGAGGCCGGCCGGGCTCATCTCGCGCGAGGAGCCGATCGCGAAGCGATCGCCGGCGATCAGGAAGGTCTCCCCGCGATGGACGCGCGCCCGGAAATCGGGCATGAGGTAGCGGAAGGAGCCCGACTTCCAGCGCTCATCGAGCGTCTCGAGGCTCTCCGAGACGCAGTCGGTCGCGGGCGTGATCTGATCGGTGTCGATGGCGTCGAGCTTGCGGCCCGGCACCTTGGGGTCCCAGAAGATGAGCGCGCGGCCACGGATGGCGTGCGCCGGGGCTTCCTGCGCGCCTCTGGGCGCGGCGGCGGGCGCCCCGGCTTCCGGGAGCCGCGCGGCGGTGACCCCGGGCTTGAGACGCGCGGGCTGAATGGTGTGCATGCCGCGATGCTAGCGTGGCGCCCGGTGGCGCGGCAAATCGCGGGGTCGGTCGTGGAGCCGGGGTGCCGGCACGCGTGCCGGCGCCCGGCGCGGTCCCGCGGGGGGTTCAGGCGGCGGGGCGCGCTCCGCCGGCCGCGCCGACCGGCAGCGGCGAGGACTCGTAGACCCGGGTGTAGAGCACGCGCTGCTTGTTGAGCAGCACGATGCCCTGCTCGGTCACGAGCGGGAAGAAATCCTCCTCCCCGTTCAGGAAGTCCGAGGCCCGGTTGAGCATCTCGGGCAGCTCCATCTGGAGCAGGCCGACCATCTCGTTGCCGCTCGTGAAGCGCACCTGGACGCGCTCCTCGCGCGTGACCTTGTAGTTGCGCGGGCACACGAGCTCGCGCGCGACCCCGCGGCCCGCGGCCACCCACTCGAGCTCGAGCCGCGTGAGCATGAGGACCGCGCTGTCCTCGCGGCGGTGGAACGGGAGGATGCGATCGGGGGCGTTGAGGCGCTCGAGGATGGTCTCGGGCCCATGGTGGAACTCGGCCTGGGGCGAGAGGGAGAGCGACCCTTCCAGCTGCTCCTGGCCCGCCTGGCACACCACGACCGTGGCGCGAAGCTTGGAGATGTATTCCGGCATCGGGTCCCCCATGGGCCGTGGTTACCCCCCGTTATCGGTCCTCAAAGCGCGCGGATTGAGCCTGTTCCGGATGGGTGTTTTTTGGTATGGAGCCAGCCCCCCCGAAGGCCGAAACCTGAGGGTGGATGGGGGCCTCCTGGCCCCTGCCTGCCGGGGCGCAGGACCGTCTCCGGGCGAGCCCGAAGGGACTCCAACCGCAACGGAACAGGACCTCCCATGGCGAGAATCGACGCGATCCTCCAGCTGGTACGGGAGCAGGGGGCCTCGGATCTGCACATGACGACCGGGGCGCCGCCGATCGTGCGGATCAACGGCGAGATCACGGCCATTCCCTACGAGCACATCACGCGCGAAATCAACGAGCTGCTGCTGTTCGAGCTCATGGACGCGGACCTGCGGGCGCGCTACGACCAGTTCAAGGACGTGGATTTCTCCTACGAGGTGCCGGGCGTGGTGCGGGCGCGCTGCAACATCTACGAGCAGTCGGCCGGGGTGGCCGGGGCGTTTCGCATCCTTCCCAACTCGATCCTGACGCTCGAGCAGCTCGGCCTTCCGGCGCACGTGGCGCGGCTCACCGAGCTCAACCGCGGCCTGGTGCTCGTCACCGGCCCGCCCGGGACCGGCAAATCGAGCACGCTCGCCTCGATGGTGGATCACATCAATCGCAACTTCCGCCGGCACATCCTGACCATCGAGGATCCGATCGAGTTCCGCCACGCCAACGTGCAGTCGCTCGTGACCCAGCGCGAGGTGGGGCGCAACACCCCGAGCTTCGAGCGCGGGCTGCGCTCGGCGCTGCGCGAGGACCCGGACGTCATCCTGGTGGGCGAGCTGCGCGACCCCGAGTCGATCTCGCTCGCGGTCACCGCGGCGGCCACCGGCCAGCTCGTGTTCGGCACGCTTCACACCATGAGCGCGGCGCAAACCGTGGACCGCATCCTCGACACGTTCGAAGGCGAGCGCCAGGCCCAGGTGCGCCTGATGCTCTCCGAGAGCCTCAAGGGCGTGCTCGGCCAGCGTCTGCTGCGGCGCGCCGATGGCCGCGGGCGCGTGCTCGCGCTCGAGATCCTGGTGGGCAACAACGCCGTGGGCGCGCTCATCCGCGAGAAGAAGACCTTTCAGCTCGCCTCGGTCATTCAGACCGGCAAACGCGAGGGCATGCAGACCCTGGACGAAGCCATCATGCACCTGGTGCGCGAGCGCATCGTGACGTCCGAGGAGGCGGCCCTTCACCTCTCGAGCCGCGAGCTTCTGCCCGCGGGCGGCCCGGCGGCCCCGACCGCCGCCCCCGCGCCCGCCGCCCGTCCGGCACAGCCATGAGCCAGCATCCTCCCGCCGGATCGTTCAGCGGCGAGCTCGGGGTGGTCGGGCTGTTCGACCTCGGCCAGCTCCTGATGCTCAACGGGGCCACCGGCTGCCTGGTGGTCCACTGCGGCTCCAAACGCGGCTTCCTCTACTTCACCTCCGGCCGGCTCGTCAACGCCGTGGACGACACCTACGCGCAGGGCGAGAACGCGGCTTACGAGATCTTCGCGTGGAAGTCGGGAGCCTTCCAGTTCCGCCCCGAGCCACCGAACGGCACGACCACGATCGAGAGCACGACCGAATCCGTCATGCTCGAAGCCGCGCGGCGCATGGACGAGACCAGCCTGGTCGCGGGCCAGGCCCAGGGCCCGACCGTGACCGCGCGGCTGAGCGAGCGGCAGGCGTCGCTCGAGGCGCTGCGCGACGTGTTCCGCAAGGTGGCGAGCGACGCGAGCCCGGCACCCGGGAGCCCCGAGGCCGGGCCCTCGCCCACGCTCCAGCTCTACGAGCTCGCGCAGCCGGGCGATCGGCTCGTGTACCGCATCGGGCAGCCTCCGCGCCTGCGCCAGACCCACCAGTGGCGAGCCGCCGCCGAGCCGCCGCTGGCGGCCGACGACTATTTTCAGATTCGCGCCTACCTGCTCGCGGCCTGCCAGCCGCCGGCCGAGGCGGCCGACGGTTCGGCGTCCCCGGCCGCGCCGCACGCCCAAGGTGATTCGCCCGCACGACTCCCCGGGACCGAAGGTGGCGCGAGCGCCACCTCCCACATGATCGGCCTCGCCGATGGCCGCATCATCGGGCTCGAGATGCTCCAGGACGGCCCCGACGAGGCGATGTGGCTGCGCCCGGTTTCGATCCCCGCCCCCGATCCCTCGCGCCTGCGCGGCAGCCTCGACCGGCTCGAGCAGGTCATCGCGCTCGAGAACGGGGTCATCCTGGTCGGCGGTCCCGATCTCGACAGCACGCGACAGATGCTCAACGCCGTGATCGCCCTGCTGCTCGCGGACGCCCCGAAATCGCTGCTGCTGGCCTCGGGCGACTGGACCTACGAACATCACGAGGGCGCGGGGCTGCTGATGCGCACGGCCCCGCAGGATCTGCGCGCCGCCCTGCGCACGATCCAACCCGACATCCTCGCGCTCGATCCCGGCCTGGGCCGCGACCACGTCGTGCTCGATGATCTCGAGATCGTCCCGCGCGTGATCGGCTGCGCGGTGGTGTCGGATCCCGCGTTGCTGGTCCCGCGCTGGCTCATGCGCGTGGGGCACGCGGACCCGACGCGCGCCCAGATCAGCCTGGCGACCACGCCGATCAGCCTGGTCATGGCCTACCCCGGCGTGCTGGGCGAGGACGCGCTGGCCTTCAACGCCTGGGTGCTCTCCGAGCGCGAGCGCGGGCTCGCCCTGCGCGGGGAGATCGGAACGTTCTCGCCCATCCTCCAGCAGGCCACGGCGCGCGTGCGCCAGGAAAGGCGCCGCAAGGCCGCCTAGTCCGGCCGGCAGGCCGGGCGCGGGCTGGCGCGGAATCCCAACCCACCCGCCGCGCATCCAAGAGCCTCACGAAACCCTTCGTGAGGAGTCTTCCGATGCCCGACGCTACAAACGGTAACGACTACCCGCCCGCCCCCGCCTCCGATTTCGCCCTGCTCGACGCCTACTCGCAGGCCGTGGTCTCGGCGGTCGAGAGCGTGAGCCCCTCGGTCGTCAACATCGAAGTCGAGATGCCCGCGCGCGGCGATCGCTCCGGGCGCGGCGCCAACGGCTCGGGCTCGGGCTTCGTGTTCACCCCCGACGGTCTCATCCTCACGAACAGCCACGTCGTGAGCGGGGCCACGCGGATCGAGGCGTCGCTCGCGGACGGCCAGCGCTACCGCGCCGACCTCGTGGGCGACGATCCCGACACCGACCTCGCGGTGCTGCGGGTCCACGCCCGCGACCTGCCCGGCGTACGGCTCGGCGACTCGGCCGCGCTCCGGCCGGGACAGGTCGTGATCGCGATTGGCAACCCGTTCGGCTTCCAGACCACGGTCACGGCCGGCGTCGTGAGCGCGCTCGGGCGTTCGCTGCGCTCGCGCTCGGGCCGGCTCATGGACGACATCATCCAGACCGACGCCGCGCTCAACCCCGGCAACTCGGGCGGCCCGCTCGTCAACTCGCGCGGCGAGGTCGTCGGCGTCAACACCGCGATCATCCTGCCCGCCCAGGGACTGTGCTTCGCGACCCCCATCAACACCGCGAAGTGGGTGGCCGGGCGCCTCATCCAGTCGGGCCGCATCCGGCGCGGCTACCTCGGCATCGCCGGCCAGAACGTGCCGGTGCCCCGCCGGGTCGCCCGGCTCCAGGGCCTGCCCGAGCCGCGCGGCGTGCTGGTCGTGGGGGTGGAGCCTGCGAGCCCGGCGGCGCGCGCCGGGCTGCGCAAGCGCGACATTCTGGTGGCGCTCGACGGGCAGCCGATCTCGGGCGTGGACGACCTGCACCGCCTGCTGACCGAGGACCGCATCGGCGTGCGCGCCAGCCTTACTGTGCTGCGCGAGCTCGAGCCGCGCACGCTCGAGATCGCGCCGATGGAATCGCGGGCGACCGTCCGCGATTAGGTCGCCGGCGGCGACGCCCCGATTCCTCGGGCGTACCCGTTTGAACCCTCAAGCTCCTCCGGATTCCTGCCGATAACGGTGAATCTGCGGGCAACGTTGCTCGAGTGCCACCCACCCGCGCCCGGAGGTTCCCTTGAGGCTTTGGCTTTCCCTTGCCATTTCCATGCTCGCCGTCGTTGCTACGCCCCGTTTCGCAGCCGCGGACGACGCACGCACTGCCGCCCCCGCCTTCACCGCATCGGCGCCCGACTTCCAGTATCGCGCCATCGACGGCCGGTGGAGGACGCTTCACGACCTGCGCGCCCAAGGGCATGTGCTGCTGGTGTTCGAGCCCGGCGACGAGCAACTCGTGGCGCTCGAGCGCGAGGCGGATTCGCTCCATGCCCAGGACGTGATCCCGGTCGCCGTGTTCCGAGCCAGCGCCGCGGCCAACTGGTCCCGGATCGAGCGCCTCGGCCTGACCTACAGCTTGCTCTCGGATCCGCGCGGGGAGCTGGCGGCGCAGTTCCAGGCCGCGGCGAGCCCGACCCAGGGCGCACCCGCGTGGTGCCTGGTGGATCGCGACGGCCGCATGTGCGGGTTTGATCGCGGCGCGCTCCCCGAGTCGGGCTTCGCGGGCATGGTGGAGACCGCGCTGCATGTGCGCGAGGGCGCCAGCGCGGTCAGGCCCTAGCGACCGAACCCCCATGCGGCGAGGCTCTTGGCCTGCTGCTGCCAAGGAACGGGCCCGGGGTCGCCGGGCCCGTTCCTGTCGCGACGCGCGAGAGGACCCCGTCAGGCGGGAATGAGCGAGCCGCGGGTGGGGACGCTCCGCGCCCTATCGGATCAGCACGAACCGGCGCGCCTGCCTCACGCCCTCGGTCTCGAGACGCAGCGAGTAGACACCGCCGGGCAGGAGGTTGCGGCCCCGGGTCGAATCCCACTCGAGACGCTGGAGCCCGGCCGGGCGATCCTCGTCCAGGAGCATGCCCACCTGCCGGCCGGCGAGGTCGAACAGCACGACCCGCACGTGCATCGCGCGCGGCAGCATGATGCTGTAACTCACGACTCCTCTGGCCGGGTTGGGGGTGGGCGGTCCCAGTTGAACGCCGTGGCCGATCGATCCGGGGCCATCCACCGAGGTCGTAAACGCGCTCTGGCCGGCGTTGTTCGTGAATACTGGATCACCGGTGGTGAGATGGTAGTCGGTCGCGTTGTCGGTGCTCGACGCGCCCGCCGACCCGGTGAAGAGAAGTGCCTGGTTGGCACTCGTCGGCTGGGCGGAGGGGAACGGCGGATTGAAGTTGCCGTTCGGGTCGTTGATGGCTGAGCCCGTCCCGGGACCGGTGTAGACGGCCCCGCCCCAACTCAACCGCCAGTAGACCGTCCCGAAGTTGTCCTCCCAGGTGAGCGAGCCCGCCGCGAGATACGAGACCGGAATGGGCTGGGTCATGATGAAGTCCGGCGTGGGTCCGAACTTGGTCGCGAACGTGGAGGTGGCGAAGAGCACCCGGCTGCCGGCCGCGCCGTTGGGCACGTCGGCCGTCGGGTCCATGATCACCACGGGATTGGCGCCGGCGGCGTCCCAGGCCCGGAGGCGACCGAAGGAAACGAAGTTCTCGCCGAGCGCGCGCATCCGCAACTGAATGGCCTGGGCGCCGGGATCGCCGTTGACGCCCCCGATCACCTGCTCGATCTGCATGAGGTGAAAGCTGGCGCGGGCGGGGCTGGCGGTGAGCATCGCGATTGCAAGCATGGCGAGAATGGACCGATTCGATCTCATTGAAGACGCCCCTCCACGACTAGTTGCTGGTCACCGTGTGTGTGCCGCTCGCGATCGTCCAATGAACGGTGCCCCCGGGCATGATGGTGACGCTGGAGGGGCTAAAGGTCGTCCCACTCGCGGTGACGGTCGCGGAACTGGCCCCACCGGCCGCCACGACGACCGTGCCAACCATCCCCATGCTGACATGAAAGTTGCAGTGATAGCCGACCGTCCCCGCGGTCGGGAAGACGTGATCGAAGCTGGCGGGGGCGGTCAGAGTGCCCGAATTGAACGGGGTATTGCTCGCGCCACCACCGCCGCCTCCACCTCCGTATGGAGCCGTGGGACTCGAGCTCTTCCCGCAGCCCACGACGATCACGCTTAGCACCAACGCACTCGCCAGCACGGACATGAGCATCATTGAACGCTTGTTCATGGCAACCCCCCCACGTGAACAGCCCGCGCGGTCATCGACACCCTGAGATCCGCCCAGTGATGGCGACCTTGTGGCCTCGGGGGTAAGAGCCTCAGACATCCGAATTGTTCCCCGACATTATCGGGCGTCCGTTGGAAAGCAGGCACGGCAGAGCGTTGGTCGGGCGGCGGGAACAAATGGGCTTCGAGGCAAGCCCTTGCGCCCGGACGGAGGTGTGCGAGTCGCGCGCTTACTCCGCCGGCGCCGCGGGCGGTTAGTCGTCGGCCATTCCTGGCCGACCATGGAATCCGGGCTAGAAGAGCCCCTTCAGATCCGGGCCATCCTGTGTGGCAACGATGTAGAAATGGCCATCGTCGGCCCAGCTGGCGATGCGGCTCTTGCCGATCACCCCGAACTCCGGCGTGGCTCCGGCCGGCGCGCCCGAAAGCGAGGTCCGCCTCGAGACGATGAGCCAGACATCAGGCTTGCGCTCTTCGTCCGACCCGAAGCAGACCACCGAGGCCTTGTAGCCACGCCAGTGGAGCTTGAACCCTCCTTCGAGGGGATACTCCAGAAGGCCGGGTGGTTCTCGGTAATCGGAGGGATAGCCCGTGGCGGCCATCCCCTGTCGGACCTGGTCGTGACTCCGGGTCTTGATGTCGAGGTCGTAAGGCTCGGTGACTTCACCTACCACCTTGGCCTGGTAGTCCGACCACGTTGTGGGTTTCCAGGGCGCGAACCAGACGGCCGAGACACCGACCACCACGAGGACCGCGGCGGCGGCCGAGAGAAGCGCGGGTTCCCTCCACCAGTCCGGGCGTGTGAGGCGCTTGGGCCGGCTCGCAAGAATGCGCGTCTGCAGCTCGGCCGGAATGGGAACCTCCTGGAGCTTGCGCCGCATCGCCGCGTCCAGCGCCTGCTCCTGCTCGAACCAACGCGCCAACTCCGCGTCCTGCTCCAGGAGCGCCAGCGCAGCAGCAAACTCCGGATCCGTCGCGAGGTCCTGGTGCGGCCGATAGCCGGCGAGGATTTCCTTGGCTCGTGCGCGGTTCATCGCAGGTCCTTCATTGGCGAGGCGGAACCCTCACCGAGCAATTGGCGAAGCTGGGCCTTGCCTCGGGACAGCCTGGATTGGACCGTTCCGATCGGCACTCCGAGAATGTCAGCCATCTCCCGATACGACATCTCTTCAACGTAGAACAACGAAAGAGCTGCCCGATAGAGCGGCTCCACCTGGGCGAGCGCGCGGAGCACGCCATCCAGGCTCAGGATCTCGATCCGCTCGGGGTCCACGAACGACAACTCCGGATCCACCTCGCTCAGTTCGACCTGCGGAAACCGGACCTGGTGGCGCCGCAGCCTCAAGAACTCCCGGTGCATCGTCGTGAACAGCCAGGTCTTTGCCCGTGATCGATCGCGAAGCTGGTGGCCCTTCGAACCCCAGATCAGGAACGTCTGCTGGGTCAAGTCACTTGCGTCGGTCTCCGAGCGCGTCAGACTGAGCGCGAACCGGTAGAGCGAGGCGTAGTGCGCCCGGACAAGGCCCTCGAACTCATCTTCCAGGGGAGTCTCATCGCGTGCGCCTGATGTATGAGACACGTGAGCCTCTCTTGTTCCAACCTGAGTCGCAAATGCCGTCGGCACGGGCCAGCCCGCATCGTCTCGCGCCTGCCAGCTTAACCCCATGCCAGGTAATCCCTGCACCGCCCTGGGATTCTTGAAGGCCCCGACTCCGAGCAGCGGTCGAACAGGCCGCGGCTGATGAAGCTCGGCCGCACGATGGCCGAACGCAAGGAAACCCTGGCCGTGGCCGAGGCGATCGTGAGCGAGTGTCTGCGCGAAAGCTACGACGGCGACCCCGATACGATGCCGTCCGTACTGGCCGGCATCGCGCCCAAGCTCCACGAGATGCTCTCGGGACGCGGCCTCGAGCCCGATTCCGAGGTGGTGCGCGACCTCATCGGGCGCTCGCTCGCGAAGCACGGCGTGACGACGGCCGCGGCGCGCGAAGCCCTGAGCGGGCTCGCCGTCTGAGGACGCAGGGTCCTTGGGTTCCGCCTACTTGGCCCCCGCCATCTGCATGCCCTTGAACAGCGTCAGGATGTGGCCGCGCATCGCGGTGTCCTGGACCGCGAACTGAATCACGCCGTCGAGCAGCACCCGGTCGCGCGCCACGTCGATCAGCAGGGCCTGGCGCGCCTCCCCCATCCCCATCAGCCGCACGAACACCAGCGAGCGGCTCGGATCCTCGGCGAGCAGCCGGTCGGCGGCCTCGCGCGTCCAGGTGGAGTCCGCGGCCATCGCCTGGAACAGCTTCGAGCGCGAGGTTGGATCGGCGAGCATGCGGTGGACCGGATCGCCGCAGCCGGAGCCTGCAAGTCCCAGGAGCATCACGGCCGCAAGCGGCAGCCAGCGCTGGTCGAGCTTCATGAGCCACGTTCCTTTCGTGGGCCCGCGAGAGCCCGGGAATCAGGCCGCGGGCGGCTGTTTCAGGTGCCAGTCGGTCTGGCGCTGGTAGTAGGCCCCCGCCTGGACGAGCAGTTTCTCGGAGAACGCCGGGCCCATGAGCGCGAACGAGGTCGGCAGACCGTTCTCGCCGAACCCGTTGGGCATCGCAAGCGCCGGCAGGCCGCACAGGTTGCCGGCCGGGATCAGCGCCGGTCCGCCGCTCACGCCGGGATAGGCGTCTTCGAAGTTCTTGTCGGCGGGGTAGGCGACGGTCGCCCGCGTGGGTGAGATCACGGCGTCGTACGATTCGAACAGCTTCGCGACCGCCCGCTTCATCGGCCGGCGCAGCCGCATGGCCTGGAGGTAGTCCACCGCAGGCGTGAGCATCGCCGAGTAGCCGCCGCTCCGGCAGGCCGGGCAGCGCAGCTCGCTCACCCGCCCGGAGGCCAGCAGCTCGTGGAACGCGGTCGCGCCCTCGGCGTTGACGATGGTGCCGACCGCGGGCCCCCAGGGGAGATCCGGCCACTCGACGTCGTGCGTGATCGTGGCGATCGGCTCCAGCACCTCGAGCGCCTTGCCGAAGTTCTCGCGCACCGCGGGCTGCACCTTCTCGGTCACCCCCTTGGGCACCGCGAGCCGCAGCTTCGCGGCCGGCTTGGCGGGAACCGAAGCGTGGGTGAATGGCAGATCGGCGGCGCTCTCGTCGAGCGCGTCCTTTCCCGCGACCGCCGCCAGCACGAGCGCGCAGTCGTCGGCGCTCCGTCCCATCGGGCCGAGCTTGTCGAGCGTCCAGCACAAGGCCATCGCTCCATGGCGGCTGATGCGCCCGTAGGTGGGCCTCAAGCCCGTGACGCCGCAGTAGGACGAAGGGGTGAGGATGGAGCCCGAGGTCTCGGAGCCGATCGCGAACGGCACCAAACCGGCCGCGACCGCGGCGCCGGGGCCGCTCGAGGAGCCGCCGCTCCAGAACTTCGTGTTCCACGGGCACAGGCCCGGCCCGGTGAACGACGCATCGGCGCGGTTGTAGCCCATGCCGCCTGCGAGTTCCACCATCGCGAGCTTGGCGACCAGCACCGCCCCCGCCGCGCGCAGCCGCTCGACGATCGTGGCGTCGTAGTCGAACACCTGGTCGCGGTAGGGCTGGGCGCCCCAGGTCGTGGGCACGCCCTGGGTCGCGATCAGGTCCTTGACCCCGTACGGGATGCCGTGAAGCGGCCCGCGGATCTTGCCCGCCGCGATCTCGCGGTCCGCGCGGCGCGCCTCATCGAGCGCCGACTCGCGCATCAACGTGACCACCGCGTTGTAGCGGCCGCCGCGCTCCGCGAGGCGGTCGAGGCAGCCCGCGGTGAGCGCCTCGGAGGTCAGCGAACGCGCGCGCAGCCTGGCGGCAAGCTCGCGCACCGGGAGAAAGTACGTGGCGTCCTCGAGCATGGCGGCCTCTTCTCTAAGGATGGAAGGTGAAGTCGGGCTCGTCGCCGTTGGCGAGCTTGACGTCGTGCAGGCGCTTGGCGGCCTGGAGGTCCCCGTCGAAATCCTTGGTGATCGACTCGATCTGCTGGTGATCGAGCTGCTTCCCGTAGCGGCGCTTGACGATCGCGGCCAGTGCCCGCGCATCCTCGGAGGGCGGCTCGGGCTTCGCCCCCGCACCCGGGGCCGTCGTGGACGGGGCGCCCTTGGGGGGCGGCACGCCCGGTGGATAGATGGCGGGTCCGGACGGGCTTTGCGCGATCGCGGCGGCGGGGGCGAGCGCGGACGAAAGACCCGCGAGGCCGATGGCCTTCAGAAACCGCCGGCGGGCCTCGCTCGGCTCGGGTGCTTGGGGCATGGCGACCTCCTCGCTTGGGGTTGACCTCGGGCGTGGCGGCGAAGGCTACTCCCGCGCTGACTCCCCGGCAACGGGTGAGGCGGGCGCGGCGGCTGTGGCCGGCGGATGCAGGCGATGCCATTCGGTCGCGGCCTCGTACGCCGCGCCGACCTCGAGGACGCGCGCTTCGCCGCCGCAGCGTCCGATGATCTGCAGCCCCACCGGCAGTCGGCCGACGGCGAGCCCGCACGGCACCGAGAGCGCGGGCTGACCCGTGAGGTTGAAGGGATTCGTGAGCCGCGTGAGCGACAGGCTCAGGCTGGGGGCCGCGCCCGCCGCCGCGCGCTCGGCGTCCACGATGGTCGCGGCGGCGGCCAGCGTGGTGGGCGTGACGAGCACGTCTACGGACCCGAACGCCGCCTCGAAGGTGCGGGTCAGGAACGCGCGCGCCCGCTGCGCCCGCAGGAGCGCTGTGCCCGGAACGAAGAACCCGCGATCGAGCCGCGAGCGCACCTCGTCGCCGAATGCCTCCGGATGGGCGCGCAGGCCTTGCGTATGCACCGACACCGCCTCGACCGCCAGGATGAGGGCGCTCGTGGCGCCGCAGTGCGCGGCCCACGGGATCTCGATCTCGCACACCGAGGCGCCCAACCCGCGCAGCACTTCGAGCGCCGCCTCCGCCGGCCCGCGCGCCTCCCCGGCGAGATCCTCCCAGAAGAACGATCGCGGCACGCCGATCCGCGTTCCGGCAAGCGGCTGGGCTCCGGCCGCCCGCGGCGGCGGGCGCAGACCATCCGCCATGACCCGGTGGAGGAGCGCCGCGTCGGCGACACTCCGGGCGATGGGGCCCGCGTGATCGAGCGACCACCCGAGCGGGAACACGCCCTCGAGCGGCACCGCGCCGAACGTGGGCTTGAGCCCGACCACCCCGCACAGCGCGGCCGGGATGCGGACCGAGCCCCCGGTGTCGGTCCCGACCGCCGCCGCGCACATCCCGGCCGCCACCGCGGCGGCCGAGCCCCCGCTCGATCCGCCCGGGATGCGGTCGAGGTCCCAGGGATTGTGGGTGGCGCCGTGATGCCGGTTGACGTTCGTCACGCCGTAGGCGAACTCGTGGAGATTGGTCTTCCCGATGACGATCCCGCCCGCGGCGCGGATGCGAGCGACCAGCGGGGCGTCCGCGCGCGGGTGCCGGGTGAAGCGCGGATGCCCGCCGCCGGTGGTGGGCGCGCCGGCGACATCGACGAGGTCCTTGATCGCGATCGGCACGCCGGCGAGCGGCCCCGCGGGCGCTCCGCCGCGGCGCGCCGCGTCGAGCTTCCCGGCGTCCTCGAGCGCCCGATCGGCGAGCACCGTGATGAAGCTGTTGATCCGCCGATCGAGGCTGGTGATGCGCGCGAGGAAGGTCTCGGTGACCGCGCGCGCCGTCACCTCGCCCGCCGCAACCCGGCGCGCGATCTCGGCCGCGCCGGCGAATGCCAGCTCGACTCCCATCATGCCCCCGAAACCGCGCCGCCGGGTGCCTCCGGCCCCGTCTCGTCGAGCGGAAGCGCCCGCAGTTGCTCCGCCTGGGCCCACAGCCGCCGCACCTCGGGGAGCGCCGCCTCGAGCCGCGCCCGGGGGAACTCGAGCGCGAGCGCGCGGGCGATTCCCACCAGGTCTTCGATCGTCGGCTCGCGCTCGAACATGGAACGGGGCCCCGTTGGTCCTGTGCCGCGCCGAGCGCGGCGCGTTACGACTGGATGAGCTTCCGCAGCACGGTCTGGAGAATGCCACCGTTACGGTAGTACTCGACGTCGATCGGCGTGTCGAGCCGGGCGATCGCCTTGAAGGTGAGCGTCGGTCCGTCCTCGCGGCGCGCCTCGACCGTCACGATCTGGCGCGGCTCGAGCGTGCCGGTGAGGCCGCTGATCGCGTACAGCTCGCGCCCGGTGAGGCCCAGGCTCTCGGCGCTCTGGCCCGGTTCGTACTGGAGCGGCAGGACG
>JBGQIE010000067.1:0-14771 GCA_041498315.1 Candidatus Eiseniibacteriota bacterium
AGCAGCGGGTGGGCGGTGAGCCGCCGGTACTCGGCCTCGGCCGCGCGCGCCTCGAGCCGCCCGCCCTCCTCGATGAGCGGCACGACGACGAACGCCTGCCGCCCCCCGGTGAGCTCGCGCGCCACGAACTCGATCACCTGCGGAAACTTCTCCTCGCCCGCCACCCGGGTCACGAGCCGCCCGCGGCCGGCGGGACGGGCATGGAGCGTGCTGATCTGGAGATCGCCGTAGCACGCCAGCATGAGGGTGCGCGGGATCGGGGTCGCGGTCAGGACCAGCACGTCGGGGATCACGCTCTTGGCCGCGAGCGTGGCCCGCTGCCTCACGCCGAAGCGGTGCTGCTCGTCCACGATCGCGAGCCCCAGGCCCGGCAGGCGCACCTTCTCCTCGAGCAGCGCGTGGGTCCCGACCACGATGACCGGCTCCCCGTGGTCGAGCCGCGCGACGATGCGGCGCCGCTCCGCGGCCGAGGTCGCTCCGGTGAGCACCTCGACCCCGGCCCCGACCGGCGCGGCGAGCCGCGTCAGGGTGACGCCGTGCTGGCGCGCCAGGACCTCGGTGGGCGCCATGAACGCCACCTGGAAGCCGTGCTCGATGGCGTGGAGCGCGCTCAGGAACGCTACCACGGTCTTGCCGCTGCCCACGTCGCCGAGCAGCATGCGATGCATGGGGAGCGCGCGCCGCATGTCGGCGACGATCTCCTCGAGCGCCCGGCGCTGGTCCGCGGTGAGCGCCCACGGGAGTGCGGCGACCGCCCGGGCCGCGAGGTCCCCGGGGCCCGCGGTGACGAGCCCGCGGCCCGCCTCGCCCAGCGCGCGGCGGCGCAGCGCGAGGACGGTCTGGAGCAGGAACAGCTCCTCGAAGGCGAGGCGCCGCCGGGCGCGCTCCCGGGCCGCGTCGTCGTCGGGGAAATGGATCTGGCGCAGGGCCTCCGCGAGCGGCGCGAAGCCTCCTCCCCCGCCCGCCGCGGGTCCGGCGAGGAGCCCGGGCGGCAGCGGATCCTCGAGGCGGCCGGCCACGGCATCGAGCGCGTGGCGCACGGCGCTCCGCATGCCGCGCGCCGTGACCCCGCGGGTGAGCGCGTGGACCGGGACCAGTCGCCCGGTGTGGAGCAGTGACTCGATCTCCCCTTCCAGCACCTCGAAGAGCGGGTTGAGCATCCGGCGCTCGATGGGATCGAGCTCGCCGCTGATCACGACCGCGGTGCCGGGCTTGAGCGTGCGCTCGAGAAACGGCTGGCCGAAGAAGTAGCACTGGAGGCTCCCGCTCCCGTCCTCGACCAGGGCGGCGAAGTCGGAGCGCCCGGCGCGCGTGCGGCGCACGGCGCTGCTGCGCACCTTGCCCACGACCGTGACGAGCTGGTGCGGCACCAGATCGCCGATGCGGGCGAAGTGGCGCGCGTCGAGCCAGGCGCGCGGGTAGTGGCGCACGAGCTGCTCGAGCGTCGTGAGACCCAGGCGCGCGAACGCCTCGGCGCGGCGCGGGCCGATGCCCGGCAGGAACTGGAGTCGCGTTCCAGGCTCGAACGTCGGGGCCGCGCGCCCCGGGAGAGTGCTGCGCATGGGCCCCTTTCTACCACAGCGGGGCGGCCCCGGCCCCCTTTACACTCCGCATCGGTCCTGCTATGGTCCGTCGTTCGTTCGACTCAATGCCGGGTTCTGGAGGTCGTTCATGGCTCAGCGGTGCGACATTTGCGGCAAGGGCCCGATGTGGGGCCACAAGGTGAGCCATGCTCACAACATCTCGAAGCGGGTGTGGAACCCCAACCTCCAGCGGGTGCGCGCGGTGATCGACGGCCGGGTGCGTAACGTAGACGCCTGCACGCGCTGCCTGCGCGGCAACAAGGTCGTCAAGGCCGTCCGCGGGCGGCGCGCGCTTCAGACCGCCTGATACGCAGGCGCGCCCCCGGAGTCCTCCGGCGCGGCCCCTAGCCCGTTCCCTGTCGGCGGGTCGCTAGCATTTCGCGCCATTCGAGCTGCTGGCGTGGGAGCACCATGAGCGGGTCGATCTCGAGCGCCCGGGCGAACTCGGCGTCCGCCTCGGCGCTGCGGGACAGCGCGAGCAGCGCCCAACCCAGATCGGCACGCGCCGCCGCGTAGCGGGGATTGATCGCGAGCGCCGCCCGCAGCGGGCCCTCCGCCCGCGCCGCCTCGCCGCGCAACAGCCGCGTCCTCCCCAGCATCGCCTGCGCGTCCGCCCAGTCCGGGTGGTGCTTCACCAGCTCCGCGAGCAGCTCCTCGGCCGCCGCCCCGCTGCCGCGCGCCATCTCGACGGCCGCCAGGCCGAGGATCGCCGGACCGTATCCGGGACGCAGCGCCAGGGCGTTCCGATAGCTCTCGCGCGCCTCGTCGAGCTCGCCGCGCGAGTCGCGAATGCGCGCCAGCGCCAGGTGGAGATCGGGGAAGTCGGGCTGGAGCGAGAGCGCGCGCTGGATCTCGTTTTCCGCCCCCGCGGCATCCCCGATGGAGAGCAGCAGCGCCGCCGAGTCGAGCGCCTCGCGCGGCAGCTCGCGATCGCGGGTGAGCCCACGGCGGACCGCGCGCAGCGCCTCGTCCTGGCGCCCCAGGGCGTGGTAGGTGAGCCCCAGCAGGCGCTGGGCGCGTCCGAACTGCCGGTTGAGCTCGACCGCGCGCTCGAGGGCCGGCACCGCGCCCACCAGGTCGCCGGCCCGAAAGTGCGCGAGCCCGAGCCAGAAGTGGAGGTCGGGGTAGCGCGGGTAGGAGGCGATCGCCGGCTCGAGGTGGCCGATGGCCTCCAGCGCCTGGCCGCGTTCGAGACAGGCGCGCGCCGCCAGCAGCCGCGCCTCGAGGTAGCGCGGGTTGATGCGCAGGGCCGCGGCGAGATGCTCGAGCGCCTCGTCCACGCGCCCGGTCTCGAGCAGCAACCCCGCGTAGCGGCACTGCAGATCGGCGTACTCGGGGTGGAGCTCGACCGCGCTCGCGAGTTCCTCGGTCGCCCCGGCGAGATCCCCGGTGTGGTAGCGCTCGAGGGCGCTCTCGAGCGCCCCCTGCCGGCCGGTCGCGGGCCCGGTCCGGGTCTCGGAGGGCAGCAGCTCGCGCCACTCGACCGCGCGCCACTCCGAGGCGCTCGCGAGCGCGAGCCGGGCCGGGGGCTGGAAGCCCAGGACCAGCGCCTGGCCCAGCGCCTCGACCGACAGCTCGCGCTCCCCGAGCTGGCCCAGGCACACGGCGCGCAGCAGGTGGGCCTCGATGTAGTGCGGATGGTCGGAGAGCGCGCGATCGAGCTCCTCGATGGCCTCGCGCAGCCGCCCCGAGCGCTCGTACACCCGCGCCCGGTAGTAGCGCAGGTCCGGGAAGGTCGGATTCTCGTCGAGCGCCCGCGTGAACTGCTCCTCGGCGCGCGCGAACTGGCCGGCGTGGAAGAACGCCAGTCCCAGGTGGGCCCGGGCCTCGGCCGCGTAGCACAGCGCGAGGCTGTAGTCCGGGTCGCTGGAATCGCGGACCTCGGACAGCACGGTCTCGAAGCAGGCCGCGGCCTGCTCGTACTCGCCGCGGTTGAAATGGACCATGCCGCGGTTGTAGTGCCGGTTGTGCCCCCACTTGAGCAACGCGGAAAAGAAGGACAGTAAGACCTCCCGCTACGCCGGGTTGAACCGCAGGCCAGGGTGGTTCGGGGGACCGCCCCCGGGCCTAGTCGAGCTGACCGCGGCGCAGGAAGGCCGGGACCTCCATGGATTCGGAGCCGCGCCCGTTCTTCTGCCATCGCTCGGCCCGGTTCGGCTGGTGCGGCTCCCGCTCCGGCCGCCACGCCGGCTTGCGAAGGTCCTCGTTTTCGGCACCGCGCTCGACCGCCTTGAGCCGGGGCTCGGTGCGCCCGAAGCCGGTCGCGATCACCGTGATCATGAGGTCGCCGTCCATGTTCGGATCGATGACCGACCCGAAGATGACGTTGGCGTCCTCCCCCGCGGCGTTCGTCACCACGCTCGCGGCCTCGTTGACCTCGAACAGCGTCAGGTCGCGGCCGCCGGTGATGTTGACCAGGACGCCCTCGGCCCCCGCGATCGAGACGTCTTCGAGCAGCGGGCTCGACACGGCCGCCTGGGCAGCCTCGACCGCGCGATTCGGGCCCGAGGCGCGGCCGGTGCCCATGAGGGCGTTGCCGCGGCTCGACATGACCGACTTGACGTCGGCGAAGTCGAGGTTGACGAGCCCCGGCACCGTGACGAGGTCCGAGATGCCCTTGGTCGCCTTGAGCAACACCTCGTCCGCGACCGCGAAGGCGTCGGTGAGCGAGGTCCCCTTCTCGACCACGGCGAGCAGCCGCTCGTTGGGGATGATGATGAGGGTGTCGACCTCGGCGCGCAGCTCGGCGAGCCCCTCCTCGGCCTGGCGCATGCGCCGCCGGCCCTCGAAGGCGAACGGCTTGGTCACGACCGCCACGGTGAGCGCGCCCGACTGGCGCGCGAGCGAGGCCACGATCGGGGCGCCGCCGGTCCCGGTGCCGCCGCCCATGCCGGCGGTGATGAACACCATGTCGCTGTCGGAGAGCGCGTCCATGAGCGCCTGCTCGTCCTCCTCGGCCGCCCTCCGTCCCTGCGCGGGATCGCCGCCCGAGCCCAGGCCGCGGGTGACGATCTTGCCGACCTGCAGCCGGGTGGGCGCGAGCGACTGGTTGAGGGCCTGGACGTCGGTGTTGGCGGCGATGAAATCCACTCCGCGCAGGCCGGCGCCGATCATGCGATTGATCGCGTTGCCGCCCGCGCCGCCCACACCGATGACCTTGAGCTTGGCCGAGGTGGTGCTGTCGATCTCGAGTTCAAACATGGCACGACTCCCTGTGCCCTCCCCGGCCCGGCCGTCCGCGGTCGATCCGCGTGCGGCGCGGGACAAGGTGTGAGGCGGTCATGGGTTCAAAACAGGTCGCTGAACCAGCGGCGCAGATCGAACCCACCCCTGCGCTCCGCCGGACTCCTCTTGTCGCGGTACATCTCCTCGCCCGACTCGCCGTGCGCCGCGTGCAGCACCAGCCCCACGCCGGTCGAGAAGCGCGGATCGGCGACGTTGGCGGACAGCCCGCTGAGCCCTTGCGGGACCCCCAGCCGCACCGGCATCTCGAACACCTGCTCGGCGAGCTCGACCACGCCCGGCATCAGGGAGGTGCCCCCGGTGAGCACCACGCCGCCCCCCAGCAGCTCGGCGAAGTGGTTCTTCTTCACCTCCTTGTTCGCGAGCGCGAAGATCTCCTCCATGCGCGGCTCGATCATGGAGGCCAGCACGTGCCGCGAGATCTGCCGGTCCGACCGGCCGCCGACGCCGTTCACGGTCACCATGTCCGCGGCCGAGACCAGCGCGGCGAGCGCGTTGCCGTGTTGGATCTTGATGGCCTCGGCCTTCTCGATCGGGGTGCGCAGGCCGATGGCGATGTCGTTGGTGACGTTCGCCCCGCCGAACGGCACGATCGCGGTGTGGCGGATCGAGCCTTCGAAGAACACCGCGAGGTCGGTGGTGCCGCCGCCGATGTCGAGCAGAACCACGCCCAGATCGCGCTCGTCCGGCTCGAGCACGGCGTGGCTCGAGGCCAGCGGCTCGAGGACCAGGTCGTACACCTTGAGCCCCGCGCGCTGGATCGCCCGGCAGATGTTCTTGGCCGAGGTCACGGCCCCGGTGATGATGTGGACCTCGGCCTCGAGCCGCACGCCGCTCATCCCGATCGGGTCCTTGATGCCGTCCTGATCGTCGACGATGAATTCCTGCGGAATGACGTGGATGATCTCGCGGTCCATCGGGATCGCGATCGCCTTGGCGGCCTCGACGACGCGGTCCACGTCGGCCGGGCCGATCTCGTTGTCCTTGCGCGACACCGCGATGACGCCCCGGCTGTTGATGCTGCGGATGTGGTCGCCCGCGATGCCGGCGTGCACCCCCCGGACCGGCATCCCCGCCATGCGCTCGGCCTCGTCCACCGCCCGCTGGATGCTCGCGACCGTCTTCTCGAGATCGACCACGACGCCGCGGCGCAGACCCTCGCTGGGCGCGTTCCCGACCCCGACGACGCGCAGCTCGGCGCCGCTTTCACCGTTGGCGTCCGCGATGATGCACGAGATCTTGGTCGTGCCGATGTCGAGTCCCACGTACGTCCGTGTCGCCTGTCCCATGGTGCCCTTCACCTCCTGTGGCGTCGATCGCTCACGACTCGCGCGCGGGCGGCGGACCGGACCACGCCGCGCGTGGCGTCCCGGACGGCTTCCCGAGCCTGACGATGACCTGATTGTGGAACCGCACGTCGAGCTGCTCGGCCTGGGCGCCGCGATGCTCGAGGTCGGCGAGCACGACGCGCAGAGCCTGGAGATCCTGGTGGGCGGGCGGCCAGGGCGGCGAGACCACGCGGGTGCCGCTCAGGAGCAGCACTTCGGTCGAATCCGCGTGCGAGACGTCGACCTGCGACACCCGGCCGCTGAGCTGGAGATCGGGCGCCGAGAGCGCGCGCACCCAGGCGAGCCCGCGCTGCACCTCGGAGGTCAGCACCTGGGTGCCGGCGGGGTAGCGGTCGAAGCGCGGGCCGGCGAGCAGCGGGACGTCGGCGACCACGCCGGCGGCGAGCGGCGCGAGCAGGATGCCGCTCGAATCGACCTCCCAGGGCTCGCCGTGCTGGACCAGCAGGACCGGCTCGCGCTCGACGATCCGGATCCGCAGACCGCTCGGCAGCACGCGCGCGATCTCGGCGCCCGCGACGCGCGGCTCGAGGAGCAGCCGCTGGCGGGCCCGAGCCAGGTCGAGCGCGATGAGGTCGCTGCCCGCGCGAATCCCGGCGATGCGGCACACGCGCGCGGCGTCCAGGTAGTGGAGGCCCTCGACGCGCACGTCGCTCACGACCGCCAGGCGACGCCGCCACGTGCCCCACGGCAGATGGGCGGCGACGGCGAGGACGATGACCACGCCCAGCACCTGGAGGACGCGCCGGGGAAGACCGTTTCGATCCCGCTGGGGTGCGCGCTCCGTGCGCAGTGCCCGTCCCTGGTAGAAGCCCATCAGCCCCGCCCCTCCGTGACCCCGGCCGCGCTCCGCAGCCGCTTGAGGATCTCGTCGCCCAGCTTCCCCACGTCTCCTGCGCCGAGCGTGAGGACCACGTCACCGGCCCGGGCCTCGGCGGCGACGGCCGCCACGGCCTCGGCGGCGCTGGCCGCGAACGACAGGTGGCGCGCGCCCGCCGCGTGCGCGGCTTCGACGACGGTGCGGCCGGTCACGCCGGGCAGCGGCTTCTCGCCCGCCGGATAGATGTCGAGCACCCACGCCCGGTCGGCGTCCCCCCAGGCGGCGCCGAACTCCTCGCGCAGCGTCGCGGTGCGCGTGAACCGATGGGGCTGGAACACGACCAGCACCCGCCCGCCCAGGCCACGCGCGGCGCTCAGGGTGGCGCGGATCTCGG
This sequence comes from Candidatus Eiseniibacteriota bacterium, assembly GCA_041498315.1. Lineage (GTDB taxonomy): Bacteria > Eisenbacteria > RBG-16-71-46 > RBG-16-71-46 > RBG-16-71-46 > JBGQIE01. The sequence goes on from JBGQIE010000067.1 coordinate 7,387, forward strand.
TCGGGTGATGTCCGTAGTCGTCCACGACCCGCACCCCGCCCACTTCGCCGCGGGTCTCGAACCGGCGGCTCACCCCGCGGAACCCCGCCAGCGACTCGGCGATGTGTCCGAAGCCCACGCCGATCTCGATCCCGACCGCCACCGCGGCCAGGGCATTGAGCACGTTGTGGCGCCCGGGCACCTGGATCTCGACCTCGCCCATCTCGCGGCCGAACGCATGGACCAGGAAGCGCGCCCCGTGGGGCTTGAGGCGCACGTCGCTCCCCCGCACCTCGGTCTCGGGCAGCGTGCCGTAGAACAGGGTGCGCTTGGTGATCCGCGGCACGATCTTGCGCACCTGCGGATCGTCGGCGCACAGGACGGTGACGCCGTAGAACGGCACCCGGTTCGCGAAATAGACGAACGCCTGGAGCACCGCCTCGAAGTCCACGTAGTGATCCATGTGCTCGCGGTCGATGTTCGTGATGACCGCCACCGCGGGGTTGAGGCGCAGGAAGGAGCCGTCGCTCTCGTCGGCCTCCGCGACCAGGAACTGTCCGTGCCCGAGCCGCGAGTTAGAGCCCAGGGCATGGAGCCGGCCGCCGACCACGACCGTGGGATCGAGCCCGCCGCGGGCCAGCACCGCGGCGATCATCGAGGTGGTCGTGGTCTTGCCGTGGGCGCCGCCCACCGCGATCCCGTACTTCATGCGCATCAGCTCGGAGAGCATCTCGGCGCGGCCGATGACCGGCAGCCCCAGCTCGCGCGCCGCGGCGAGCTCGGGATTGTCGACCGGCACCGCGCTCGAGAACACCACGACCTGCGCGCCCTCGATGTTCGAGGCCGCATGGCCGGTGAAGATCCGGCCCCCGAGCCGGACCAGCCGCTCGGTCGCCTCGCCGCTGCGCAGGTCGCTCCCCGACACCTGATAGCCCATGTTGAGCAGCACCTCGGCGATCCCCGACATGCCGACGCCGCCGACGCCGATGAAATGGATGCGGTTCGTGCGCCCGTACATCAGCCCGCCTCCTCCCCGGTGTCGGTGGGGCCGGCGGCGAGCGCCGCGCGCCGTCCCGCGGCCCAGCGCTCGAGGCTCTTGACGATGCGCTCGGCCGCGTCGGGGCGGGCGAACTTGCGCGCGTTCGCCGACATGCGGCTGAGCCCCTGCCGATCGCTGAGCCAGTGCGCGATCTCGTTCGCCAGCCGCTCGCCGGTGAGCTCGCGGTCCGGGATCATCGCGGCCGCTCCCCGGTCCACGAGGTTGCTCGCGTTGACGACCTGGTGGTCGTGCGCCGCGTGCGGATAGGGCACCAGGATCGCCGGGGTGCCGCAGGCCGCGATCTCGGCCAGGGTCATGGCCCCGGAGCGGCACACGACCAGATCGGCCGCGGCGTAGGCCATGTGGATGCGGGTGAGGAACGGCAGCACCTTGGCGGGCAGCTGCTCCGCCTCGACCACGCCCCGCCCCCAGTCGAAATCCTCGCGCCCGGTCTGGAGGATGAACTGGACGTCCACCCGGCCCTTGAGGCGGCGCATCGCCTCGAGCGCGGCCTCGTTGATGCGGTGGGCGCCGCGGCTGCCGCCGAAGATGAACACCGTCGGCCGGCCGGGCGCGAGCCCGAACTCCTGGAGCGCCGCCGCGCGGTCGCCGCTCAGGATGTAGTCCCGGATCGGGTTGCCGCTCACCTTGAGGTGGTCGCGGCGTGGGAAGTACGAGCGCGCCTCGACGAACGACAGGTGGACCTCGTCGGCGAGCCGGGCGAGCCAGCGGTTCGCGAGCCCGGGGATGCTGTTCTGCTCCTGGAGCAGGAGCGGGCGCCCCAGCATCCAGGCCGCGAGCGACACCGGGCCGCTCACGTAGCCGCCGGTTCCCAGCACGACGTCGGGCTTCTCGCTCGCGACGATCGCCAGGGCCTGGAAGAACCCGACCAGATTGATGAGGAGCGCGGCCGGCCAGCGCCACCAGGCGCGGCGCGGCAGCCCGCGCACGGCCATGAAGCGGAGGCGGAATCCGGAGGCCGGCACGACCTGGGCCTCGAGTCCGCGCCGGCCGCCCACGAACACCACCTCGCTGCCCGGGCGGGTGCGCAGCAGGTGCTCGGCCACCGCGATGCCGGGGTAGATGTGGCCTCCGGTGCCGCCGCCGGCGATCAGCACCTTCATGCCCCCTCCCGCGACCAGCGCTGGCGCACCAGCGCTTCGCGCGACTCGTTGGCGGCGCTGATCCGGTAGAGCAGCCCGGCCGCCGCCAGGTTCGCGAGCAGCGCCGAGCCGCCGTACGAGACGAACGGCAGCGGCAGCCCGGTCGTGGGCGCGAGCCCGGTGGCGACCGCCAGATTGACCAGCGCGTACAGCCCGATCTGCAACGTCAGCCCTCCCGCGAGCAGGAACCGGAACGGGTCCGTGGCGCGCGCGGCCGCGCGCATCCCGCGCCACAGCAGCATCGCGATCGCGGCGAACAGCGCGGTCGCGCCCAGGAAGCCCAGCTCCTCGGCCAGGATCGAAAAGATGAAGTCGGTATGCGCCTCGGGCAGGAACAGGTACTTCTGCAGGCCCGCGCCCAGCCCGCGGCCCAGCCACCCCCCGGACCCGATCGCGATCAGCGACTGGTCGAGCTGCCAGCCCGCGCCGCGGGCGTCCAGGTCGCCGGTCACGACGAAGCGCAGGAAGGTCGTGACCCGGACCATCTCATACGGATGGGTTTTGAGCATCACGGCTCCGGCGATGAGTCCGGCCCCGATCGGGACCGCCAGGGACGCCAGCGGCGCTCCGGCGAGGAAGACCATCGCGAAGCCGGTCATGCCGAGCAGCGCGGCGCTGCTCAGGTTGGGCTGGATGAGGATGAGCCCGGCGAGCAGCGCCACCACGCCCAGCGGCGGCAGCACCCCGCGCACCAGCCCCAGGTCGGCGGGCGGCCGGCGCTTGAGCCACCAGGCCAGGAACACGACCGACGCGTAGCGGCCCAGGTCGGTGGGCTGGAGGCTCATGAAGCCGAGCTTGAGCCAGCGCGTCGCCCCCTTCGCCATGTGGCCGAGGCCCGCGACCACGAGCAGCATCGCGACCGCCACGACCAGGATGCCGGGCGCCCAGAGCTCGAGCCGCCGCAGGTCGAGACGGGTGAACACGAGCATCACCGCGATCCCCAGCCCGGCGCGCAGCAGCTGGCGGGTGAGGAAATAGTTGGGATCCTGGTAGCGCGTGATGCCGAGGATCGCGCTCGAGGAATAGACCATCACGACGCCGAGCGCCGTGAGGAGCAGCGGAAGGGCGAGCAGCCAGCGATCGCCGCGGTTCACGCGTGGGCCTCCCGGTGCTTGAGACGCGCGACCTCGTCCTTGAACCGCCGGCCACGGTCCTCGTAGTCCTTGAACATGTCGAACGAGGCACAGCCGGGCGAGAGCAGCACCGTGGCGGGGGTGCCGGGCTCGGCGCGGGCCGCCTCGAAGGCCCGCTCGACCGCTTCGGCGAGCGAGCCGGCGCGGGTGTGCGGCACTCCGGGCCAGGCCGCCGCGATGCGCTCGGCGCCCTCCCCGATCAGCACGACGCGGCGCACCCGGCGCGCCGCGAGGTCGCGCAGCGGGGTGAAATCCTGGCCCTTGTCGCGGCCCCCCGCGATCAGCACGACCGGCCGCTCGAAGCTCCTGAGCGCCACCTCCATCGAGCTCAGATTGGTGGCCTTCGAGTCGTTGACGAACCGCACCCCCTCGACCTCCCCGGCCGGCTCGAGCCGGTGCTCGAGTCCCGGGTAGTCGCGCAGCACCGCGCGCAGCAGGTCGGGCGGGGGCTCGAGCGGCAGGACGGTGGCGAGCGCCGCCACGACGTTCGCGAGGTTGTGGTCGCCGGGCAGCCGCAGCTCGCGGCGGTCGAGGAGCGGCTCGGTGCCGCCGCGCCAGGCCAGGTGGATCGAGCCGTCGCGCGCCCACGCGCCCTGCTCGACCGGGCCGCGGATCGAGAACTCGAGCCAGGTGCCGCCGCCGGCGCGCCGCGCCATGACCTCGGGATCGTCGGCGTTCCAGATCGCGTAGTCGTGCTGGTCCTGGCGCTCGAACAGGCGCCGCTTGAGCGCCCCGTAGGTTTCGATGTCGTGGTGGCGGTCGAGGTGGTCGGGCGTCAGGTTGAGCCAGGTCGCCACGAAGGGCTTGAGCCGGTCCACGGTCTCGAGCTGGAACGACGACACCTCGACGGCGAGCAGCCCGCGCGGGGAGACCGACTCGGCGACCTCGCACAGCGCGCGCCCGATGTTCCCGCACACCTCGGTCTCGCGCCCCGCCGCCCGCAGCAGGGCGCCCACCAGGTCGGTGGTCGTGCTCTTGCCGTTGGTCCCGGTGACACACAGCAGCGGCGCGTGCGCGGCGAGGAACCCGATCTCGAGCTCGGAGAGCACCGGGATCCCGCGCCCGCGCGCGGCCACGGCGAGCGGATGGGTGTCGGGAATGCCCGGGCTCCACACCACGACGTCGCGCCCCTCGAGGAGCGTCGCGTCGTCGCGGCCCGGGACCAGCGCGACCCCCGCGGCCGCGAGCTCGCGCGCCGCCTTCTCAAGCTCGGCCGCGGGGCGCCGGTCGCACACGCGCACGTCGAGCCCGTGGCGCGCGAGCAGGCGCGCGGCCGCCAGCCCGGAGCGCGCGGCACCGACGACCAGGGCGTGACGGCCGGGCAGCGGGTGGTGGGCGTCAATGGTCATTGCAGCTTGAAGGTCGAAAGCCCGAGCAGGGCGAGCAGCGCGCCGCCGATGTAGAAGCGCAGCACGACGCGCGATTCGGCCCAGCCCTGGAGCTCGAAGTGGTGATGGAGCGGCGACATCTTGAAGATGCGCCGGCCCCACAATTTGAAGGAGATGACCTGGATCATGACCGAGAGCGCCTCGGCCACGAACACGCCCCCCACGAGCACCAGCCACAGCTCGCGCTTGATGAGCACCGCGATGGTGCCAAGCGCCCCGCCCAGGGCGAGCGAGCCGGTGTCGCCCATGAACACGTCGGCGGGGTGGCAGTTGTACCAGAGGAACCCGAGCGAGGCCCCGAGCACCGCGGCGCAGAACACGGTCAGCTCGCCGCTGTAGGGCAGGTAGATGAGGTTGAGGTACTCGCTGAACTTCATGTGCCCGGTGAGGTAGCACATCGCGGCGAAGGCGAGTGCCGCGATCGCGACCAGCCCCGAGGCCAGGCCGTCGAGCCCGTCGGTCAGGTTGACGGCGTTCGAGGAGCCGGTGACGACCAGGACCACGAACGGCACGAACAGCCAGCCGAAATCGATCCAGCGGAACTTGAGGAACGGCACCTGGGTGCTCGTGGGCGGGAGCCCGCCGGGCTCCGGCCAGGCCATGAGAGCGATCGCGATCGCGAGCCCGAGGGCGATCTGCCCCGCGAGCTTGTAGCGCCCCAGCAGCCCCTTGCGGAATCCCTTCACGACCCGCAGGTAGTCGTCGAGGAAACCGATCGCGCCCAGCCACACCGTGGCGCCCAGGGCGATCCACAGCGGCCGGGAGTGGAGGTTCCCCCACAGCAGGCACGGCACCACGATGGCGGCGACGATGAGCACGCCTCCCATGGTCGGCGTCCCCGCCTTCACGAGGTGGGTCTGCGGTCCCTCCTCGCGCACCTTCTGGCCGAGCTTGACCCGCTTGAGCCAGGCGATGAGCGGCGGCCCGAGGACGAAGCACAGGATGAGCGCGGTGATCGCGGCGTAGGCGGAACGGAAGGTGATGTAGCGGAAGACGTTCAGCGCCGAGAAGCCGTGGAGCTTGTGGAGCGGGTAGATCCATTCGTAGAACATGTCAGGGGTCCAGTTCCAGGCCCTCGAGGGCGCGCTCGAGGCGCACGCCCCGCGAGGCTTTGAGCAGCACGACCACGCCGGGCGCGAGCGCGCCGACGAGTGCCGCCGCGAGCGACGCGATCCCTTCGAACACGCGCGGCGGGCTCGATGCCTGGCGCGCGCCGGCCGCGTAGTCGGCGGCATGCTGTCCCATCGTCCACAGCTCGGCCGCGCGCACGTGCGCCGCGGTCGCGCGGTGGAGGGCCGCGGCCTCGGGGCCCAGCTCGAGCATGTCGCCCAGGATCGCGATGCGCCGGCGCGCGTCGGGCCAGCGCTCGAGCGTCTCGATCGCGGCGGCGGTGGATTCGGGGTTGGCGTTGTAGTAGTCCACGAGCAGGGTCGCGCCGCGCGCGCGCTTGACCTCCATGCGACCCTGGGTGGCGCGATGGGCCTCGAGCGCCTCGGCGACCGCGCGCGGATCGAGCTTGAGCTCGCGCGCGACCGCCAGGGCGCCGAGCGCGTTGAGCACTTGATGCGTGCCGACGAGCCTGAGGTGAACCGCCGGGAAACCCTCGACCTCGATGCGGCTGCCCTCGGGCCCCAGGTCCTCGACGCGCCGGGGTCGCACCGTGGCTCCCGCGGAAGTGCCGTAGGTGATGAGCCGCGCCTGGACGCCGGCGAGCGCCGCGATCAGGCGCGGTGAGTCGGCGCCCGCGAACAGCGGCTCGCCGGGACGGAGCGCGAAGCCGAGTGCCGCCTTCTCGCGCGCGATCGCTTCGAGCGTGCCCAGCCCTTCGAGATGGGCGCTGCCGGCGTTGGTGATGAGCGCGGCACCGGGGAGCGCCAAGGCCGCCAGGAGCGCGATCTCGCCCGCGTGGCTGGTGCCGATCTCGACCACCGCCGCCCGGTGCTCGGGCCGCAGGCGGAGCAGCGTGAGCGGCACCCCCCAGTGGTTGTTGAGATTGCCCTCGGTCTTGAGCACCGGCCCGGCGGTCGCGAGCACGGCGGCGACCAGGTCCTTGGTCGTCGTCTTCCCCGCACTGCCGGTGACGCCGATGAGGAGCCCCTGCCAGCGCTCGCGGTGGCGCCGTCCCAGCCGCATCAGGGCGGCGGTCACGTCCTCGACGACGATGAGCGGCCCGGGCTCGCGGCCCTCGATCGAGGTGTGGTGGTCGCGCGCGCACAGGGCCGCCGCCGCGCCGCGCTGGAACGCCTGGTCGAGAAACGCGTGGCCGTCGGTCCGGCTGCCGGGCAGCGGCACGAACAGGTCGCCGGGCTCGAGCGTGCGGGTGTCGATCGAGGCGCCGCCGATGCCCGACCGGAGCCAGGCCTCGCGCGCCGCGGCATCGGCGGGGACGCTGCGCACTTTGAGATCTCCGCCCGCCAGCTGGGCGACCTCCGGAAGCGTGAGCAGCGGCGTGGCGGAGCTGGTCATCACGTGCCGGCCCTCCTGCCGGCCAACAGCTCCGCCGCCACCGCACGATCGTCGAACGGCAGAACCCGTTCGCCGATGGTCTGCGTGTTCTCGTGGCCCTTGCCCGCGATCAGCACGATGTCGCCGGCGCTCGCGGCCTCCAGCGCGGCAGCGATCGCCGCGCGCCGGTCGAGGATGACGGGCAGCGGGCGCGCGCTTCCGGCGCCGATCTCCGCTG
>JBGQIE010000068.1:0-14514 GCA_041498315.1 Candidatus Eiseniibacteriota bacterium
GACGGCCCGGGGCTGGGCTTGCCGCGGGCGCTCTCGAGCATCTGCTGGGCCTGCGTGTCGTTCGGGTGTCCGTCGACCCAGCGCTGGATGTACCCCAGCGCCCGGTCGTGCTGTCCGACCTGGGTCAGGCAGTAGTAGGCCGCGTAGTAGGCGGAGTTGTAGTTGGGGTCGAGCGCGATCGCGGAGTCGAACTCGCGCAACGCCTGATCGATCCGGCCCTTGAACACCAGCGTCAGGCCGTAGGAGTAGCGCACCTCGGGATTCGTGGGCGAGCTCGTGGCGAGCTTCTCGAACAGCGCCAGCGCGCGAGTCGTGTCGCCCTGATCCATGTAGAAACCGCCGAGCGGGATGAGCACGTCGGCGAAATCGGGGAACATGCGCGAGACGCGCTCCATCTCGGCGATCGCCCGGTTCATATCGCCGCGGCGGCGATAGAAGAAGGCGAGCTGGAGGTGGGCGGCGGCGAAGTTGCGCGACAGCGTGGCGGCGTTCTCGTCCTTGTAGACCCGGGGGTCCCAGGTGCCGTCGGCGAGGAACAGCCCGCGGTACTTGAACACCTCGTAGAGCGCGCGCCGGGTGACCGGCTCGTCGAGCTGGCTCTGGAGCGTGTCCCGGTTCACGCGGTAGACCAGCCCCTCGAGCGTGAAATGGGAATCGAGGCCCATGTGCTCGGGGACGGTGACGGCGAAGTAGGGCTGCTGGGTCCAGCCCCCGCCGGGCTTCTGGCTCTGGCCCACGATGTGGGCGACCATGTACTGGTTCGTGAGCACGTAGCGCCCGCCCGAATCCTGGACCGCGCCCTCGCCCAGCACCTTGATGGTCGCGTCGTCGAGCCGGATCGGCAGGCGCGGCGGCTGGTCGCGCAGCTGCTCGATGTACCAGTCGGTGTTGAGCAGGCTCAGGTTCACGACCCGCACGTCGCGGCGGAAGTTCTCGACTTCCTGCATGTACCAGAGCGGGAAGGTGTCGTTGTCGCCGTTCGTGAACACGTACGAGTCCGGCGCGAGCGGGGCCAGCATGTCGTAGGCGTAGTCGTGGGCGACGTAGTTGCCGCGCCGGTCGTGCGTGTACCACAGGTTGCGCATGAGCAGGATCGGCTGGAGCGCGAGCAGCACCCCGGCGGTGACGGTCGCGATGCGGCGCTGGCGCGGGTCCACGAACGACTCCCGCACCCAGCCCACCAGCCAGGCCACCCCCATCCCGATCCAGATCGCGTACACGTGATAACCGGTCGTGAAGAAATAGTCGCGGTCACGCACCTCGTGGTCGGTGAAGTTGAGGAACGCGATCATCCCCGCGGTCGAGAAGCCGAACAGCGTCAGCATCATGAGGAACGACACGCGCTCCCGGCGCTGCCACCATCCCCCGAGCAGGCCGAGCAGCAGCGGCAGCATGAACTGGTAGGCGCGCGGCTCGATGGGGTGCGCCGAGGGGTTCACCGGGCGCGGACTCGGGGTGATGGGCCACTGCCGCTTCCAGTAGCGCCAGAACTCCTTGTCGAGCTGCGCGCCGAGCGGGCCGCGCCGCTGGAACATGCTGGTGTGCCCGTACTGCTCGCGCTCGAGCAGGGCGCGCAGGCTGACCCAGGTGGACGGGTTGCCCTCGTTGATCGCCGGGTGCTGGGCCGCCCGGATGGGCAGGTACACGTGGGTCGAGTAACCGGCGGCCATCAGCGCGAGCGCGAGCGCGATGACCTTGCCCTCGCGAGTGCGGCGCGAGAGCAGGACCAGCGGCACCGCCACCGAGGCCGCCGCGACCGACCCGGTGCCCCACGAGAAGTTGGCGTCGCCGAAGGCCGGCACCATGCCCCACACCGCCGCCGCCGTCGAGGCCAGCCACACCATCCAATCGAGCTTCCGCTGGACCGCGTAGAAGAAGAAGGTCACGGCCGAGAGCAGCAGCACGATGCCCACCATCTTCTCGAGCCCCCACACCACGCCCAGCACCGAGAGAAGCGGCATCGCGAACACCAGCGCGGCGCGGCGATCGACCAGCCCCACGAGCACCAGCAGCGGCAGGCCCATCATGCCGACGCCCAGGTGGAGGCCGACGCACAGCCACATGACGTAGACCGCGACCAGCAGCGGCCCCGCGGTCGGGCGCTTCTCGTGGTCCTCCCACCACTTGAGGCCCAGCCACAGCACCAGGATCTGGGCCAGGCTCATCATCGAGTAGACCTCGGCCTCGATCGAGTTCTCCCAGAAGTTGTCGGAGAAGGCGAGCATCAGCGCGCCCACGACCGCGCCGAACTGGGCCAGCCCCTCGGCCCACCGATCGGCCGGGAGCGGCCCCCCGCGCTCGTCGGTCGGGGCCGTGAGCCCCGAGGGGCCGCGTCCCTGCGCGAGCCGGATGAGGCGCAGGATCGTGAGGTAGGTCAGGAGCACGGCGAGCGCCGACGCCAGCGCGGAGAGCCCGTTGACGCGCTGGGCGATCGAGGCGATCGGGACCATGGCGGCGAGCCGTCCGAGCATGACGTAGAACGGCGTGCCGGGCGGATGCGGGATGCCGAGGATGTTCGAGACCGCGATGAACTCGCCCGAGTCCCAGAACGGCACCGTCGGGGTCAGCGTGATGAAGAAGACGGCGGCGGCGGCGCCGAAGGCGAACAAGCCCAGCACGAACGTCAGGCGGCGCCGTGACCACTCCATCAAGAGGATCTCCTGTCCTGCCGGGTTTCGGTTCGGCGCATCGCGAGCCGCAGCAGAAAGATGAGTCCGCCGAGCAGACTGATCGCCACCGCGATCAGGTAGGTCGTGAATTGGAGCGAGAACGCCTGGGTGCGGCTCACGCCGACCAGGCCGAAGAGCACGATTCCAGCTCCCTCGCGCACCCCGATGCCGTTCAACGAGATAGGCAGCGAGACTATCACCGCGAGCAACGGCACGAAAAGGAAGAAGTAGGGCAGCGCGATGTCGAGCGACAGCGCGCGGGCGACCAGCACGTGGACACCAATTCTTGACAGCTGCGTGACGGACGCCACCCCGAACAGCTCGATGAAGAGGCGGCGCTGGGACCGGAAGCTCCGCAGGTGCCCGGCCAGCTCGTCGAGGCGCGGCGTGAGTCCCCCCAGTCCCACCCGCGACAGGACGCGCTCGAGCGCGGGCAGCAGCGCCGGATGGAAGAGCGCCCACAGCACCAGGACGGAGAACGCGAAGAACGCGGCGAGCGCCAGGTAGACGAGCGAGAGGTGGAACTGATCCACGGCCGGCAGGGTCGTGACCAGCGCGAGGCCCGCCAGCGCGATCGTGCCGATGAGCCGGTCCATGAGCACGGTCGAGAACGCGGTGGCCCGGGTGGGCCCGTGGCGGGCCGCGTCGAGCACGCGCGCGATGTCGCCGCCGATGTTCGCCGGCAGGAAATTGTTGAAGAACAGCCCGACGTGGTAGTAGGCGCACGTCTTCCAGAACGGAATGCGGATGCCGACCATCTCGAGCAGCCGGTGCCACTGGTAGGAGCCGGCCAGGTTGCTGAACAGGAGCAGCAGCGCCGCGGCCGCCAGCCACTCGCGGCGGACGTGGCGCAGCACGTCGGCGAGGTCGGCGATCGGGATGCGCCGGAACAGCCACACCATGAGCCCGGCGCTCAGGGCCACCTTGGCGAGCAGCAGCAGGGCGCGCGGGAGCCCCGGACGCCTGGCCCGGGTCCGGTTCGTCAATCGAGCCCCGCGCCGGCCAGAAGCGCGTCGAGCGAGCGGCGCGCGCACTCGGGCCAGGTGAAGCTCGCCGCCCATTCCAGTCCCGCGGCGGCGAGTGAATCGCGCAACGGGCGCTCGACCAGCACGCGCGCGAGCGCGCCCGCCAGCGCAGCTTCGTCCTCGTAGGGCACCAGCAGCCCGGTCACGTCGCGGCGCACCGAGTCGCGCAGGCCCGGGCTATCGGCCGCGACCACCGCGGTGCCGCAGGCGCCCGCTTCGACCACCGTGAGGCCCCAGCCCTCTTTGGGGGAGGGCTGAACCAGCACCCACGCCTCCTGGAGTACCCGCACCTTCTCGGCCGCGGGCAGGTAGCCGCGGAACTCGACCGCGTGCGCGAGCCCACGGCGCGCCGCCTCGAGCTTGAGCTCCGCCAGGTGGGGACCGTCCCCGACCACGACCAGCCGCGCATCGGGCACCTGCCGGAGCACGCGTGGCAGCGAGGCCAGGACCCAGCCCAGGCCCTTGTAGCGCCGCACCCGCCCGACGAACACGATCGTGGGCCGATCGCGCTTGGGCACCGCCGGATCGCGGCGGTAGAGCGCGTGGTCGAGGCCGCAGTGGATCACCGTGACGCGGGCCGGGTCGATGCCACGCGCGGCGAGATCGTCGCGGGTGCTCTCCGAGATGGCGAGAAAGCGCGCGCGCGAATAGGCGCGCGGGATCAGGGCTTCGAGCGCGAGGACGTAGAGGGCGACCGGGAGCGGCGCCTCGCGGAACGCGGTGGATCCGAACAGGTGGGGCACGATCGCCCCCACCGGCGCCCGGGTGTGCCAGGGCGTGAAGCACGGCACCTTGTTGATGTCCTCGATGACGAGATCGGGCGGCGGCTGCGACAGCTCGCCCCGCAGCACCCCGGGCACGATCCAGTTGAAGTTCCAGAACGAGCCGCGGCGCAGCACGCGCACGCCGCGATGCTCGGCCTCGGGCGGGGCGCCCGGAAAGCCGCAGGCCAGCCAGGTCACGCGCAGGCCGCGCCGCACCGCCTCGACCAGGATCTCCTCGAGGTGGAGCTCGGCCCCGCCGGCCTCGGGGTGCGCGGGGTCGCGGAAGTTGACCGCGACCAGGTGGCGCGTGGCGCTCACGGCTTCTCCGCGACCGTGCCGATGACGTGGCAGGTGTGGAGCGCCCAGCGCGCGCGCGCGGCCCGGGCGCGCAGGCGCTCCCAGCCCCCGCTCCACCAGCGCGGGGCCGGCGGCTCGAGCGGCAGCGTGATGCGCGCGCCGCGCCTCAGGACCTCGCGCAGCACCCGGTACCACAGCCCGGGCACCATCCACTCCCCGTAGGTGCGCCGGACCACGAGCCCCGAGGTGCTCATCAGGCGTTCGAGCCCGCCGGGGGTGAACTGAGTCTCCCAGCCCGCGAACCAGGCGTTGAGCGCGATCAGGATCTGCTTCATGGCGGTGTAGGGGTGGAAGGTTTGGGGCACGTCCACGACCACCCGCCCCCCGCGTGCCGTGACGCGCGCGTTCTCGGCGAGCAGTGGACGCGGGTCGCGAAAGTGCTCGAGCAGGCCCTGGTGAAACACGACGTCGAAGGCACCGTCGCGAAACGGCATCGCCAGCGCGTCGGCGCGCACCAGCGCGACCGGGATACCCTGCTCGCGCGCCTGGCGCTGGACCAGCTCGAGGGAGGCGGGCGAGTAGTCGAGCACGACCGCGATCGCCCCGGCGCGCGCCAGCGCGAGCGTGTCGCGACCCGAGCCCGCGCCCACCTCGAGCACCCGGTGGCCCGCCACCGCGCCGTCGCGCTGGATCTCGCGCGCCAGCCGGTTGCCGGTCGAGTAGGTGCGATCGAGGTCGGCATGGCCGCGCCAGTAGAATTCCCAGTGGCCGGGGGTCGAGACGCGGCGCGTCGTCATTCGCCCGCGAGCAGGCGCTCGGACAGGAAGCGCGGCAGCCCGGCCTCGCGGATGCGGCGCATCGCGCCGTCCACGTCGTAACCGACCCGCAGCTGGCGCAGCAGGCCGGCCTGCTCGTCCACGATCAGGCAGCCGGCGCGCGGATCGCCGTCGCGCGGCTGGCCCACGCTCGGGACCGTGACCAGGTAGCGGCGACCGGGCTCGATCCGGATCTCGGCGGCGCGTGTGTAGCGGATCGCGCGGCGCCCGTCCAGCTCGAACGCGCCGGGGTAGTGGGAGTGCCCGATGAATCCGAGCGGCTCGTCGAAGGCCGTGAACTCCTCGGCCGCGTCGGCCGGCGACAGCACGTAGGCCCAGCGCTCGGGCACCGCGGGCGCGGCGTGCACCAGGAGTGCCCCCTGCCAGCGGGCCGTGAGCGGCAGGCCGGCCAGGTAGTCGCGGTGCTCGGGGGTGAGCTGGGTCCCGGTCCAGCGCGCCGCCTGGGCTGCGTCGCCGCTGAACGAGCCCAGCCGCATCCGGCCGCACGCGGCCCAGTCGTGGTTGCCGGCGACCGCCGCGGCCAGCCGCGGACGCAGCCGCTCGATGCACTCGTTGGGCGAGGCGCCGTAGCCCACGAAATCGCCCAGGCACACCAGCGCCTCCGGGCGTTCGGGCTCCAGCGCGGCGAGCACCGCCTCGAGCGCCTCGAGGTTCGAGTGGATGTCGGAGACGATCGCCCAGCGCATCAGAACTCCTCCGGCCGGAGCCGCCGCGCGATGCGGTCGAGCACGCCGTTCACGAACCGGCCGGATTCCGCGGAACCGTAGCGCCGGGCGATCTCGATCGCCTCGTCGAGCACGACGCGCGCCGGCGTGCCGGGGTGCGCGAGCAGCTCCGCGACGGCGGCGCGCAGCACCGAGCGGTCGGTCGCGGCGAGCCGGCCCAGCGCCCAGTGCTCGGCGGCACTCTGGAGCTCCTGGTCCACCTCGGCGCCGCGCGCCTCGAGGACCGCGACCACGTCCTCGACCAGCCGGCGCTGGTCCTCGCCCAGGCGCTCCTCGGCGGCGCGCACCGTCCACACCCGCGCGTAGCCGTCGTGCGTGAGGTCGGACTGGTAGGCGACGCGAAACGCCACCTCGCGGGCGCGGCGCCGCGCGCCGGGGGCGGCCCGGCTCACCGCCCGCCCATCGTGCGACGCAGCCGGGCCATGCGCACCGCGGCCAGCGCCACCTCGGCGCCGCGATTCCCGTGGATGCCGCCGCTGCGGTCGGCGACCTGACTGGCGTGATGCGCGGCGAGCACGCCGTTGAGCACCGGCACGCCGGTGTCGAGCGCCACGCGCGCGAGTCCGTGCGCCGAGTTGTCCGCGACCAGCCGGAAGTGCTCGGTCTCGCCACGCACGATGACGCCGAAGGCGAGCACGGCATCGAAGCGGCCGGAGGCCGCTGCCCACCGGCAGGCGAGCGGCAGCTCGAGCGAGCCCGGCACCCAGACGGTCTCGACGTCGTCCGCGGCCGCGCCCATGCGGCCCAGCACGCCGGCCGCAGCCTCGACCAGGCGCTGGACGTAGGCCTCGTTGAAGCGCGCCGCGACCAGGCAGAAGCGGTAGCCGCGGGCATCCTCGCCCGCGGGCGCGGAATCGGGCATCAGGTCTCCCCCAGCTTGAGGTCGAGCAGGTGCCCGAGCTTGTCGCGCTTGGTCGCGAGGTAGCGGCGATTGTGCCGGGTGGGCGCGATGGCGATCGGCACGCGCTTGACGATCTCGAGCCCGAAGGCCTCGAGCCCCACGATCTTGCGCGGGTTGTTGGTCATGAGCTCGATCTTGCGCACCCCCAGATCGACCAGGATCTGCGCCCCGATGCCGTAGTCCCGCAGGTCGGCCGGGAAGCCGAGCTGGAGGTTCGCCTCGACGGTGTCGAGCCCGCGATCCTGGAGCGCGTAGGCCTTGAGCTTGTTGGCCAGGCCGATCCCGCGCCCTTCCTGGCGCAGGTAGAGCAGCACGCCGCGGCCGCGCTTGACGATCGCGCGCATCGCGGCGTGCATCTGGGGGCCACAGTCGCAGCGCTGCGATCCGAACACGTCGCCGGTCAGGCACTGCGAGTGGACGCGGACCAGGGTGGGGCCGCCGCCGCGCACGCGTCCGTGGACCAGCGCGACGTGATGGTCGCCCTCGAGCACGCACTGGTAGAGATGGAGCTGGAACGCGCCCTCGGGGGTGGGTAGCGGCACTGAGACCACGCGGCGCACCAGCACCTCGCGGCGGCGGCGCCAGGCGATGAGGTCCTGGATCGTGAGGATGCCGAGCCGGTGCTGGCGGGCGAAGCGCTCGAGCTCGGGCAGTCGCGCCATGCGGCCGTTGTCGGACAGGATCTCGCACAGCGCGCCCACCGGCCGGAGCCCGGCGAGCGCGCACAGGTCGGGCACGGCCTCGCTGTGGCCCGCGCGGCGCAGCACGCCGCCCGGCACGGCGCGCAGCGGAAAGATGTGGCCCGGGCGCACCAAGTCGTCGGAGCGCGTGCGCGGGTCGGCGAGCACCCGCAGCGTGCGCGCGCGGTCGAACGCCGAGGTGCCGGTCGTCGTGCCCTTTCGCGCGTCCACCGATTCCGTGAAGGGAGTGCCGAAGCGCGCGGTGTTGCGCTCGACCATGAGCCGGAGCCCCAGCCGGTCGGCGTCATCGGGGGCCATGGGCGCGCACAGGATCCCGCGCCCGTGCTTGACGGCGAAGTTGACGTGCGTGACCGTCGTCTTCTCCGCCGCCCACACCAGGTCACCCTCGTTCTCCCGCAGCGCGTCGTCCACGACGATGACCATGCGCCCCGCCTGGATGCGGCGAATCGCCTCGTCGACGTCGAGGAACATGCCCGGGCGGACGGGTCCGCGGCCGCGCGCGCGCGCGGGCGCGACCCGGGTCCGGCGGACGCCGGCCGCGCGCTTCATGCTTCCCTCCGCGCCAGGCCCCGCTCGTCGAGCAACCGCGCCAGGTAGCGGGCGATCAGGTCCACCTCGAGGTTGACCGGGCGGCCGGGTGCGTACTCCCCCGCCACGGTCACCGCCAGCGTGTGGGGAATGAGCGCGACCTCGCACGTGCGGCCCGTGCACGAGGCGACCGTGAGGCTGACGCCATCCACCGCGATCGAGCCCTTCTCGGCCACGAAGCGGGCCAGCGGCTCCGGCACCTCGAAGCCCACCCGCCGGCCGTCGCCCTCGGGAACCACCGTCCGCACCGTGCCCACGCCGTCCACGTGACCCTGCACCAGATGACCCCCCAGCCGCTCATCGAGACGGATCGGGCGTTCGAGGTTGACGCGCTCGCCCGCGCGCCACGCGCCCAGCGTCGTGCGCCGCAGCGTCTCGGGCACGGCTTCGACCGCGAAGCGCCCGGGCTCGACCGCGACCGCCGTCAGACAGCATCCGTTGAGCGCCAGGCTGTCACCGACGCGCGTGTCCTCGAGCACCTGCCGGGCGCCGATCCAGATGCGCCGTCCCTCCGGCCGCTCCTCGATGCGCTCGATGCGCCCCGCCTCCTCCACCAGTCCGGTGAACACTCAATCCCTCCGCGATGCGAGATCGACGACCAGCAGCGCGTCCGGGCCGAGGGCCGCGCGCCCGATGACCCGGCCCCGCACGGCGCGCTTCAGCCGCCGCCGCCCGAGCGGGCCGCACCAGGGGAGGCCCTCGGCGCCCAGCACGATCGGCGCGGTGGCGAGCGCCAGGCGATCGACCATCCCGGCCTTGAGCCAGGCCGTCCCGAGGCGGGCGCCGCCCTCGAGCAGCACTTCCTGGCAGCCCTCGGCCGCCAGCCGGCGCAGCAACGCCCGCGGCGAGACCGCGCCCCCGGGGGCCGCGATGCGCAGCACCCGCACGCCCCGCGACTCGAGCGCGCGCTGGCGGGCGGGCGCGGCGGCGAGGCCGCAGGCGACGACCGTGCCGCGCGCCAAGGGTGCCCGAAACAGGCGCCGTGCGAGCGGCAGCCGCAGGCCCGCGTCGCACACCAGCCGGAGCGGCTGGCGCGCCACGCCCGGGAGGCGCGCGGTCAGGCGCGGGTCGTCGGCGGCGACCGTGCCCGCGCCCACCACGACCACGTCGGAGCGCGCCCGCAGCCGATGCGCGTAGCGCCGCGCCGGGGCCGAGGTGATCCAGCGCGCCCCGCCGTGCGCGTCGGCGATCTTGCCGTCGAGCGTGGCGGCCAGCTTCCAGGTGACGCGCGGCCGGCGCCGGGTGTGGACGCTCAGGTAGCCCGCGAGCTGCTCGCGCGCCTCGGCCGCGCACAGGCCCACTTCGACCCCCACGCCGGCGCGGCGCAGGCGCCGGAGCCCGCGACCATCCACGATCCGGTGCGGGTCGCGCATCGCCACGACGCAACGCCCGATCCCGGCGGCGATGAGTGCGTCCACGCATGGCGGCGTGCGCCCCACGTGGGCGCAGGGCTCGAGCGTGACGTACATCGTGGCGCCGCGGGCGCGCCGGCCCGCGCGCTCGAGCGCCATGACCTCGGCGTGCGCCGCGCCCAGCCGGGCATGCCAGCCCTCGGCGACGATGCGGCCGCCGCGCACGATCACGGCGCCCACGACCGGATTGGGGCGCGTCCGCCCCCGGCCGCGCTCGGCCAGCGCCAGGGCGCGCAGCATGAAACGCCGCTCGGATGGGCGTGGAACCTGGACCATGGCCTCCTGAAAGGAAAAAGCCCCGCGGTCGAGCCACCACGGGGCGAAGGACACGGCCGGGCTCGGCCGGGCAGGCCCAAACCCCCTCCTTCTTCCATCCCGACTGTTACGGTCGGCTCCGGAATCGCACCGGATCTGCTTCGGCGCCCGCCTGATTCCTGCGCTTTCCCGTCCGATGGCCGGGCGGCGGACGCTCCTGCTCGCGGGCTGTACCGCCGGTGGGGACTTCTCACCCCGCCCCGAAGGAGCTTCAGAGCCGAGGAGCTTAGCGGCCGTCCCGCGGGCTGTCAAAAGCGCGGACGGACATGCGAAGGGCCATCAACGCGGCGGGGGCGCGATCACGGTCCCTGGGACGGGGGCCGCCCCGGGGGCCAGGCTAGCGGGTGTAGTGGAGAATTTCGCCCGAGGAGCCCACCGCGAACGCGTTGGTCGCCGAGCTGCCCCAGATGCCGTAGAGGTAGATGCCGGTCCCGCTCGCCTGCCGCTTCCAGACGCTGCCGTCGAAGTGGAAGATCATGCCGCCCTCGCCCACGGCGAACACGTCGGTATTGGAGTTGCTCCAGATGGCATAGAAGTACTGCCTGGTCCCGGTGTTCAGGCCATTCCACCCGCTGCCGTTGTTGTGCAGGATGTTTCCGTCCTCCCCGACCAGGTAGACGTCGGTCGGGGAGCTTCCGCCGACGCCGAACAAGTCCGGCGGGGTCTTGTCCGAGTTGTCGATCGATCGACCCTGAATGACCGTGCCGCTCCAGGAGACACCGGTGGAGTGGAGGAGGGTGCCGTCATGTCCGACCGCGTACACGTCGGTCGCCGAGCTGCCCCACACGCCGTAGAGGTCCGCGGTGGTCCCGCTGTCCAGGGCGGTCCAGTCGCTGCCGTCGTAGTGAAGGATCGTGCCGCCGGCGCCCACCGCGTAGACGTTGCCCGGCGACGTGCCCCAGACAGCGCCGAGCCAGCTGGTCGTTCCGCTGGATTGCGCGCTCCAGGCGCCGCCGTTGGAGTGGAGGATGACGCCCTGACTCCCCACCGCGAACACGTCGGTTGCCGAGCTTCCCCACACGCCGTAGAGAAACGCCGTCGTCCCGCTCTGCTGCGGAACCCAGCCGCCGCCCGCGTTGTGGAGGATGGAGCCGAAGGCTCCCACCGCGTACACGTTGGACGCCGAGCTTCCCCACACGCCGCTGCCATCGAAGCCCAGCTGCTGAACTCGCCAGGCGGGCCCGGTGCCGGGGGCCAGCGTGTTCTTCGAGCTGCTTCCGCACCCCGACAGCAGCGCGAGCATCCCCAGGGTCGCCAGACCGCCGGACCACGTTCTCGAAGCTGACGCGAACACGTGTCGCTCTCCTTTCAGGACTCCATCGGGCCGGCCACGCGGGAGGAGGACGCGGCGACACGAGCGGCGAAACCGGGGGGCAGTCTAGCCGAAGCGCACCCGCCCGGGGAAGGCGGCAAGCCCGGCTGCCGCTGAACGCTTCAGCCTAGGAAATGCCCCGCGGGCCCGCAATCGAAATCCGGGGCGGCGAACGCCCGCTAGTAGTGCACGCTGAATCGCGCCGAGAGCACCGTCCAGGTCTGGTGGCGCAGGTAGCCCGCGCGCCCGCCGAGCTGGAGCCCGAGCCGCACCGGCGGGGCGTGGCCCAAGGGCGGATTCGAGTGCGAGCTGAGGGTGATCTCGCCCGCGAACCCCGGAGCGGTTTCGCTGACCGCGAGGTCGCTGAAGCCCGCCCCACCTGCGGCGGCCGAGATGTCGGCATGCGCGGCCATCAGCATGGGCCCGGCCGAGACGCGGCCCACGGGACCCAGGTTGCGCGGGAGCCAATGGGCGAAGGCGACCGCCTCGAAGGCGCTGTAGCTCACGGTCGCGTTCAGCGACCCGCGGTCCACCGACTTCGTGCCCATGAGGTCGTAGCCGATATCGATCCCGACCCGCGCGGTGGGCCGCACCGGCAGGTCGAGCCCGCCGGTGAACGAGATCGATCCTCCGGGCGCGTGAGCGAGCATGAGCTGCCCGTAGCCCACCGACACGTGGCCTCCGACCCGCTCGAGCGTCGCGCTCCGTCCCGGGGCGGGAACGGCGAGCAGGATGACCGCGACGGCCGCCCCCACGATGCGACCCAGCGCCAGACCTGCACGGCGGCCTCGACCCGTGACGGCAATCAAACGGACCCCCCGCGCGCGTAGGTCACTTGTTGAACCGGATTTCGATGCAATCCCCATCCTGCACCTCGTACTCGCGGCCCTCGAGCCGGGCCCATGCCTTCTCGCGCGCCTTGGCCTGGCTGCCCGCTTCGAGCAGCCGGTCCCACGGGACGACTTCCGCGCGAATGAAACCCTTCGCGAGGTCGGTGTGAATCTCCGCCGCCGCGTCCACCGCGTGCTCGCCGCGCCGCAACGTCCAGGCCCGCACCTCGTCGGGGCCGACGGTGAAGAACGAAATCAGGCCCAGCAGCTGGTAGCAGGCGCGAATAACGAGCGTGAGCCCGTCCTCGGCCACCCCCAGCTCGGCCCGGAAGCCTGCGCGCTCGCCGGTCGGAAGCGCCACGATCTCGCGCTCGAGGTGCGCCTTGAGCGCCACCCCGAGCACGCCCACGCCCGTCGCCGTGGGCACGGGCCGGGGGCGGTCGTCCTGGTTGTACACCGCGAGCAGCGGCTTGAGCGAAAGAAGCTGGAAGCCCCGCAGCAGCTTCTCCGCCTCGGTCTCGAACCGCTCGGCACGCAGGGCCCGCCCTGCCTCGAGGATCGCCCGGCAGCGCTGGAGCAGCGCGTGCTCGCGCTCGCCCTCCTTCTTGCCCACACGCAGCTCGCGCGCGATCTTGTCGATCCGGCCCTCGACGATCGTGAGGTCGTTGAAGACCAGCTCGGCTTCGAGATCGCGCAGGTCGCGCGCCGGGTCCGGCTCCCCCGCGACCGCCGGATTGGCGAAATCGCGCACCACCGAGAGCAGCGCATCGCAGTTGCGCACTGAGGAAAAGAGATCCGGCCCCTTGGCGGCCTGCCGCGCGCTCGGCGCCGCGGCCGCCCCGTTGGAGCCCGTGGCCCCCGCGGTCGCGCCCCGCGCCGCCCCGCTGTCCACGAACTGGATCTGAGCGTACGTGGTCTTCTTGGGGTGGTAGAGCGCGGCGAGCTGGTCGATGCGCTCATCGGGCACGCGCACGACCCCGACCTGCTCTCGGCCGGCCGCGGCGGCATGGCCCGCGCCCTGCATGAGGATCTCGAACACCGTGGTTTTCCCGGACTGAGGCAGCCCGAGGATGCCGACTCGCTTCATGGGGATTCCGGGGGTGGCCGACAAAGGAACCGCCCGCAGGCATCCGCCCGCGGGCGCTGGAAGATATCATGGCCGCCGGTTCGGCGTGACCGGGCGCGCCGTGGCGGCGCGGTCCGGTGCGGCGGTCAGCTCGACCCGCCGGAACCCTCCTTGCGGTACTCCTGTGCGAGCGCCTGCTCGAGGCGCTGGGTGGTGCGCACCGGCAACTCGATCGAACGACCCGAGTCGTGCTGATAGAGCTTGATCGTCTTCTTGATCGAATCCACCTCGACCGTGCAATCCCGGCAGTGCTTGAGGTGATCCTCGAGCTGATCGCACAGCTCCTGGAGCATCTCCTGGTCCAGGTAGTCCCCGAGCTTCTCTCGCACCTCGTTACAATCCACGCTAGGATCTCTCCCGTGGCTGGCCTGAGTTCCGCGCCCTCGCGACCGCGATCGCACTGCTGATGTCGGCCCGGGCATTGTAGATGCCTTTGGCCCGGAGAGGGTTTGCAAAATATTGACGGCCTGGCCCACCCGGTGCCGCTCACCACGGGAATGGTGACCCGTGCTGGGATCGAACCAGCGACACCCTGCTTAAAAGGCAGGTGCTCTACCGACTGAGCTAACGGGTCACGGCTGGTGCACGGATGGGCAGGCGGGCCGACCGGATGTTCAAAGCTTCGGCCGGCTGTGCTGCCGCGCTGAGTTATAGGGGGAAGCCCGGGGCGTGACAACCGGCCTCCGCGACGCGCACGTCGGAACCCCGGCCGCTCCGGACGTTCGACCCCGACGCGAACGCCCGCACGGTCGTCCGTGCGGGCGTTCGCAAATCAGTCCCTGGAGGCCAGGCCTTGAACCACCTACCTCGACATCAATGCGAGGCGGCGATCACGGCCGCGCGCCCGGTCACTGCTTGACTCTCCAGAGCCCGTCCACGAATTCGAGCGTCCGAAGCCTGTCGCCCGAATCCCTCTGGACAATCTCGATCGTATTCTCGTGATTCTGACTCTCGATGTGATCCGTATAGTCATCGAGGTTGGAGAGCTGCCGATCGCAGAATCGATCGTAGTA
>JBGQIE010000069.1:0-14186 GCA_041498315.1 Candidatus Eiseniibacteriota bacterium
CACAAGATCGCCCAGGTCCCCTCGCGTCCCGAGCGCCTGTTCCTTCAGAACCATTGGGGGCTCTACCGCAGCGACGACGGCGGCGATTCCTGGAACGACATCGCGCGCGGCGTGCCCTCGGACTTCGGATTCCCGATGATCGTCCACCCGCACGATCCGGACACCGCCTACATCGTGCCGCTCGAGTCCGACCAGTTCCGCTGCACCCCGGAAGGCAAGCTGCGCGTCTACCGCACGCGCGACGCCGGCGGCTCGTGGGAGGCGCTCACGCGCGGCCTGCCCCAGACGAGCGCGCTCGAAACCGTGCTGCGCGACGCCCTGGCCGCCGACGCGCTCAATCCCGCCGGCATCTACTTCGGGACGCGCAGCGGGCAGCTGTGGGGCTCGCCCAACGGCGGCGCCTCGTGGGCGCTCGCGGCGGGCGGACTACCGCCGATCGTGTGCGTCAAGGCGGCGGTGATCGGCGAGTCGCGCCGCGCACGCTCCGGGGGCGCCAGGGCGACCGCGCGCAAGCCCGGCGCGAAGGCGACCGGCCGCCCGCTGAGCGCGAAGGCGCGCCGCCCGGGGGCGAAGCCCGCCCGCATGCCCAAGGCACGCGTGAAGCGGAAGTAGCCGCCGATGGCGGTGAGCTTTCGCATTCCGGGCTTCCTGCGCGATTTCACCGGCGGGCGTGCCCTGGTCCGCCTCGAGCACTCGCCGGCCACGGTGGGGGCGGCACTCGCGGCCTTGTGGGCGGTCCATCCGGGGGTGCGCGACCGGATGGTGAACGAGCGGGGGGAGCTCAGGCCCCACGTCAACATTTTCGTGGGCAGCGAGAACGTCCGCTGGACCGGCGGGCTCGCCACGCCGCTTCCCGAGGACAGCGAGATCTCGATCATCCCCTCTATCAGCGGCGGCTGAGCCGCGCGTAGGGCACGAGGCGCGGTACGCGGCGCTGGTAGGCGCGATAGGCCTCGCCGAAGTGCCGCTCGAACAGCGCCTCCTCGAACACGGTGTGGAAGCAGAGCGGCACCGCCATGAGCACCCCGAGCGCGAGGGTGATCCCGCTGTTCCACAGCGACGCTGCGCCCAGGATCGTGGCGAGGATGCCGGTGTAGATCGGGTGACGCGTGAGGGCGTAGGGCCCGTCGGTGATGAGCACGTGGCCCTGCTTCACGCCGAAGTCGGCCGAGAACCAGCGCCCGAGCCGGAACTTGGCCCACACCGCGAGGACCACCGCCGCGAGCACCACGAGTGCCCCCGCGGTCGCCAGCGGCGCCTCCGCCGCCCGCGGTGCAAGCCCGTGGTCCCAGCCCAGGTGAAACTTCGCGAGCGCCCACAGGGCGTAGAGGTCGAGCTCGACCGTGAACAGGATGACGCGCTCGCGCCAGCGCCGGGCGCGCCAGGTCTGCCCGAAGGTCCGAAAGGGCGCATCCAGGAAGCACAGGGCGCCCAGCGCGATCACCCCGAGTGCCGCCGCGCGCAGCGTTTCGATGGCCGACATCACGGCGCCCTCCGCAGCGGCCGGCCGGCGCGAGCGCCGGGACATAGGAGCGGGGGACCGGGACCTGGGCCCGTTGCGTGGCCCTTCGCGCCCGGCTAGGCTGCCGCGTGTGACCCGCGCCGAGGCGAAGAAGCGCATCGAGAAGCTCGCGGCCGAGATCCGCGAGCACGACCATCGTTACTATGTGCTCGACCAGCCCAGCATCTCGGACGCCGAGTATGACCGGCGCTTCCGCGATCTCCAAGCCCTCGAGGGGCAGTTCCCCGACCTGCGCCCGGCCGACTCCCCCACCCTGCGCGTGGGCGGGGGCTTAAGGACCGCGTTCAAGAAGGTCAGGCACCTCAAGCCCATGCTGTCGCTCGAGTCGCTCATGGAGCGCGACGAGGTGCTGGCGTTCGACGAGCGCCTGCGCAAGGCGTTCGAGGTCGAGCGCATCGACTACGTCGCCGAGCCCAAGTTCGACGGACTGTCGGTCGAGCTGGTCTACGAGGACGGGCTGTTCGTGCGCGGCTCGACGCGCGGCGACGGCGAGACCGGCGAGGACATCACCGAGAACCTGCGCACCATCCGCTCGCTGCCACTGCGGCTGGATTCCTCCACGGCCCACCCGGCCCCCAGGGGCGAGCTGGCGGTGCGCGGCGAGGCCCTGATGCCGCTGCCCGAGTTCGAGGCGCTCAACAAGCGCCTCATCGAGGCGAGCGAGGAGCCGTTCGCGAACCCGCGCAACGCCGCGGCAGGCACGGTGCGCCAACTCGATCCCACGATCACCGCCTCGCGTCGCCTCGATCTCTACGCCTACGAGGCCATGCGCGGCGCGGAGTCCGGGATCCCGACCCAGACCGCGATGCTCGAGACCCTGCGCGCCTGGGGCTTCCACGTGGAGAAGACCCTGCGACGCTGCGCCGGGATCGATGAGGTGCTCGCGTTTCACGGCGAGATGCACGAGCGCCGCGAGAGCCTGCCCTACGAGATCGACGGTATCGTCGTCAAGGTGGACCGGCGCGACTGGCAGGCCGGCCTGGGCGAGCGCTCGCGCAGCCCGCGCTGGGCGGTGGCGTACAAGTTTCCGCCGCGCATCGAGGTCACCAAAGTGCTCGACATCGCGGTCCAGGTCGGACGCACCGGCAAGCTCACGCCGGTCGCCATCCTTCAGCCCGTGGACGTTTCGGGCGTCACCGTGAGCCGCGCCACGCTCCACAACCAGGACGAGCTGGACCGCAAGGACGTGCGGATCGGCGACACCGTGCGTGTCCGGCGCGCGGGCGACGTGATTCCCGAGGTGGTCGAGGTGCTCAAGGAGAAGCGCCCGCGGGGCACCGAGCCGTTCCAGCTGCCGGCCAAGTGCCCGGTGTGCGGCGCGAAGGTCGAGCGCGAGGGCGCCTACCACCTGTGCACCAACGGGCTGTCGTGCCCCGCCCAGCTCGAGCGCCACATCGGCCACTTCGTATCGCGCGGCGCCATGGACATCGCCGGCCTGGGGGACAAGACCGTGAAGCAGCTGCTGGAGACCCGGCGGATCGAGGACCTCGCCGACCTCTACCATCTGACCGCCGAGCAACTCGAGGGCCTCGAGGGCTTCGCCGAGAAATCGATCGAAAACCTGTTGAGCGCGATCGAGGGCAGCAAGCGGCCGCGGTTCGATCGCTTCCTCTACGCGCTCGGTATCGAGCACGTCGGCGAGACGGTCGCGCGCCTGCTCGCCGACCACTACGGCGGCCTCGACCCGCTGCTCGAGGCCGGCGAGGAGGAGTTGCAGGAGATCCAGGGCATCGGTCCCGAGGTCGCGGCCTCGGTGCGCCACTTCTTTTCCAATCCGCGCAACCGCAAGGTGCTGAAACGCCTGCACGAGGCCGGCGTGCGGCCGGTCGTCGAAAAGAGAGCGAAGGGCCCGCAGCCGCTCGCGGGCGAGGTCATCGTGTTCACCGGTACCCTCGAGAGGCTGTCGCGCCCCGAGGCGCAGCGCAAGGCCGAGGCGGCGGGGGCGCGCACCGCCTCGGCCGTGAGCCGCAAGGTCACGCTGGTCGTGGCGGGCCCGGGCGCCGGCTCCAAGCTGGCCGAGGCCGAGAAGCTCAAGCTCAAGGTCATCGACGAGGGCGCGTTCCTCAAGCGCATCGGAGAGTCGTCATGACCAATCCCGAGATCGCGCGCATTTTCGAGCGCATCGCCACACTGCTGGAGCTCGACCAGGCGAATCCGTTCCGCGTACGGGCCTACCGCGAGGCCGCGCGCGTCATCGGCGACATCGCCGAGCCGCTCGCCGCCAAGGTGGACGAGGAGGGCGGGCTCGAGGAGCTGCCGGGGATCGGCAAGGACCTGGCGCAGAAGATCCGCGACCTGGTCCGGACCGGCACGACCGGGCTGGTCGAGGAGCTGAAGAAGAAGTTCCCGCCCGGGCTCATCGAGCTGACCGACGTCCAGGGTCTCGGCCCCAAGCGCGTGCGCGCGGTGTTCGACTTGCTCGGCATCAAGTCGCGGGCCGAGCTCGAGCAGGCGGCGAAGGCCGGCAAGCTCCGCGACCTTCCCGGCTTCGGCGAGAAGCTCGAGCAGAAGATCCTCAAGTCGCTCGCCCACGCGCAGACCGACCTCGGCCGCACGCTGCTCGCCGGGGCCTGGCCGGTTGCCCAGGCGATCGCCGAGCGCCTGCGCAAGGTCGCCGGGGTCGAGGAGGTCGAGATCGCGGGCTCGTTCCGGCGCCGCCGGGAAACCGTGGGCGACCTCGACATCCTCGTCTGCGGGCGGACGTCCGAGGCGGTCATGAAGGCGTTCGTGGGCCACCCCGAGGTCGCCGAGGTGCTCGGCCACGGCGAGACCAAATCGAGCGTCAAGCTCGCGAGCGGCCTCCAGGTGGACGTGCGGGTCGTGCCCCGCGAGTCCTTCGGCGCGGCACTGCTCTATTTCACCGGCAGCAAGGCCCACAACATCGAGCTGCGGCGCATCGCGATCGACAAGGGCCTGTCCCTCAACGAGTACGGACTGTTCCGCGGCGACTCCGAGGGGACGCGGGTCGCGGGCCGCTCCGAGGAGGAGGTCTACCGGGCGCTCGACCTCGACTGGATCCCGCCCGAGCTGCGCGAGGCAGCAGGCGAGATCGAGCTGGCGCGCGCGGGCAAGCTGCCGAAGCTCATCGAGCCCGGGGACGTGCGGGCCGACCTCCACGTCCACTCCGACCGCAGCGACGGCCAGGGCACGCTCGAGACCATGGTGCGCGCCTGCCGCTCACGCGGGTACGCCTACTGCGCCATCACCGAGCACTCGAAGTCG
Source organism: Candidatus Eiseniibacteriota bacterium (assembly GCA_041498315.1). GTDB lineage: Bacteria > Eisenbacteria > RBG-16-71-46 > RBG-16-71-46 > RBG-16-71-46 > JBGQIE01. The sequence goes on from JBGQIE010000069.1 coordinate 4,745, forward strand.
CTGGCGATGGCCCAGGGATTCAACGAGGCGCGGGTGCGCAAGTCGGTGCTCGAGATCGCGGCGGTGCGCAAGCAGGTGCCCGGCATCGAGGTGCTCCACGGGCTCGAGGTGGACATCCTCGCCGAGGGGGCGCTCGACCTCGACGACGACGCGCTCGAGCTGCTCGACTGGGTCGTCATCTCGCTCCACTCGCGCCTCGACCAGCCGCGCGAGGCCGTTACGGCGCGGGTGCTCAAGGCGCTCGAGCACCCGTCAGTGTGCGCGATGGGACATCCGAGCGCGCGCCTCATCGGCATGCGCCCGCCCGCCGAGCTCGATTTCGAGCGGGTGTTCGACCGCGCCGCCGCCCTGGGCGTGGCGATGGAGATCAACGCCCAGCCCGATCGCATGGACCTGAGCGACGTCAACGCGCGACTCGCCCGCGAGCGCGGAGTGCGCTTCGTCATCGACACCGATGCTCACAGCGTGAGCCAGCTCGAGAACATCCGCTACGGCGTGTTCGTCGCGCGCCGTGCCGGGCTCACGATGCACGACGTGCTCAACACCCTCCCCTACGAGCGCTTCCGCGCCCAGATCCGCAAGGGCGGCACCCCCGTCCGGCCGACGGCACCCAAAGCACCGAAGGCGGCGAAGGCGCCGGCCGCGGCGAAGAAGGCCGGTCGGGCGCCGGGCGGGAAGCCGGGAGCCAGGCCGAAGGCGGCGAAGCGCGCGGCGCCGAGGCACGCGGCGGCGAAGCAGCCGCGCGGCCGCTCGTGAGCCTCAACCGCATCGTGTCGAACGCGCGCCCGCGCCGCCCGGGCCTGGCCCCGCTCATCCTGTTCGCGACGGCGATGGGCTGGCTCGAAGGCGTGGTCGTGGTCTACATCCGCGCCCTGCTCGGCATCGCGCATGGCCAGGGGTATCCGCCGGCGCGCGCCGTGATCGCGCGCATGGAGACCCTGCCGTGGCTCATTCCGACCGAGCAGAGCCGCGAGGTCGCGACCCTCGCCATGCTCGCGCTGGCGGCCTGGCTGGCCGCGCCGCGCGCGCGCCCGCGTTTCGGGGCGTTCCTGGTGTGCTTCGGGGTGTGGGACCTGGTCTACTACGCCGCGCTGTGGATGATGCTGCGCTGGCCGCCGAGCCTCGCCAGCATGGACCTGCTGTTCCTCATCCCGCCAAGCCCGTGGTGGTACCAGCCGGTCTGGGTGCCGGTCGCGATCTCGTGCGCGCTGATCGTCGCGGGCGTGCGGATGTTCCAGCGCGGCGGCCCGGGCGCCTGAAATCCAGGCCGGGCCGGGTCCTTCCCCTTCGCCCCTATCCGATCTTCTCGGCGATCGATTTGGCCTGCAGGAACAGCAGCAGGTAGTCGCGGCCGCCCGCCTTCGAGTCGGTGCCGCTCATGTTGAAACCACCGAAGGGGTGGGCGCCGACGATGGCCCCGGTGCACTTGCGGTTGATGTAGAGGTTGCCGACGAAGAACTCGCGCCGGGCGCGCTCGATCTTGTCCGGGTTGCGGGTGTAGACCGCGCCGGTGAGCCCGTACTCGGTGCCATTCGCGATCGCGAGCGCGTCGTCGTAGCTGCGCGCCGGGATCACGGCCAGCACCGGTCCGAAGATCTCCTGCTGGGCGATGACCGCGTTGGGCTTGACGTCCGCGAACACGGTGGGCTGGAGGAAATAGCCGTCCTGTCCCGGCACCAGGGCGCCGCCTGCCACCAGCCGGCCCTCCTGCTTGCCGCGCTCGATGTACGACACGATCTTGTCGAGCGCCGCCGCGTTGACGACCGGGCCCATCCGGATCTCGGGACGGTCGGGCTCGCCCACGGTGATGCGCGCGACCTCGGCCCCGAGCTTTTCGATGAACGCGTCGTACACCTTCTCGCTCACGATCGCGCGCGAGCACGCCGAGCACTTCTGGCCCTGGAAGCCGAACGCCGAGGCCGCCACGCCCTGGGCCGCGGCGTCCAGATCGGCCTCCTCGTCCACGATGATCGCGTCCTTGCCGCCCATCTCGGCGACCACGCGCTTGAGCCAGATCTGCCCGGGCTGCACCTCGGCGGCGAGCCGGTTGATGCCCACCCCGACCTCGCGCGAACCGGTGAACGCGATGAAGCGGGTCTTGGCATGCTTGACGAGCGTGTCGCCCACGGTGCCGCCGCTGCCGGTGACGAAGTTGAACACGCCCGGCGGCAGGCCCACCTCCTCCATGAGCGCGAAGAACTGCCAGGCGATCGCGGGCGCATCGCTCGAGGGCTTCACCACCACGGTGTTGCCGGTCACGATCGCGGCGGTCGTCATGCCGACGCAGATCGCGAGCGGGAAGTTCCAGGGCGGGATGATCGCGCCCACCCCGAGCGGGAGGTAGACCAGGCTGTCCTTCTCGCCCGGCAGCTGGGTGAGGGGCTGGGCCGCGCCGTAGCGCAGCATCTCGCGCGCGTAGAACTCCATGAAGTCGATCGCCTCGGCGGTGTCGGCGTCCGCCTCGGCCCAGCTCTTCCCCACCTCGAGAACCATCCAGGCGGAGAACGTGTGCCGCCGCTCGCGCATGCGCCGGGCGGCCTCGAGCAGGTACGCGGCGCGCTCGCGCGCGGTGGTGCGCGACCAGGTCGCGAACGTCCGGTGGGCGGTCTCGACCGCCGCTGCCGCCTGCTCGCGCGAGGCCGAGGCGAAGCGCCCGATGACCTCCGAGGGGCGCGAGGGGTTGCGCGATTCGAGCAGCTTCTCGCCCTTCAGGCGCTCGGCGCCGATGACGAGCGGATACTCGGCCCCCAACGTGGCGCGCACCGAGGCCAGCGCGGTCTCGAAGGCGGCGCGGTGCTCGGGGCGGCTGAAGTCGACGTAGCTCGTGGGCGCGTAGTCGGGCAGCCGCGCCGGGTCTGCGGGCGCGATGGAGCGCGCGGCGGTCGTGGACATGGAGGCCTCCCTGGGCGACGGAGCGCGTCGCTGCACTGCGGGCCCCGGCATTTCCGGGTCGCGCGGTCGCAAGGTGATTTCAGCGTGGTGGCGGAGCGCAGTTTAGCCCAAGGCGCCCGGCGGGAAAACCCCGCGCGCAGCTTCGGACCCCCGGCGGGCGGCCGGGCGGGGCTTCACCGCAGCAGCGCGACCCGCTGGTCGTGCGCGCGGCCGTCGGCCACGAGGTGCGCGAGGTAGAGCCCGGGGCGCAGGGCCCGGCCGTCGTCGTCGAGGCCGTCCCAGTTGAATCCATGGGGGCCGGCGCTCTGGACCTCGGGGCCGAGGAGATGGCGCACCCGGCGGCCTCCGGCGTCGAACAGGTCCAGCTCGACCCGCGCCACCCGGGGCAGCAGCCACGAGAGACGCGTCCCGCCGCGCGCGGGCGAGGGAACCGGGGCGAAGAACTGGACCGGCGCGTTCGCGAGCGGGGTCGAGAGATCCCAGGTGATGCGGCGGATCGCGCCGGTGCCGGGGTTGAAGAGCGCGTCGGCCTGCCGGCAGTACCAGAGCGCGCCGTCCGGCCCCACGGCCCAGTCGCTCACGTTCTGAAAGCCCACGCCCCAGTTGTCGGGCTCGGGCTGCCCCGCGACCGGCGGCGCGAGCGCCCAGCCCCCGCCCGAGGGCGCGAGCCGGCGCAGGAAGCCCTTGTAGTAGTCGTTGAGGAAGACGTTGCCCTCGTAGTCGAGCGGAAACCCCGAAGCGGCGGCCGCCGGCCGCCGATAGCTTCCGGCGCAGATCACGGCGGCCGTGAAGCCGCTGCGGTCGTAGAAATAGACCGGATCGTCTCCACGCACCGCGCCCGGGCACGAGAGCGGCGAGGGCGCATCGGCCTCGTAGGCGGGCCAGCCGAAGTTGTGGCCCCCCGCGGTCACGTGGTCGATCTCCTCGAAAGCGCTCTGGCCCACGTCGCCCACCCACAGCGAGCCGTCGAAGGCGTCCACCTGGAACCGGAACGGGTTCCGCAGGCCGTACGCCCACACCAGGCGCTGGTTCGCATCCGCGCTGCCGGCGAACGGGTTGTCCGCCGGCGTGATGAGCGCGCGCGGCGCGGGGCCGCCCGGCCCGGCGGGCAGGCGCGACACGTCGAGCCGCAGCAGCACGCCGCGCAGGCTCACGAGATCCTGCGCCCCGCACGAGCCATCGTCCCCGAGGCTCGCGTAGAGCATCCCGTCGAGGCCGAAGCGCAGGGTGCCGCCGTTGTGGTTGGGCGCCTGGTCGGGCGCGTCGTTCAGCAGATCGTAGCGGGTCGCCGGATCCACGGTGAGGCTGCCGTCCGCGCTGAACGCGAGATCGCCGGTCGCGGTGAAGCGCGAGATCCGGATGGCCGGGGTGAGCGCATCGTCGCAGTGGACGTAGAGGTAGGGCCGGGCGGGCCAGCCCGGATCGACCGCGATCCCGAGGAGCCCCTGCTCGCCCCCGGTGTTCCGGACGTCGGGAATCGTGGCCACCGGATCCATGGCGGCGAGCGCGCCGTTCACGATCAGGCGGATGCGCGCGGTCTTCTGCTCGACGACCAGAACACGGCCGTCGGGGAGGAACGTGAAGCCGGTGGGAAACTCGAGCCCGCTGACGACCCCGCCATCTTCGAAGTCCGTCGGCAGCGACCCCTGCGCCCGCGCCCCGCGGCCGCCCACCGCGATGCCGGCGGCGAGCGCGAGCCCGGCGCACATCCACCGCGGCCATCGATTGCGGGGTCTCAAAATGCGCTCCTCCGCCACGAGGTCACCTTGGCAAAGCAAACGGGGCCCGGCATGACACCGGACCCCGTGGGCAAGCACGGAGAATCGTTAGCGGTACAGCGACTTGATCTTACCCCAGCTCACCTTCCGCGAGGGAGTGGCATCGGAATAGATCTGGCCGCGGATCTCGCCGCCCGGGTACAACTGCGAGTGGATATTCACGTAGAGCAGACCGCCGTTGAGCCAGGTCACCTGGGTGGGCGTGAGGCCGACCCAGACGTCCGAGTAGGTTCCGGAGGTTGCGCCGGCGGGCGCGCTGGCGAACGGATGAATGACGCCCGCGTTGACGCCCGGCACACTGGTCGGGCTGCCGTGGATGTGTGAGGCGGTCAGCGGGGCGAGCAGTCCCGCGAACGAGACGGTCGTCGACAATGTGTTGGCCACGTCGTCGTACACCAGGAACGCCGTCCCGGTTGCGGGCGAGGCATTCGGACCCACCTCCTGGAGACCCGAAAGCGTTGCCGTAAAGCCGAACGTGGTGGCGAGAGCGTGCGTCGCGTTTCCGAGCGCAAGAGCAGACGCCAGAGCAAGGATGATCGAGTAGCGGACGCGCATGAAGCACTCCTCCTCTTGGGACTGGGGGGATCAGCTTGAGGACTCGGCCATCGCCTCCAGCTCGAGATCGCGCGGACCTTGGGCGGGAGTATCCCTTTGGATATGTCAGAGTCTTTTACACGAGAAACAATTTTGCAGCCTTGGAGGCCACAAGTCAATGAAACAGTTACGAATGCGGCAGCACCGGAGGCGGAGCTCGGTTCAGTGGTGATGAACAGGGTATCCGCATGGATCTGGTACTTCTGGCCCCCGGCTAAGCGGTTGAGGGGTAACGGGCCAGGGCCAGATCCACGATATGGCCGATCATCTCGCTGTAGGACCGGCCGGACTGCTTGGCGGCCATCGTGAACTCGGCGCTCGGCAGCAGGTAGGGATTGGGGTTCACCTCGAGGACGTGGAGCGTGCCGTCGGCGGCGAGCCGGAAATCGATGCGCCCGTAGTCCCGGAGCTGGAGCGCCGAGAAGGCCTGGACCGCCGCGTCCTGGATGCGCTTGACCAGCTCCTCGCCGAGATCCTCGGGGATGAAGGGCCAGGTCTTCTTGTAGGCCTCGGTCTCCTCCTCCCACTTGACCTCGCTGCCCGCGATCTTGGGCGTGCCCTTGGGCAGCTTCGAGAGATCGAGCTCGACCACCGGGAGCGCCTCGGGCTTCTCGTTCCCCAGCACGCCCACGTACAGCTCGCGCCCCTCGATGTACTCCTCGATGAGCGCGGGCGAATCGAACTCGGCGTGGATGTAGTCGATGCGCTCCATGAGCTCCTTGATCGAGCCGCACACCGCGCCGAAGTGGATGCCGATCGAGCCGTCCTCGCGCGCCGGCTTCACGATCACCGGGAACTGGATGTCGTGGGCGTGCTCGGTGCGGCCGCGATAGACGGTCGCGAAGTAGGGCGTGTGAATGCCGTGAAACGCGAAGATCTTCTTCGCCAGAGCCTTGTCCTGCGCGAGGTAGAGCCCGTGGGATCCCGCGCCCGTGAACTTGCGGCCCAGCAGCTCGAGGTAGCCCGCGACCGCGCTGTCGAAGGTGTCGTTGCCGGCGAAGGACTCGACCAGGTTGAAGACGAGATCGGTCTCGGACTGGGCGAGGTCGATGAGACTCTGGGTGGTGCCGTCGAGGCGCAGGAACACCGGGCTGTGCCCGGCCTCCTTGAGCGCGTCGTAGACGTCCTGGACGTCCTCCTCCGGAGCCTTGCGCTTGGGGCGCTCGACCTCGTCGGGCTCCTCGTCCTCGTCCCACCAGAAGTCGTACAGCACGCCGATCCGTAGCTTCGCCATCGCGTTCCGCGGCCCGGGGCCCCGCATCACCCCGGGCAGGGATCCCTCCCGGTCAGGTGTGGACGAACTTTCCGCGCGTCAGGTAGTTCATCGCCAGCGTCGTGCCGTAGGCGGTCAGCTCGACCAGGTAGCCGGGCTCGCGCCCCGATACCGCGTAGAGCTGGTGCTCCCGGCAGGTGCGAATGATGCGTTCGACCAGCGCCCGGACCACCTGGCGCTTGACGCCGGTCCAGTAGGCGATCTTGTCCGTCAAGAGCGTACGGTGCTCCTCCAGCATTTCCCACGCCGGACGGACACGCTTAGGGCGCCGTCCCTGGGCCACGAACAAATCGATGAGGTCGCTCTCGAGCGCGATGTTGACCGCCGCGCCGTTGTGGCGCATGAGCCGGCGGTAGTACTGCTCGACCGTCAGCTTCATGTCCTCGACCGTGATGTCGAAATCCCCGCTCGAGAGCACCGGCGGCAGCTTGCCGACCCGCCGCGCCACCCGGCTAACATAGCGCAGCTTGTGGATCGCGGGCCATTGTTTGTATTTGACCCGCCAGTTCGAGCGCGGCGTCAGCCATACCGCGAATGATTCGGCGAAGTCCTCGTCGGGATGCTTCTGCGCGTACCAGCCGGCGATGTGACGGACGAAACGGCGGCTGAACGGCACCGGACGATAGAAATCGCGGTAGCGGCGGTTGAAGGGACCGAAGCGCGCGCGCCACTCCGGGGTCGCGAACAGACGGTAGGCGTAATTGAACGCGTGCCCGGCCTCGTGCCGCAGGTACATCATGATCTCGCGCGCGTCCTCGAGATCGTTCATCTCCCGCTCGAGCCGCGCGAGTTTGGGGTCGGCGAGGTAGAACGGGATGCCGATGACCGGCTGCCCGTCGGGGCAGCCCCACTCGTCGGTGAGGTAGCACACCGGGCGGAACGTCTTGAGACCCTTGCGTTCGAGTTCGCGATAGAGCTGATTCACGAAGCGCTCGACCGGCGAGCCTTCGATGCGCAGCCCGAGCTGGCTGATGCGCTTGCCGAGGAGCTCGCGGACCTCGGGCGGGGTCTTCTCGAAGCCGCTCATGGCGGGGATGCTAAGCGGCGCCCTCCCCCGCCACAAGCGGGCCGCCGTGGCCGCGGCGCGCGCCGCGCGTCAAGGGCACGCAAAGACTGGCGGCCGTGGGCACCGCTCGTGCCCCGCAGCTCATCCGAGAGCGGACGATCCTAGGTGGACCTGCGCCCGGCCTGCTAGATTGCCGGGCTCAACCGTGGGCCGCCTCGATCAGGCACCCCACACCGGGCCGCGGCCCGCCACGCTCGAAAGGAGCACATGCTCGTGAATCGATTCCTCCGCCTTCTCGCGATCTCCGCCTCGCTCATGCTGGCCGCCGTCTCGCTCGCCGGCGCCGAGCCCCTCACCCTGGTGCTCGACCGGGCCCACTCCGAGGTGGGCTTCAACATCCGGCACTTCTTCAACAAGACCCACGGCCGGTTCAAGGACTTCTCCGGGACCATCGTGTACGACCCGGGGCAGCTCGCGGCCTCGACGGTCGAGGTGAGCATCGTGGACAGCACGATCGACACCGCCAACGAGCGCCGCGACAGCGACCTGCGCGGCCCCAACTTCTTCGATGTCGCGAATCACCCGATCATCACGTTCAAGAGCACCAAGATCGTTCCGGGCAAGGACGCGACCCACTTCCAGGTTGTGGGCGATTTCACGATCCGCGGCATCACCAAGCCGGTGACGCTCGACGCCGAGTTCCTGGGGATGGGCCCGGTCGGCATCGGCGGGCGTTCGCTCGGCACCCAGGCTGGGTTCACGGCGACGACGACGGTCAAGCGCCAGGACTGGGGCATCACCTGGAACAAGACGCTCGACCAGGGCGGCGTCATGCTGGGCGATGACGTGGACATCGTCCTGAGTGTGGCCGCGGTCACCCCGCCACCCGCTCCGCCCGCGGCCCCGGCCGCCCCGACGGCCGGGAAGAAGTAGCCTCCCGAATCGGGCGAAACGAATCGGCCCCCGGCGTCCGCGCCGGGGGCCGAAACAATTCGTCGCGCGGGGCGCGAACTCAGATGCCCGAGCCCTGGGACTGAACGCGCGCCGAGGTGTCGGGCCGCGCGGCCGGCGCGGGCGCCAGCGAGTCGGGATGCGCGGACTGCCATTCCGCGATCCGTCCCGACAACGTGCGCGCCTGGTCGGTGGCGTTGAGCCGCTCGAGCCACGCGAGCTGCTCGCGCGCCTCGCGGACCCGGCCCAGCTCGAGGTAGGCCTCGCCCAGGTACTCGCGCGCCGCGACGTAGCCGGGCTGGAGGCCCAGGCAGCGCCCGTAGGCCGCGAGCGAGCGCGGATAGTCGGCGAGCTTGCGGGCCGCGAAGCCCACCAGGTTCCAGGCCTCGAAGTAGGACGAGTCGAGCGCGACCGCGCCCGTCGCCCGCTCCAGGGCGCGCTTGTACTTCTTCTGCGCGTTCTTGTCCTTTCCGTTCGCGACGTCGAGGTTGGCCTTCGCGATGTCGTCGTAGGCGCCGCCGTAGAGCTGCTCGGCCTGCTGGCGCGGCGTGGTCTCGGCGCTCGCGCGCATGTCGTTGGTGGGATTCGAGGCGGGCTCGGGCTGCGGCGAGCCCCCCATGCTCGCGAAGGCGGGGGCCGCGAGCGCGGCGATCAGGACGGGTGCGGCGATAAGGCGGAAGCGCATGAGTCCCTCACAGGGTCCGGTCGGGCGGCGGGTTCGCCGCGGTTTTGATGCGCCAGGGTGCGCCCCGGCGCCAGTTGATTTCGTCACACCTCGAACAGCTCGGGCACCCAGGCCAGCCCCAGCTCGCTGGGCGGCCCCATGTACCCGAGCAGCGCCGAGGCCGCCACGACCGCCGGGCTGGCGAGATAGCCCTCGCCCCCCAGCCCCATGCGGTTGGTCCAGTTGCGGTTGAACGAGGTGATGGCACGCTGCCCGGGCGTGAG
>JBGQIE010000070.1:0-13979 GCA_041498315.1 Candidatus Eiseniibacteriota bacterium
CAACGAGATGCTGGCCGCCCAGGTGTGGAGCGGCCACGCGCTCGGCCGGCCGATCCTGGGCACGGTCGAGACCGTGGACGCCCTGGGGTCCGACGCGCTGCGCGGCTATCACGCGAGCCGCCACCGGGCCGACCATCTCATCATCGCCGCGACCGGGGCGATCGAGCACGACCGGGTCGCGGGCGAGATCGAGCGCCGCTTCGCGCCGCCCCACGGTGCCTCGCTGGGGCTCTCGGCCGGGCCGCCGCCGTTCACGCCCACCCGGCACCACCAGCTGCGCGCCGATCTCCAGCAGCTCCATCTCGCGCTCGGCACGCGCGGCGTCGCGTATTCGGACGCCGAGCGCTATCCGATCATCGTGCTCAGCACGCTGTTGGGCGGAGGGATGAGCTCGCGCCTGTTCCAGAGCGTGCGCGAGGAGGCGGGCCTGGCCTACTCGGTGTTCTCGATGGCCGAGTTCCACCGCGACGCGGGCCTGCTCACGATCCAGCTCGGCGTCTCGCCCGAGCGCGGACGCGAAGCACTCGCCCGGGTGCGCGCCGAGCTCGAGAAGCTGTGCGACGAGGGGCCCACGGAGGAGGAGGTCGAGTCGGCGCGCTCGCAGCTCAAGGGCAGCATCCTCATGGGGCAGGAGAGCGTCTCGAACCGCATGTACCGGCTCGCCCACGAGGAGATCTACCGCGGACGCTACACTTTGCCGGAGGAGCAGGTGCGCGAGGTGCTCGCGGTGACCCGCGAGCAGGTCGCCACGCTCGCCCGACGGCTGCTGCTCCCCGGGCAGTTCACGCTCGCGGCCCTGGGCCCCGCTCCGGGGGGCGAGCTGGGCGCGGCCGACTGGCCCGCGGCCTAGCGGGTCACGACCGCCGCGGTCCGGCGCGCCATGGCGTCGCGAACCCGAGACAAGGCCGGGCGGGCGCTGCGGCGCGGGATCGGGGCGGCCGGGGGCTTCAAGCTGAGGTTTGACTTGCGATTGGAAGGATTCGATAGTGCCATTGATGGGATGGACGGACGCGGGGCACTGGACTTGCGTAAATCGCAGACCGATGACTAGGTCCATGCGATCCACACACGGCCCGTCCCGCCCTGCGCCCGCGGCGGCCCGGGGTGTCCGCGCCGCCGCGGCGGGCGCGTTGCTCCTGCTTGCCACCGCGGTGGCCGTCCCGGGGTCCGAGACCCTGCCGGGCGTGGTCGGAGACACGGCTGGGCTCACCGCGTCGGTGCGCGCCCCGGCGCCCGGGCAGCGCGAGATCCTGCCCGCCTCCAGGCGTCCCTTCCGTCCCGGCGAGATGCTCAAGTTCTCGGTGGAGTACGGCCCGATCCACGCCGGCTACGCCTACCTCGAGGTCCCGGAGACCCGCGACTGGGAGGGCCACGCCGTCTACCACCTGCTGGCGCGGGCCGAATCCAACAACTTCTTCAGTAAAATTTACAAAGTGCGCAATCGCATCGACTCGTACTGGGACACGACCGGCCATTTCAGCCGGCGCTATGCCGAGGACCGCCACGAGGGCCCGCATCGCTTCAAGGACGAAATCGTGTTCGATTCCGAGCGCCACGAGGCGCGCTACGAGGATGGCCAGTCGTTTCCGATCCCGCCCCAGGTGCAGGACGCGCTCTCGTCGTTCTACTTCACCCGCTTCCAGGCGCTGCCGCTGGGCGGGACCATCCTGTTCGACTACCATGCCAGCCGGAAGAGCGCCCCGATGCTGGTCCGGGTCCTGGGGCGCGACCGGATCGAGACCCCCGTGGGCCGGTTCAACTGCGTGGCGATCGAGCCGGTGCTCAATGCCGGCGGGATCTTCAAGAACACCGGAAGGCTCGTGATCTGGATCACCGACGACGAGCGGCGCATGCCGGTCCTGCTCAAGAGCAAGGTGACGATCGGCTCGATCAGCGTCGTGCTCGTGGACATGCGGCCCGGCGCCTGATGGGCCGCTACCCCGAGGCCGACCTCTCACGCCTCACCGTGGGCTCGGTCGCGGCGCGGCCCACACGGGTGCGGGTCGAGGAGTTCGCGCGCCCCCTCGAGCCGGCCGCGGCGCGGGCCCTGATCGCCTCGATGCCCGACCAGCTCGCGGCGCGCGCCCTGCGCGAGGTCATCGCGCGGGTGGTCGCCTCCCGGCGGCGCCGGCGCCCGGTGGTCGCGATGTGCGGCGGCCACGTCGTCAAGGTCGGCGTGTCCCCGTGCCTGATCGCGCTCATGGAGCGCGGGGTCGTGACCCACCTGGCGCTCAACGGCGCCGCGGCGATCCACGACGTCGAGATCGCGCGGCAGGGCTCCACCTCGGAGGACGTCGAGGCCCACCTCCACCAGGGCACCTTCGGGATGGTGGACGAGACCGGCGACTTCATGAACCAGGCCGTCGTCGAGGCCGCCCGCCGCAACGAGGGGCTGGGCGAGGCCTGGGGGCGCGCCCTGGCCGAGCAGGGACCGCCCCACGTGGGCTCGAGCCTGCTCGCGGCGGCGTGGCGTCTGCGCGTGCCGGCCACGGTCCACGTCGCGCTCGGCACCGACACGATCCACCACCACCCGCGCTGCGACGGCGCGGCGCTCGGGGCGGCCAGCCTGCGCGACTTCCGCATCTTCGCCGCCACGCTCGCCGAGGCCCGGGGGGCATCGGTGCTCAACTTCGGCTCCGCCGTCCTGCTGCCCGAGGTGTTCCTCAAGGCGCTTGCGGTGGCCCGCAACCTGGGCGCCGATCTGTCGGAGCTGACGACGGTCAATCTCGACCAGATCCAGCACTACCGCCCGCGGGTCAACGTGGTCGAGCGGCCCACCCGGGGCGAGGGGAGCCGGGGCTATGCCCTGACCGGCCACCACGAGATCATGGTCCCCCTGCTCGCCGCTGGCATCCTGGCCGAACTCGGGGCTCCGCCGGCGGCATAGCGCTTGCGTTTCAAGCCCTTCCACGGGGTCGTGAGCCCGGAAGCGGATTGACAGCCCGGAAGGCCATCCCTATACTTAAACCACTTTGCCCACTGCGACTTGTGGTGGGTTCCTCGATCGCAGGCGGAGGTTGGCCAAGACGCTCCTTGCTACTGCTTCGGGCTGGGTCGGCTGGTGGATTTGACCCTGCTTGTCGATCACTGACCGGGAGAAACCCAACTCCCCGGTCCCTGCGTCTGGCAACCTGAACGGGCCGCGCGCGTGCGCGCCCCGGTTTCTCCATCCCCGGCTCCGGTACGTCGCTTCCCGGACCTGGAGGGCCTGTGATCCGTGCTCCCTGGCTCCGCCCGATCGTGCTCGGCGCCCTCCTCGCGCTGCCGAGCGCGCCGCTCGCCGCTTCGGCGCCGGGTGGCGCCGCGCCGCCCGACAGCATCAACGCCGACTGGAGCCGGGTGCCCGAATACCGGCTGGTGCCGGGGGACGAGCTCATCCTCAATTTCGGCCCGAGCGAATCGGCCCCGAGCGGGTTTCTCGACCGCAACGTCATCGTCCGGCCTGACGGGCGCATCAGCGTGTTCCCGATCGGCGACGTGGTGGCCGCGGGCCACACGCCGCGCGAGCTCGAGGCGGCGCTCGTGGACCTGCTGTCGGCGAACCTCAAGCAGCCGCGCGTGACCGTCGAGGTCTCCAAGATCGCCGGCAACCAGGTGCACGTCCTGGGCCGGGTCGAGAGGCCCGGCTCGTTCCCGGCCGAGCCGTTCTTCACCGTGATGCAGGCGATCGCGGCCGCTGGCGGCTTCCGCGACGACGCGGCGCGCAACAGCGTGCTCGTGTTCCATCGCGTCGGCGCCCGCGAGGTGAGCGTGGCGGTCATCGCCGTGGACCGGATGCTCAAGCGTGGCTCGCTCGCGGCCGACCTGCCGCTGTCGCGCTTCGACATCGTCTACGTGCCGCGCAACACCATCGGCAACGTCTCGGTGTTCGCCCAGCAGCTGTTCGCCCCCTTCTCCTCGGCCCTGTCCACCTCGCTCGTGGGCTGGGAGCTCTTCAACCTCGACCGCGTGTACCGGGCCGTGCCGACGCGCTGACCGGAGCCTTTCGTGAACTTCGATCCCACCACCACGCCGGCGCCCACCGTCACCGGTGTGGCGCGCCAGGCCACCGCGCGCGAGTTCGTCGCCGTGCTGTTCCGGCGCAAGTGGCTGGTCCTGGGGCTGTTCGTGGTCACGACCCTGACCGTGCTCGTGATCTCCCTGACCGGCAAGAGCGTGTATCAATCAGCCGGCCGGGTCCTCATCAAGCGCGGCGAGAAGGAGAGCGTGCTCACCGCGAATCGCCAGATCTACAACCAGTGGGAGGAGGAGCTGGCGAGCGAGATCGAGATCATGAAGAGCCAGCAGGTGATCGACCGCGCCCGCGAGCTGCTCGCGGTGCAGAAGGGACCGCCCGCGAAGCTCAAGCCTGGACAGGTGGACTGCGAGGTGATGGGGAAGAGCAACGTGATCGCGGTCGCCTACACCGACCGTGATCCGGAGATCGCCCGGCGCTGCGCGCAGTCGGTCATCGATGCCTACATGGAATTCCGGCAGAACGACATGATGCTCGGCGATCCCAAGCAGCTCTTCAACGCCGAGATCGCGCGGGTGGACGGGGAGCTGCAGCGCCTCACCGAGCAGCGCCGCCTCTACGCCACCGAGAGCGGGGTCGTCGACCTCCCCCAGCAGAGGGGGACCGAGCTCGCGCTGGTCCAGAATCTGTCCCAGAGCCGCAGCGAGGCGGCGGCGGCCCTGGCCGAGGCGGAATCCGAGCAGCGCGCGATGCGCGTGCTCCAGCAGCGCCCCGAGATCGACAATCCCACCGCCCCCACCGGCCTGGTGGGCCAGGATCCGCTCATGGAGATCAAGCGGCGCCTGGTCGATCAGCAGGCGCGGCTCGCCGACCTGCGCGAGCACTACCGTGAGGACGCGACCGAGGTCGCGAACGCCGAGAGCACGCTGACGACGCTCCAGGTGATGCTGCGCCGCGAGGTCGAGGCGCGGCTCCAGGTGTCGCAGACCCGGGTCACCGCGCTCACCGAGCGCCTGCGCTCGATCGACCGCGACATCGCGGCGGTGCGGGCCGATCTCGCCACCCTGCCCGAGAAGGAAGCCCGGATCAGCGAGCTCGACACCCGGATCGGGGCGCTCAAGATGCGCTACCAGGACCTGGAGGAGAAAGCGGGCTCGGCGAAGATCACCCAATTCACCTCGCTGCCCGTCAAGATCATCCTGCTGAGCCCCGCGGGCCCCGCCACCCCCAAGAACTCGCGGGATTACGTGCGCATGGCGCTCGCGCCGGCGTTCAGCATCGTGGTCGGCATCGCGGTGGCGTTCTTCGTCGACGGCCTCGACATCACCGTGCGCACCGCCGGGCACGCCGAGGAAGTGGCGGATCTGCCGGTGCTCGCGACCGTCAACGAGCGCCGCCGCAACCGGCGTGCGGGATGATCGGGCCTTGGGGGAGCGACGCCACGCGATGAGCCGCATCTTCGACGCGCTCAGGAAGGCCCAGCTGCGGCAGCCGGCGGAGTCCGAACCGGCGCCGCGCCGTAGCGCCCTGCCGCCCGAGACGCCGCCGGACCTGGGCCCGCGCGGCCTCATGCCCGCCCGGCCGCGGCGCGACCCGGTCCGCCCACCGCTGGGCGCTGAGGCGACGCCGGTCATCATCCCGATTCGCGAGGCCGCCGAGCTCCCCGAGGACGTGGTCCGCGAGATGACGCGGCTGCGCGTCAGCATCGAGTCGCTGTTCGCCGATCGGGCCTCGCGCAGCGTCATGTTCGTGAGCTCGCAGGGGCACGAGGGCACCAGCACCGTGGCTTTCCAGTTCGCCTTCGCGCTCGCGCGCGACACGCGCATCCGCACCCTGCTCGTGGACGCCCATGCGCGGCGCCCCGCGCTCGTATCGGACGCGGGCCAGGCCGGCGAAGCGCGCGGGCCTCTCACGCCCGGCGACGCTCGCGAGCCCGTCGTCCGCACGGTCGACGGCTGGCCGCTGGGCGAGCAGTTCCACGAGGTCGGGCTGCTCTCGCCGGCGCTGATGCGCGAGGTCATCGAATGGGCCTCGAGTCGCTACGACTGGATCGTCTTCGACGGCCCGCCGGTGCTGGAATCCGCCGACGCGGCGCCGATCGCGGCGGTCGCCGACGGGGTGATCGTCGTCGTCCAGGCGGGCCGGACCAAGCGGCCGGTGCTGCAGCGCACCGCGGAACTGCTGCGCCAGGCGGGGGGACGGGTGCTGGGGAGCGTGCTCAACCGACGGCGGCTCGAGATTCCCGGATTCATCTACCGGCGGATCTGACGCGGTTCCCCGGCGCCCCGGTGACCCTTGACCCTCCGACCCGCCGCAGCCGCGGAGCTCCCGCCCCCCACCGGTGACCTGACCGTGGATGCTTCGAGCCGCTGGGACGCGTGGATCGCGCTCGGCCGCGCCTGGGCCGGGCCGGAGCGGCTCGCCCTGATCGTGAGCGGCAGCCACGCGCGCGGTGATGCGGTCTGGGCCGAGGTCGCGGGCCACACCCTCTCGCTCTCTGACCTCGACCTCTACGCCGTGGTGCCCGACCGCGCCGCTCAGCGCGCGGCGGGCCGCCGCGCCGCGGCCGATCGTCCGGGACTCAAGGCCCGGCTCGCCGGGCTCGGGCTCGCGGGCTCCCTCGAGGTCGCGTTCCTGACCCCCGCGGACCTGGCCCGGCTGCCGGCGCGCCCCGGTACCCTCGAGCTCAAGCGCCATGGCCGGGTCGTCGAAGGGGACCCGGGCTGGATCGCGCGCGTTCCGGACTGGGGGGCGCGCGACGTGAGCGCCGAGGAAGCGCTGCTGTTGCTCGAGAATCGCGCCTTCGAGCTGCTCGACGCGCGTCCCGGGCTCGCGCGCCCCGAGGTGCTCGCGCGCCTCAAGGCGCGCCACGCCACGCTCAAGACCGCGCTCGACCTGGCGGGCGTGGAGTGCCTCGCGGCCGGCGAGTATCCCGATGGCGCCGCGGCGCGCGTGGCGCGCGCGCGCGCCCACGCGCGCGCCCCCGAGCCGCCCTGGGAGGCGGCGCTCGCCTGGCGCGCCGGCCGGGTCGCGGCCCTCGACGAGCGCGCGGGGGAGCGCGAGTGGCTGGCGACGGCCGCCGCCTGGGTGGCCCGGTGGCGGGATCGAGCGGCGGCCGGCGCGGCGGGGCCGGCCGCAGGGCGCGGGGGCGACGATTCCGCCCTGGTGCGCTGGGCGGCGCGGCGCGCGAGCCTGCGGCGGCGCGCGCACGAGGCCGCGAGCTTTGCCGCCCGCAGCGGCGCGGGCCCCGGACTCCTCGATCGCCTGCGCTACTGGGCGCGCGGCACTCCGCAGCACCGTCTCGGGGCCTCGGCCGCCGTGATGCTCATGCGCGCGGTGGCGGGTGCGGACCCCGGGGACGACTGGCGCCCGGCGCTCGCCTGGCTCGGGGTCGTTTGCCATCCCGGCGATGCGCCCGAGGCGGAACGCGAGCTGGTGCGGTGCTGGGACCGCTGGGTGCTCGACGGCCAGCGCACCGCGGAGGGCTCGTGAAGCGCAGGATCGTCGTGCTGCTCGTGGACGCGCTGGGCTGGGAGCTCGCCCAGCGCACGCCGCGGCTGCTCGCCGCACTTCCGCACCGGCGGCGGATCGAGACCATCCTCGGCTTCAGCTCGGGCGCGCTGCCCACGCTCTTCACCGGCCGCCACCCGGTCGAGCACGGCCGCTGGCTCATGTACCGGCGCGCCGGGGCCGGCGTGCTCGAGGGCGGTGCCCCCTCGCCGTTCGCGGGCTTCGGGGCCCTGAGATTCCTGCCCCGGCGGCTCCAGCGCAGCTGGAAGCTCGGGCGGCTGCTCCACTCGGTGGTCGCGTGGCGCGGCGTGCGCGGCTATTTCCGGCTCTACCAGGTGCCGCGCTGGCTGCTTCCGGACTTCGATCTCGCCGAGCGCGACGACATCTTCGAGCCCGGGGGGCTCCCGGGGGATTCGCTGTGGGACGGGCTCGAGCGCGATCGCGTGCGCTGGCGCGGATGGAACTGGCGCAGCCCCGAGGCCGGCGCGCTCGCGGCACTGGCCGAGCGGCTCGAGGGCGGGGACGAGGAGTTCCTGTTCTGCTACACCGCCGAGCTCGACGCCGATCTGCACCGCGAGGGCTCCTTCGGGGCCGGCGTGCGCCAGCGGCTCGACGGCTACGCGAGCTGGCTGCGCCAGCTCGAGAACGTGGCGGCGCGGCGTGGCCACGCGCTGTGGCTCTACCTGCTCTCCGACCACGGCATGGTGGACGTTCACGCCACGCTCGACGTCATGGGCGCGCTCGAGAGCCTGCCGGTGCGCTGGCCGCGCGACTACCTGGCGTTCTTCGACTCGACCATGGCGCGCTTCTGGTGGCGCAACCCGTCGGCGCGCGAGCAGGTGCGGGCGGCCCTCGAGGAGCGCCCGGGCGGGCGCTGGCTCGATGAGGCGGCCCTCGAGGCGGCCGGCGCCCGCTTCGAGGGCCGCGAGTACGGCGACGACATCTTCCTCCTCGACCCGGGCGTGCTCATGGTGCCGTCGTTCATGGGCGACGCTCCGGTCGCGGCGATGCACGGCTACGATCCCTCGCATCCCGACATGGCCGCGCTGCTCATGTCGAACCGGCCGGTTCCCGAGGGGGTGCGGCACCTCACCGACGTGCGGGCCCACCTCGAATCCGAGCTGGCGGCGCTCCGTGAAGCCGGCGCCGGCGGCGCCGTGCCCGCGGCAGCGCCCGGGCCGGAGGCCGCGTGAAGCCGGGCGCGATCGCCCACAGCGTCACCCGCGGGGCCTTCTACCTGGTGCTCGAGAAGATCGCCGCCCTGCTCTCGGGCGTGGCCTACTTCGCGCTGCTGCTGCGCTGGCTCGGACCCACGAAGTACGGGATCATGACGCTCGCGCTGTCGTTCACCGGCCTGGCGACCATGGCGACCGGCAACTTCGAGGCGTTCCTCGAGCGCTTCGCCGCCGAGTACGAGGCGCGCGGCACGCTGCGCACCCTGCGCCGCGCCCATTTCCTGGCCCTGGGGCTCAAGCTCGGGCTGGGCGCGGCGGCGGCGATCGCGCTGGTCGCCCTGAGCCCGTGGCTCGCGGTCCAGTTCAAGACTCCCGAGCTTTCGTATCTGATGCCGATCCTGTCGTTGTGCGTGGCCTTCGACGGGTTCGCGACCACCGGGCGGGCGACCCTCTACGGGCTCCAGCGCTTTCCCTGGGTGAGCGGCATCGCCGTGGTGTTCCACGTCGCGAAGACCGTCATGGTCGGCGCCCTGTGGGGCGCCCTGCAAGGGCTGCCGCAGCTCGCGGTCGGGCTCACGGTCCTGACCCTGGCGCAGGGCGCGGCCTCGACCATCGTGCCGTTGTGGCTGCTGCGGCGCGCCCGGGATCCCGAGACCCCCGCCGGCGCCGCCGAGCCGCTCACCGGGCCCGGCGGGCGCGGAATGCTGCGCGCCATGGTGGCCTACTGCACGCCGCTCCTGGGCGCGCGCGTCACCTTCATGTCGGGGCAGAACCTGGGCAAGATCGTGCTCGGGAAGCTGTTCGACACCGCCCAGCTCGGCTACTTCTCGTTCGCGTTCCAGACCGTCGAGCGCTTCGTCGAGCTGGTCTACACGCTGCCCGCCTCGCTGCTGCCCTCGCTCACCCAGCTGGTCGCGCGCGACGAGCGCGCGCGGCTCTCCTCGGTGTTCGACCAGTCGCTGCGCCTGGTGTCGGTCGCCGGCTGCGCGCTGTCGTTCGGGCTGTTCGTGTTCGCGCGCGAGCTCACGCTGCTGGTCGGCAGTTCGATGTTCCTGCCCGCCGTGCCCCTGGTGCGCATCCTCGCGCTGGTGCCGGTGGCGCGCACCGCGCAGCAGCCGCTGACCATGCTGTTCCAGGCCATGCGGCTGCCGGGCACGGTCCTGCGGCTGGCGCTGCTCAAGTTCGCGGTCGAGTTCGGCAGCTATTTCGCGCTGCTGCCGCTGTTCGGAATGTACGGCGCGGCGTGGGCCAACCTGGCGGGCGCCGTGATCTCCTACATCGCCGCCCTGGTCGTGCTGGCGCGCGTGCTCCCCGGCGCGACGGGCGCGGGGGCGCGGGTTTCGACCGCGATGCGCACCGCGGCGCTCCTGGGGGCGCTGCTCCTGATCGGACTGCTGTGCGACTGGATGCTGAGCCGCGCCCTGAGCCTGGTCGTGCGCCTGCTGCTCGTCCCGGCCGGGGTGCTCGCGGTGTTCGCGCTCGGGCTGGTGCAGCGCCAGGATCTCGACAAGCTGTCCTCGATCCCGCTGCGCTGGGGCCCGTTCCGCCGGTTGCGCGACTCGGTTGTGGGCGTGGCGGGACACGTCGCAAACGTGGTCGAGCCCGGGAGGATCCGCTGAGCCCCGCCCGTGTCCTGGTCATCGTGCCCGCGCACGACGAGGAGGCGAGCCTGCGGGCCACCCTCGACGAGGTGCGGCGCACCCCCGCCGGCCCGGACTACACGATCGACGCGCTGGTCGTGGACGACGGCTCGCGCGACGGCACGGCCGAGGTCGCGCGCCAGGCCGGCGTGCCGGTGCTGCGCCACGCGGTCAACCTGGGGGTGGGGGGGGCACTCCAGTCCGGGTTCCGCTACGCGGTCGAGCGCGGCTACGACGTGGGGGTGCAGCTCGACGCCGACGGGCAGCACGACCCGGCCTACCTCGCGGCGCTGCTCGCGCCGGTGCTGGGGCACGCGTGCGACATCAGCATCGGCTCGCGCTTCGTCGCGCGCAGCGGCTACCGGGCCCCGCTCGCGCGCCGGTTCGGCATGGTCCTGTTCTCGGGGGTCGTGCGCCTCGCGCTCGGCCAGCGGATCACCGATACCACCTCCGGATTCCGGGCCTACAACCGCGCGGTCATGAAGGTGTGTCAGTTCGACTTTCCCCGCGATTTCCCCGATGCTCCGCTGCTCATCGCCCTGTCCCGGCGGGGCTTCCGGATGCGCGAAGTCGCGGTCGAGATGCGCGAGCGGCAGGCCGGGCAGTCGTTCTACACCTTCGGCAAGTCGCTCTACTACCCGTACAAGAACCTGCTGGCGTCCCTGATGGCCTGGCTCCAGCGCCCGGCCTGATCCGAGGAGGAGCTCATGCATTTCCTGTCGCGCACCCAGGTCATCACGGCGCTGGGCGCCCTGGCCCTCGCGGTCCTGGTCCTCGACCTGGTGCGCCGCCGCCGGCTCTCCGAGGAGTACTCGCTCCTGTGGCTGATCTCGACCGCGGTCATCGCGGTGCTCGGCTTCTCGACCCCGGTGCTGAGCTGGATCACGCGCACCCTCGGCATTCTGGGCGAATCCTCGACCGTGTTCGCGGCCGGGCTCGCCTTCCTCACCGCGATGCTCCTCTACGTCTCGGTGCGGATGTCGCGGCTGGGATTCGAGAACCACGCCCTGACGCGCGAGCTGGCCCTGCTGCGCTTCGAGATCGAGCGGCTGCGCGCGCGGGCGGGGGACCGCCCGGGTGCGCCCACCGGTGGCGGGGAGGGCGCGTGAGCCACCGGCTCAAGGTCGCGATCGGCGTCATCATCTCGGCGGTGGGTGTATGGCTCTCGATGCGCGACGTGCGTCCGGCCGAGGTCTGGCAGGCATTGCGCCAGGCCAACTACTTTGGATTCGCGGCGGCGGCGCTCCTCACCCTGCTCGCGTTCCTGGTGCGGGCGATCCGCTGGCGCCCGCTGCTCTCGACGCCCAAGCCGGTGGGCTACGACCGGCTGTTCAGCGCGACCATGATCGGATTCATGGCGAACAACATGCTGCCCTTGCGCCTGGGGGAGTTCGTGCGCGCCTGGGCGCTGGCGCGGCGCGAGAAGCTCTCGAAGACCACGGTGCTCGCGACCGTGGTCGTCGAGCGCGTCGTCGACATGCTCACGCTGCTCGTGATCCTGGGGATCGCGCTGCTCGTGCACCCGATCGAACACGGCAGCCGGGCCTGGGACCTGACCCGCAAGGGCGCCGTGGCGCTGGTCACGCTCAGCATCGGGCTGACGGTGTTCGTGGTCGTGCTCGAGCGCAAGCCCGACCTGATGCGGGCCCTGATCGCGAGGATCGCGGCCCGGCTGCCGGAGCGCATCGGCGCGCGCGGGGTGACGGCGCTCGAGCAATTCGTCGAAGGGCTGGGGCTGTTCCGGGACCTGCCGCGGCTGTTGTGGGTCTTCCTGCTCTCGTTCGTGATGTTCGCGATCGTCGTCCTCGGCCTCCAGGTCAGCATGTGGTCGCTCGACATCCACCTGCCCTGGTACGCCGGCCTGACGATGCTCGTCATCACCGCGATCGGGATCATGGTGCCCGCCGCCCCCGGCTACATCGGCACCATGAACGTCGCGTGCGTCGCGGGGCTGGCGCTGTTCTCGGTCGGCAAGGCGAGCGCGGTGCCGTTCTCGTGGTTCTACTGGGCGTCCCAGTGGATCCCGGTCACCCTGGTGGGCTTCTACTACCTGCGCCGCGAGGGACTGAGCCTGCGCGGGCTGGGCGAGGCCGGGGAGCGCGCGGGGTGACCCTCGATCCGACACGCTCCGCGGCCGGCCCCCGGGCCGCGGCCCGCCTAGCGCCGGTAGTGCTCGACGACCTTGCGCACCGCCGCGCCCACGTCCTCGATGTCGCGCTCGCCGAGCCCCGGGAACATGGGCAGCGAGATCGCGCGGCGGTAGGCCTCGTCGGCGACCGGGAACGAGCCCGGCCCGACCCCCAGCGTGGCCCGGAAGTGCGGGTGGAGATGGATGGGGATGAAGTGGACCGAGGTGCCGATGTTCTCGGCCTTGAGCTCGGCGATGAACTGCGCCCGGTCGCACGTCAGGCGCTCGAGCTCGAGCGCGATCGGGTAGAGGTGCCAGGCGTGGGTGGCCCCGGGGCGCACCGCCGGACGGCGGATCTCGGGCAGGGGCGCGAGCACGCGCTCGTAGTGCGCGGCGTGGGCGGCGCGCAGGCGCTGCATCTCCTCGAAGCGCTCGAGCTGGCCCAGCCCGATCGCGGCCAGCACGTCGCTGAGGTTGTACTTCCAGCCCGCCTCCACGACCTCGTAGTACCAGGAGCCGGTCTCGCCGTAGCGCTTCCAGGCATCGTGACTCATGCCGTGGAGGCCGAGGCGCTCGATACGCGCCGCGATCTCGGGATCGTCGGTGACCGCCGCGCCCCCCTCGCCGGTGGTCAGGTTCTTGGTGGCGTAGAACGAGAACGCGGTGACGTCGGCGAAGCTGCCCACCGGGCGCCCGCGCCAGGCCGCGCCCAGCGCGTGGGCCGCGTCCTCGATGACCGGGAGCCGCCGCGCGCGCGCCACGGCGAGGATGGCCTCGAGGTCGCAGGGGTGCCCGGCGTAGTCCACCGGCAGCACGGCGCGAGTGCGGGGCGTGATCGCCGCCTCGAGCGCGCGCGGATCCATGCACAGCGTGTCGGGCTCGACGTCCACGAGCACCGGCGTGGCGCCGACGTGCTCGATGACGTTGACGCACGAGGCGAAGGTCCAGGCCGAGGTGATGACCTCGTCGCCGCGCCCGACCCCATGGGCGGCCAGCGCCAGGTGGAGCGCGCCGGTCGCGGAGTTGAGCGCCACTCCGTGGCGGGCGCCTCCCAGGGCCGCCACGCGGCGCGCCAGCTCCAGGGACTTGGGACCGGTCGTGATCCAGCCCGACTCCAGCGCCTCGAGCACGAGCTGCTTCTCGCGCTCGCCGATCATCGGCTTCGCGACCGGGAGGAACGTCGGGCGCACGGGCGTGCCGCCCCGGGAGGCGAGGGCGGGCGCGGCCGGGAGGGCGCTCACGGGCGGGGAGCGAAGGACGGAGTGATGAGCATGTGGGCACCGATACTAGGCCAGCGGCCGGGATCACTCCAGGTCGTTCCGGCGCGGGGCTAGTGCCGTGCACCCCCGTAAGTTCGTGCGCGATGCGCTGGGTGTGGCGCTCAGCAGCTACCTGGCGCGCGTCGTCCTGCTGGTGCGCGGCGTGGTCGCGGCGGCGGTGCTGGGACCGCGCGGGTACGGAGGATGGAACGCCTTGAATCTGATCGTCGACTACGGCTCGTACGCGAGCTGCGGCGCCCTCCAGGGGCTCGACCTCGAGCTGCCCGCGGCGGTCGCCGGCGCGCCCTCGGC
>JBGQIE010000071.1:0-13930 GCA_041498315.1 Candidatus Eiseniibacteriota bacterium
CCACGGTCGCGCCGCGGCGGGTCGCGATCAGCTCGGCGACCACGCTCACCGCGATCTCGTCGGGCGTGGCCGCGCCGATCGCGAGCCCGAGCGGGGTGTGGAGGCGGGCGATGTCCGCGTCGCCGAATCCGCGCGCCCGCAGGCGCAGGGCGAACTTCCGCTGCTTGGGCAGGCTCCCGATCATCCCCAGGAACCCGAGCGGCGTGCGGAGCAGTTCCTGGACCAGGCGCTGGTCGAGTGCGTGGTCGTGGGTCACGACCACCGCGAAATCGGCGGCGCGGAAGCGCGTCGCCTTGAGCCACGCGGCCGGCTCGCGCAGCTCGATGTGCGCGTGGGGAAATCGCCCGGCGCTCAGCCACTCCGGGCGCTCGTCGATCACCGTGACCTGGAAGCCGCAGCGCGCGGCGAGGCCCGCGAGCGGCTTGGCGATGTAGCCGGCGCCGAAGACGAACAGCCGCGGCGCCGGGACCACCGCCTCGATGAAGACCGCCATCTCGCCGCCGCAGCACATGCCCAGCTCCTGGGTGAGATGGCGCCTGAGCGTGGCGGCGCCGCCCGAATGGATGAGTGAGCGCGCCTGCTCGAGCACCACGCGCTCGATCGCACCCCCGCCGATCGAGCCCGCGGTCTCGCCGTCCTCGGCGAGCAGCATGCGCGCCCCGGGCTTGCGGGGCGTGAAGCCGCGCGCCTCGATGACGGTCGCCATCGCGAAGTGCCGCCCCTCGGCGCGCCAGCGGGCGAAGATCTCCCACACCGGCGGATCGGGAGCCGGCTCGGGCAGCTCCGCACCCGGGCCCGGCACCGCCGCGCGCTGCTCCTCTGGGTCCATCGCCATCGCCAGCCCTCTCCCTCAGGCCTCTACCCGCGCCTCGCGCACCGCGCGACGCGTCATGACCAGCACCATCTCGCGCCGGTAGTCCGCATCGTACGACACATTGATGAGCGGATGGCACTGCTTCCAGGCCGCCTGGGCGATCGCGTCCGCCGCGGCGTCGTCGAGCGGCCGGCCGCGCGCCAGCTCGTCGATCCCGGTGATCACCCGCGGGCGGGCGGCGATGGCGCTCACGACCAGGCGGGCGGATTCGCAGCTGGCCCCGCCCATGCGCGCCGCGAACGCCACCGAGAGCATCGGGAAGTCGATCGCCGCGCGCGGCCGCAGCTTCTGGTAGCCGCTCGCGAGCCCGCGCGAGCGCGCCGGGACGAACACCCCGGTCACCATCTCGCCCGGGGCGAGCACGTTGTTGTGGATGCCGTCGGCGACGAAGAAATCGTCCACGCTCACGCGCCGGCGGGTACCGCGCGGCCGCGGGCTCGCGATCTCGACCTCGGCGTCGAGCGCGATGAGCATCGGCGCCACGTCGGACGAATGGGCGGCCACGCAGCGCTTGCCCGCCGGCACGACGTGGCAGAGCGTGCCCGACTTCTTGAGGCAGAACCCGAGCGACTCGCGCCAGAACAAGGTCTGGTTGTAGTAGGTGCAGCGCGTGTCGAGGCACAGGTTGCCGCCCAGCGTGCCCATGTTGCGCAGCTGTGGCCCCGCCACCAGGCCCGCGGCCTTGGCGAGCGAGGGGAACTCGGCACCCACGCGATCGTCGCGCGTCAGCTCGCTCAAGGTCACGAGCGGCCCCAGGTGGAGCCCGTCGGTCTCGTGCCGCATGAAGTGAAGCTCGCGAAGTCTGCCGATGTGAACGACATAGCGTGGCTCGTGCAGGCGATGCTTGAGGTTCGGCACCGCATCCGTTCCCCCCGCCACGATGAGGCTCTCGGCCGCGTGCTCGGCCAGGTGGTCGAGCGCCTCGTCGAGGCTCGCGGGCTGGAGGAAGGCGAAGCGCGGCAGGGTCAGCATGCTCGTCTCATCGCGGCCTTCCGGCCGCCGCCCCGACCGCGGGCGCCACCTGGGCGCGCGCCCGCTCCCAGCGCGAGCGCGCCTCCCCCGCCTTGAGCAGGCGCATCACCGCCGGCGGGTAGAAGGGCAGCCGGTCGCACCGGATCCCGAGCGCGTCGTAGATCGCGTTGGCGATCGCCGGGATGCTGGGGTGGAGCGGGCCCTCGCCCGCCTCCTTCGCGCCGTAGGGTCCCTCGGGGTCCACGGACTCGACGATCAGCGACTCCAGATCGGGCGTGTCGAGCGAGGTCGGGATGCGGTAGTCGAGGAGCGAGGGACCGTCGTGGAGCCCGGGGCCGTGGCCGGGGGCGGCGGGCTTGAAGACCTGCTCTTCCATCAGGGCCTCCGCGAAACCCATGTAGGCGCTCCCCTCCATCTGGCCCTCGACCGCGACCGGGCTCAAGGCGCGGCCGCAATCGTGCGCGATCCAGATCTTCTTCACCCCGACGCGTCCGGTCTCGGGATCGCATTCGACCTCGGCGACGTGCGCGGTGAACGAGTAGGCGGGCGAGGCGCCGATCGTGCCGCCGCGATAGTCGCCGCCCAGCTTCGGGCTCTGGTACCAACCCACCGAGCCCAGCGTGCCGAGCCGGGACTCGGCGAGCTGGAACGCGTCCCTGACGCTCATCGCGTGCCGCTGGGGGTCGCGCATCGAGCACGCCACCCCGCCCGCGAGCGTGACCGCCTCGGGCGGGCAGCCCCACTCGCCCGCGAGCACCCCGGCGATATCGTTGCGCAGCTTGCGCGCCGCGTCGAGGCAGGCGTTGCCGACCATGAAGGTCTCGCGGCTCGAGTACGACCCCAGGTCCACCGGCGTGAGATCGGTGTCCGCGGCCACCACGCGCACGTCGCCGAGCGTGAGCCCCAGCTCCTCGCACACGATGTAGGCCAGCACCGAGTCCGACCCCTGGCCGATGTCGGAGGCGCCGCAGAACACCGTGGCGCGCCCGCTGCGGTCGAGCTTGAGCTGAACCGCCGACTGCGGCATCTCGTTCGGGTAGATGCAGTAGTTGGTGCCGCTGATGTACATGCTGCCCGCCATCCCGACGCCGCGGCCGTAGGGCAGGCGGCGAAACTTGCGGCCCCACTCGGAGGCGCGCTCGGCGGCCGCCAGGCATTCGAGGAATCCGTTCGAGGTCACGCGCAAGTCGTTCACGGTCCGGCTGTTCGAGTCCATCGTGTTGCGGCGCCGCACCTCGAACGGATCCATGCCGATCGCCTCGGCCAGCTTGTCGATCTGGCACTCGAAGGCGAAGCGCGGCTGGACCGAGCCGTGCCCGCGCTTGGGGCCGCAGCACGGCTTGTTCGTGAACACGCGGGTCGAGTCGAAGCGGTACGCTCCCATGCGATAGGGCGCGGTGAGGAGCTGGCCCGAGTAGTAGGTCGTCACCAGCCCGAACGAGGAATAGGCGCCGCCGTCGATGTGGATCAGCGCGTCGGTGCCGGTGAGCGTGCCGTCGCGCCGGATCCCGGTGCGGTAGCGCAGCCGCATCGGGTGGCGGCCGCGGTGGGCGTAGAACACCTCCTCGCGGGTGTAGAGGATCTTGACCGGCCGCCCGGTCACCATGCTGAGCTTGGCGGCGCAGAACTCGAGCGAGAACGCCTCGCTCTTGCCGCCGAAGGCGCCGCCCACGACCGGCTGGATGACGCGGATGCGCTGGGTCGGGAGCCCGAGCACGCGCGCCAGGTCGCGGTGCAGGTAGTGGGCGACCTGGGTGCTCGAGATCAGGGTCAGGAAGCCGGTGGCGTCGAAGTCGGCCACCGCGCAGTGCGGCTCGATGGGCGCGTGGGTCGAGCCCTCGTACCAGTACTCGCCCTCGACCACCGCGTCGCTGCGCTCGAGCGCCGCCCCGACGTCGCCGAACTCGAGCCGCACCTGCTTCGAGATGTTGCCCTCGCGCGCCTTCTCGTTGATGCGGTATTCGGGATGCGCCAGCGACTCGTCGATCGACATCGCCGCGGGCAGCGGCTCGTACTCGACCCGGATGAGCCGCAGCGCCTCCTCGGCGATCAGCTCGCTGTCCGCCGCCACGGCCGCGATCGCGTCCCCGACGTAGCGCGCCTTTTCCTCGCACAGCGCCTGTTCGTCCTGGGTCCACGGGATGATGCCGTAGTACTCGGGCAGGTCCTTCCCGGTGATGACCGCGTGCACGCCCGGCAGGGCGAGCGCCGCGGAGGCGTCGATGGACTTGATGCGCGCGTGGGCGTGGATGCTGCGCAGCAGCTTGCCGTGGAGCATGCGCGGCAGCGTGATGTCGTCGGCGTAGATCGCGCGCCCCGTCACCTTCGCGAGGCCTTCGACCTTGCGGTTGCGCTTGCCGATCACCGCGAAGGTACTACCCGGCGGCGCACTCCGCCCGCCCGGCCAGCGCGGCGGCTCGAGCCGGCGCTCGGCCGGCATCATGCGGTCGGCCGGGATCTCGGGCGTGCCCCGGGGGCCCGGCGCGGACTTTGCGCCTTTCGAGCCCGCGGCCGCGCGCCCCGGCTTGCCCTTCACGCCTCGCCCCGCAGGCGCGCCGCGGCCAGCTCGACCGCCTCGAAGATCTTGGTGTAGCCGGTGCAGCGGCACAGATTCCCGGACAGCGCCGTGGCGATCTCGGCACGGGTCGGGCGCGGGTTGGACTTAAGCAGCGCCCAGGCGCTCATGAGGATCCCCGGGGTGCAGAAGCCGCACTGGGCCCCGCCCGTGATGTCGAGGGCATCCTGGAGCGGATGCGCCGTGGCGCCGGTCGCCACGCCCTCGATGGTCCGGATGTCGCGGCGCTCGCACGCCAACGCGAGGGTGATGCACGAGAGGATGGGTGCGCCGTCCACGACCACGGTGCAGGCGCCGCAGTCACCCTTGTCGCAGCCCTGCTTGGAGCCGGTGAGCCCGAGCCCGTAGCGCAGCGCCTCGAGCAGGGTCGTGAACGGCGTGACGGCGCATTCCCTGGGGTCACCGTTGACGCTCAGGCGGCACACCGTGGTCGCGGGGCTCTCCACTGTATCTCCTCTCCAGCATTGCCGGTACGGATGCGGACCCATGGCGATTCAAGCCCCTCGTCCCGGGGCTGTCAAACACGCCGGAGCACGCCCCACGCGATTCAAGCGCGCGGACGGCGCACCATCGAGCGCCGCGCCCGCACCCTGAGGGTGCACAACATGAGCGTTGACAGCGCGGGCGCACGGGCGCCTATTCATGGGCAACCCGTAACGATGCGGGCCCACTTCACGAAGGAGGCCGCCGTGAATAATCGTCCATCGTTCCTCTTCGTCCTGCTCTCGATCATGATCGCCCTGCCTGCGCTCGCCGCGGCGGATCCCCATCCGCAGACCCGCGAGGGCTGGCTGGTGGGGTTCGGCGTCGGCGGCGGGAGTGCCGCGATCAGCGCGGATGGTTCCAGCTCGGACCGCCAGGGCGGCGCCGCCGCGAGCTTCCGCGTCGGATACGCCTTCCAGCCCGAGCTCTCCGCGGAGCTCAACTCGAACGGCTGGTCGAAGGAGGACGCCGGGCTGACGACCACTTTTACCGTTACCACTGCGGCCATCAATTACTACCCCGGCGCGCAGGGGGTCGTGCTGCGCGGCGGCGTGGGATTCGGGTCCACGAGCATCTCGGCCAAGTCCGGCGGCACGACCGTCACCGCCAGCGAGTCGGGCCTCGGCCTCCTGGTCGGGGCGGCCTACGAGTTTCGGCTCGGGCGCACCTTCGCCCTCGGCCCTCAGGTGGAGTACAGCTACATGACCCTGAGCGATTTCAACGCGAATTACGTCAACCTCTGTCTGGGATTCAACTGGTACTTCATTCCGAAATAACAGGACACGCTTGACGCCGGGCCGGGGCCGCGCGGCACGCCGCCGCGCGGCCCCGACGTTCATGGTACCGGGGCCGGCGCGACTTGCCGGTTCGCGCCCGGGGCCTCACAATGGAACGGCATGCCTTCCTCTGATCACCGACCCGAACCGCTGTGGTGGGCGGATCCCCTTCCCGCGTTTCCCACGCTCGAAGGCGACGCCGAAGTCGACGTTCTGATCGTCGGCGGCGGCATCGCCGGCGTGACGCTCGCCTGGACCCTCGCCGAGCAGGATTGCGTGACCGCCCTGCTCGATGCCGGCGTGATCGCGGGCGAGGCGAGCGGGCGCAACGCGGGGTTCCTCATGACCGCGGCCGCCGAACCCTACGACGAGACCATCGCACTGTGGGGCCGCGCCGGGGCGCGCGCCATGCTCGAGACCGGACGCCGCTCGCGCCAGCGCATCCACCAGCTCGTCGAGTCGCTCGACATCGCGTGCGACTACCGGGTGCGCGGCAGCCTGAGGCTCGCCTGCTCCGAGGACGAGGCCGCCGATTTTCGCGCCTCGCTCCCGGCCATGGCGGCGGACGGGTTTCCGATGGAGGAATGGGAGGCCGGGCGCGCGGCACCGCTCTCGAAGACCCGGCGCTTCGCCGCGGGATTCTTCACCGCTGAGGACGCCGAGCTTCACCCGGTGCGGTTCCTGCACGGCCTGGCGCGGGCCGCGCTCGCGCGCGGCGTCCAGATATTCGAGCGCTCGCCGGTGCTGGGCGCCGGCTGGCGCTCGGGCCGCTGGGAGGCGCGCACGCCCGCGGGCCTGGTGCGCGCGCGCACGCTGGTGCTGACGACCAACGCCTACGCGCCCCGGCTGTGCGAGCCGCTCGGCAAGCTCATCGCGCCGCGCCGCGGCCAGGTGATCTCGACCGCCCCACTCGAGCGCGAGGTGGCGCCGTGCCCGACCTACGCGAATTGGGGCTACCAGTACTGGCGCCAGACCCAGGACGGGCGGCTCGTCATCGGCGGCTGGCGCGATCTCGACCTCGACGGCGAGACCGGCTTCGAGATCCGGCTCACGCCGCGCATCCAGGCCGCCATCGAGCAGGGCCTGCGCGACCTGGTTCCCGAGGGGGTGGCGATCGAGCATCGCTGGGCGGGCACGATGGGGTTCGCGCGCGACGGCCGTCCGCTGGTCGGCTGGCTCGACGCCTCGCACCACCTGGCGATCTGCGCGGGATTCACCGGCCACGGCTTAGGGCTGGCGGCGGCCTGCACGCAGGACCTCGCCGAGCTGCTGAGTTTCCGCCCCGCCCCGGGCATCGCGACCTTCGATCCGGGCCGGTTCAAGGAGCTCGACAAGGCCCGCGAGAGCCTGACCGCGCTCGGCGACGCCGCGACCAGCGCCCCCGGCCCCGCGGGCCCCGGCGACCGCGCCCCCGCCTGATCAGCGGACACGACCGACCGTTCTGGCCCCCGACCGCACCCGGGGGCTATACTGTTGAGGCGCTCTGACTTTGGAGCACCATCCACGAGTCCAACCCGGAGCCGCGTCCCGCCCATGGATCTCACGACGATTGAAGAAGTCCGCCTCGCCGCGGCGGCCCTCGCGGCCGGCCATGGCGAGATTCTCGACCGACTGGTGTGGACCGGCGTGTTCGGCGCTCCGCCGGCGCGTGATGCCGCGCGGGCGGCGGTGTTCGATCAGGCCCGCTCGGTCGGCCTCTACCCCGCCTCGATCCACGCCCTCTACAAGGCGCGCGGGCGCGGCGAGATCGCGCCCGACTTCACGGTGCCCGCGATCAACATTCGCGTCCTCGCCTACGACACCGCGCGCGCGCTGTTCCGCGCCCGGCGCGAGCTCGATGCCGGCGCGGTGATCTGCGAGATCGCACGCTCCGAGATCAGCTACACCGACCAGCGCCCGGCCGAATACGCCTTCGTCGTGATCGCCGCGGCCCTGCGCGAGGGCTGGCGGGGACCGGTGTTCCTGCAGGGCGACCACTTCCAGGTCAACGCCAAGAAGTTCACCGCCGATCGCAAGGGCGAGCTCGAGGCGCTGCGCACCCTCACGGCCGAGGCGATCGAGGCCGGGTTCTACAACATCGACGTGGACACCTCGACGCTCGTCGACCTGTCGCTTGCCGGCCACGAGGCCCAGCAGACCCTCAACGGCAGCCTGTGCGCCGAGCTCACCGCCTTCATCCGATCGCACGAGCCGCGCGGGGTGACGATCTCGGTGGGCGGCGAGATCGGCGAGGTGGGCGGCAAGAACTCGACCCCCGAGGAGCTGCACGCCTTCATGAAGGTGTACGGCGAGGCCCTGGCCCGTCTCGCGCCGGGCGCCGAGGGGATGAGCAAGATCTCGATCCAGACCGGGACCTCGCACGGCGGGGTGCCGATGCCGGACGGGTCGATCGCCCAGGTCAAGGTGGACTTCGACGCGCTCGAAAACCTGTCGCGCATCGCCCGTGAGCGCTATGGCCTCGCGGGCGCGGTCCAGCACGGCGCCTCGACGCTGCCCGCCGAGCTGTTCGACAAGTTCCCCATGCTCGGGGCGTGCGAGATCCATCTCGCGACCGATTTCCAGAGCATGGTCTTCGACCACCCGGCGTTCCCGCCCGAGTTCAAGCACGCGATCTACGAGCGCCTGCGGGTCCTCGCCGCCGACGAGCGCAAGCCCGCCGACACCGACGAACAGTTCTTCTACAAGACGCGCAAGAAGGCGATCGGGCCCTACAAGCGCGAGCTGTGGGGCATGCCCGCGGCCGTGCGCGAGGCCCTGGGCCGCACGCTCGAGGAGCGCTTCCGCCTGCTCCTCCATCGCCTGCGCGCCGGCGGCACGCGCACCATCGCCGAGCAATACGCGCCGTTCGTTCCCGGCGCCTTCCCCGCCACCTCGGCCGCACTCGCGGCCGGACGGGGCCCCGAAGACGTGAGCGGGCTCTCGGACTAGGACGCGTCGTGTCGAATCCCCTGACGCTGGCCCAGTTCATCCTCCAGCAGGAGCGCCTCCACCCCGAGGCGAGCGGCGAGTTCACCGATCTGCTCACCGACATCGCGCTCGCGAGCAAGATGATCAACGCCGAGGTCATCCGCGCCGGGCTGGTGGACATCCTGGGCTACGTCGGGCGCGAGAACGTCCACGGCGAGAAGGTCCAGCGGCTCGACGTGTTCGCCCACGAGACCCTCCACCGCGTGCTGGGCTCGACCGGGCAGCTCGCGGTGCTGGCTTCGGAGGAGGACGAGGACATCGTCCCGGTCCCGGGCGGCCAGCCGGTGGGCAAGTACGTCATCAACTTCGACCCGCTCGACGGCTCTTCGAACATCAACGCGAACGTCAACATCGGCACGATCTTCTCGGTGCTGCCGCGCATCACGCGCAAGGGCGGCGGCGGGATCGCCGACTGCCTTCAGCCCGGCGAGCGCCAGGTGTGCGCGGGCTACGTCATGTACGGCTCGAGCACGATGCTGGTCTACACCACCGGCCAGGGCGTGCACGGGTTCACCTTCGAGCCCAACATCGGGGAGTTCCTGCTCTCCCACCCCAACATCCGCACCCCGACGCGCGGGCGCATCTACAGCACGAACGAGGGGCACTACTTCCGCTGGAGCGACGGGCCCAAGCGCTACGTGGACTGGCTCAAGATGGACGACGTCGCGACCGGGCGGCCCTACAGCTCGCGCTACGTGGGCTCGCTGGTCGCCGACTTCCACCGCAACCTGCTCTACGGCGGGATCTACCTCTACCCCGGCGACGACCGGAATCCCCACGGCAAGCTGCGCGTGCTCTACGAGGCGGCCCCGCTCGCGTTCATCGCGGAGGAGGCCGGGGGGGCGGCGAGTGACGGGGAGCGGCGCATCCTCGAGATCGTTCCCAAGGCCCTCCACCAGCGCACCCCGCTGTTCCTCGGCAGCGCCGAGGACGTGCGCGAGTGCGAGCAGTTCATCCAGGAGAAGCACCCCGCGATCACCGCCGAGCGGCGCAACAACCGGCACCCCGGCGCGGTCCCCGCTCCCGTCCCGGGCGCGGCGCGCAAGTCGCCGGCGGAATAGCCCCGCCTACGCCGGCAGCTTCTGCTGGCGCATCATCTCCTGCATGAGCTTCGCGTTCCGCGCCGCCTGTCCGGCGTGGCAGTTGTTGAAGAACAGGTAGGTTCTGCGCGCCTGCTGGGCCAGCTCCTGGATGCGGCCCAGCCACTCCTTGAGTTCCGGCACGCTGTAGTCGTAGTCGTACCGGTCGCCCGAGCCCGTCCGCGGACCTGATGCCATGGCCGCCGCCACCACCTCGCGAGGCCGCTCGCCGAACAGGTCCGGTGGCGCCGCGGCCGCGGGCGCGGGCGTTCCGGCCCCCGCATGGCGTTCACCCCCGCCCCACCAGTTCCTGGCGTTGCGGCCGTGAAAGCGGACGTAGGCATCCTCGGTCGTGACCATCGTCACGGGCGGCATGAGGCCCTTCAAGGCAGGCTCGTCCACGGCGCAGAAGCCGAGGCGGCGCTCGCGGAGCCATGGCCCCACCTCGGGGGCACTCCACGACTCGTGCCGGAACTCGACGAACAGCGGCTCGCCCGGGAGGCGCTCGCGCAGCGCCTCGAGATGACCCAAGGCCTCCGGCGTACGCTTGAACCCCCACGGGAACTGCGCCAGCAGGCCGTCGTACTTGCCCGCCTGCTTCAAGGGCTCGATCGCGCCGAGGAACTCCCGGTACAGGGCCGGGGCGCGCGCGCCCTCGTGGGTCATCGCCTGGTTGAGCTTGACGACGAATCGGAAGCCCGCGGGGGTCTTTCGCTCCATCTGCTCGATGACGCGCGGATGCGGAATGCGGTAGTAGGTCGAGTTGACCTCGACCACGTCGAAATGGCGGGCATAGAAGGCGAGGAAATCGCCGGAGCGCGTGCCGGGCGGATAGAACGGCCCCACCCAGTCGGCGAAGGAATAGCCCGAGGTGCCGACGAGGATGCGGTGGGCTTCTTCAGGCGCTGGCGGGGGCGCGGGGCTCATGCGCTCGAGGTTCCGCGCGGCGGCGGGCGGCGGTCGGCCGGGCGGGACGGAGCCCCGAAGGTCACGTGGCCCATCCGCTGCCGGTGGGTCAGTGATCCCGCCGGCACGACGCTCGCTTCCCCGAGCTTGTCGCGCACCCGGTCGAGCGCCCGCTCGAGCCGCTTCGAGCGCGTCGCCTGGTCGAACAGCTCCTCCTGCTCGCCCTGAGCGCGCCGGTCGAGCGAGGCGAGCGAGAGGCCGATGAGCCGCACCGCGTCTCCCTTCCAGTGCTCGAGCCACAGGGCTCGCGCCTGGCTGAAGATCGTGGTCCGGTCATCCGTAGGTTCGGCGAGCGCCCGCTGGCGGGTGATGGTCTCGAATCTCCGGTTGCGGAGCTTGAGGGTCACCGTGCGGCCCACGTAGCCCTCGGTGCGCAGCCGGCGCGCAACCTGGTCGGCGAGCCGCATCAGCGTGCCTTCGAGGAAGGCGGAATCGTCGCAGTCCTCTGGCAACGTCACCTCGTGCCCCATGGATTTGGCGTCCACGCCCTTATGATACGGAATGATGGGCGTATCGTCGTGGCCCCAGGCGGCATCGCGCAACTGGGGCCCGATGATCCCGAAGGCAGAGCGCAGCAACGGTTCGGGGGCGTGGGCCAAGTCGCCGACGGTCTTGAACCCGAGCGACCGCATGCGCATGGCGAGCTTGGGTCCCACGCCCCACATCTCCTGGATATCACGCGGCCAGAACGCCGTGCGGAAACCCTCGGCGTCGAGGGCCGTGAGCCCGCGCGGCTTCTCGAGCCCCGCGGCCATCTTGGCGATCAGCTTGTTGGGCCCCACGCCGATCGAGGCGGGAAGCCCGAAGCGCCGGTCGATCTCGGCCTGGATCTCGCGCGCCACCCCGGCGGCGGACTCGAGCGTATAGCTTCGCCCAAGCCCCACGAACGCCTCGTCCACGCTGAAGGGCTCCACGTCTGGCGTGTAGGTCGTGTAGAGCTCGAGGAGCTGGAGCGAGAGCGCGACGTACTTGTCGGGGCTCCCCTCGACGTAGTCGGCCTGCGGGCACAGGCGGCGCGCCTCCTGGAGCGGCATGCCGGCCCGAACCCCGAAGGGCCGGGCCTCGTAGGAGGCCGCCGTCACCACGCCGCGCCGCGAAGGGTCGCCACACACGATGACCGGCCGGCCGCGCAGGTGCGGGTGGTGCGCTTGCTCGACCGAGGCGAAGAAGGCGTCCATGTCCACGAGCAGGATCACGCGCACTCCTTCAGCGGCCGCCGGTCCACGCCCGGCTCAGGACCCAGCGGGGGCCCCGCGGGTCGTAGCACAGCTCGTAGGTGTCGTTCTGGGGGCCCTCGACGGCGAAGTAGCGCAGCAGAGTCTGCCCCTCGCGCCGCACCCACTGGCCCGAAACGTTCTTGACCCGCACCACTCTGCCCTTCCAGCGGAAGCGCAGCGGCTGCATCTGGCCCTCCACGAAGGAGGTGAGCACATCCACCGGGTCGCTCAGCGACTCGAACATGGGATTCGACCCCGGGCTTTCATCCGCGTCGTTCATCCGGCCATCACGATACTGCACGTTTGTGCAGTAAGCAAGCGACAAGAAAGCGCGGAGGTTGCGGGGCATCCCCCGCGCCCTGGCCGCGCCCCTATCGCTCCCTGAGCCCCGAAGATAGTCCTAGGCCACGCCCTTCGCCGCCGCCTTCTGCACGTCCATGAGACGCCGGATGGCGCTCAGGAAGACGCTGCCGAGCATGAGCACGGCGCCGATCCAGACCAGGTTGATGAACGGCTTGGTGCTCACCTCGACCGCGAGCACGTCCTGGCTCGCGTGCCCGCCCGATCCCGGCAGCAGGAGGGCCACCTTGCCGGTGTTGGGATCGGCGGTCGCCATCTCGATCGAACCGCCGCCCGGCAGGTAGTCCGGAATGCGGTTCATCGCCCCGCTGCTCACCTCGATCTTGGGGCGCGCGTGCACGGTGCGGCCGCCGATCTCGACCCGCATCTGGGCGGCGATGCTCATCTGGGGCGTGCCCATGTTCTGGATGTCGAAGTTCACGAACGTGTACTTGACCTGCCCGATCTGCTTGGTTTCGCCCTTCGCGAACCACACCGCGCCCTGGTTCGGGTCGTCGCCCACCATCTCGAGCGGCGAGATGTAGATGTCGTGGGTCAGGAAGCGCTCGATGTGCGGCTTCTTCATGTAGCCCTGGTTGTAGGCGCTCCAGTAGAGCGCGGGCGAGGCCTCGAAGTTGCCCTCGGGCGCGGCCACCGCGATCATGACGCGGTCCTTGCCGTTCGACTGCTTCTGGATGCCCTGGTAGGTCATCCGGTAGCCGAGCGCGTAGCGCTGCTGGCCGCGCGGCAGCTGGACCTGCACCGCGTTGCCGTAGTGGGACGAGGCGACGATGCCGATGAGCAGCACCGACACTCCCATGTGGCCGAGGTAGGCCACACCGTGCTTCCAGCCCGAGCGGAAGCCGCGCACCGTGACGATCGCATTCGAGCTCAAGGCAAAGGCCGCGCCGAAGACGACCAGCGCCGGAATCCACTCGCGCACCCCGCCGACCACGGCGCCCAACGCGACGATCAGCGCCACGGCCATCGCGGGGGCGGCGGCGCGCAGCAGCACCCCGGGCTCCTGCTGGCGCCAGCGCATGAGCGGGGCGAGCCCGAGCAGCAGGCCCATCGCGATCGCGAGCGGCGCGTTGACGAGATTGTAGTAGGCGGTCTGGACGTTCGAGGCCGGGCCGAACAGCCGGGTGATGAGCGGGGCGCTCATGCCGATCGCGGTGAGCGCGCACATGAGCATGAACACGAGCTGCCCGAGCCACATCATGGACTCGCGCGAGAAGTTGCCGAGCGGCTGGGACGGCCCCGGGATGTCGCGCAGCCGCCAGATCAGCAGGCCGTAGCCCGCCACGGCGGCGACGAACAGGAACGAGAGCAGGAAGCCGGTGAGCCCCAGGTTCGCGAACGAATGAACCGAGAAGTCGGCGAGCACGCCGCTGCGGGTCAGGAACGAGGCGTACAGGACCAGCACGTAGGAGGTCACGGCGAGGAAGAAGTTGGTGCGACGGAGGCTCCCGGTGACACGCTGCACCAGCAGGCCATGCAGCAGGGCGATGTTCGAGAGCCAGGGGATGAACGAGCCGTTCTCGACCGGGTCCCA
Organism: Candidatus Eiseniibacteriota bacterium; assembly: GCA_041498315.1. Classification (GTDB taxonomy): domain Bacteria; phylum Eisenbacteria; class RBG-16-71-46; order RBG-16-71-46; family RBG-16-71-46; genus JBGQIE01. The sequence goes on from JBGQIE010000071.1 coordinate 13,804, forward strand.
GCCCCAGTAGCCGCCCCAGCCCAGCACTTTGTAGGCCCACACCCCGCCCATGATGAACCCGGTCGCGAGCATGCCGGTCGAAAACACCACCCAGGGGAGCGCGAACTTGATCCAGCCGTCGTAGTCG
>JBGQIE010000072.1:0-13694 GCA_041498315.1 Candidatus Eiseniibacteriota bacterium
CGCCTCGGGGAGCAGGGCAAGCCGCCGCGCCCCGCGATCAACGCGGCTAGGAGCCGGCTGCCACCAGGGCGCGCACCGCGAACGCAATGAGCAGTGCCCAGGTCAGGCTCGCCAGCGAGCCCACCATGTAGTACTCGGCCAGCTCGCGGCTCCAGCGCTCGCGCGCCTCGGGCAGCCGCAGCACCGCCTTGACCGCGATCACGAAGCCGATCAACAACTCCACGTGGCCGAGGACGGCCGCGTACACCAGCAGGCGCTCGAGCATGCCGATCCACAGGCCGGCGAGCCCGAGGCCGGCACGCTGGTCGCGCGACTCGTCCGAAAGCTGCTCGCGGAACGGCGCCACCCAGCGTCCAATGGCCGTCGCGCCCGCCGGCACCGCGGCGAGCGCGCCCGCCGCGACGATCCAGGTCTCGCGCCGCGCCGCCGCCGCGCCCAGGGCGCCCGCGAGGTTCGCCAGCTCGAGCGGCCGGGCGATGGCCACCGCGACCAGAAGGCTCGCGAGGTGGAGCGACTGGTCGAGGGTCAGGAGCCGGAGGTCGCGCGGCGCGAGGCGGCTGGTCCAGGCATCGATGGCCCCGTGCGCCACCATCACGAGCAGCAGCGCCGCCCAGAGCCGCGGCGAGCCGGGCTCGGTGAGCCCCACCAGCACGAGCAGCACGCCGTGCAGGGCCGTGTGCAGGAACAGCACGGGCGGGCGGTGTTTCTCCGAGGCAATGCGCGAGGGCTGGGCGAGGTAGTCGCCCGCCAGGTGGGCGGTCAGGAGCTTGAGCAGCAGGGACGGCACGCGCTCGCCTTCAGCCTTTCGAGACCGAAAGCTCCAGCTCGCGCGCGGGCGGGCTAGCGCCTTCCCGCGGCGCCGGAACGCCGTCGCCCTCGATGCCGAGCGATTGGAGCTGGAGCAGATCCATGGCCTGCTCGACCTCGTTCCAGGAGGCCGCGCGCAGCCGCTTCGAGACCGATTGGAACGCGATGCGCTCGCCGCGCGCGATCGCGTGCAGCCCCTTGCCTTCGATGCGCCCCGCGACCGCCTCCCATTGCGGGATCGTCCAGCGGGTCACGAACGCGTCGGTGAGGCCGAGCAGGGCGTGCGCCACGTCGTCGAAGCGCTGGTCCCCGGTCGCCCAGCCGGTGCGACGGCTGCCGCCCGCCTGGCGCGCCCGATCGAGGGCCGCGCGCGCGCGATGGAAAGCCTGCCCCTCCGAGGCGAACGGCCCGCGGGCGCTGAGGCGCTGAATGCTCCCGCGCCCGATGCCGGCGCGCAGCTCGACCCGACGCCCGGCGGCCATGGCCAGCCGCGCGCGCAGGTAGGTGAGGATCGTGAGGGCCGGCGCATCCGGGCGCAGCACCGCCTGGACCTCGTCACCGCGCAGCAGCTCGGGCATGAGCCGGAAGCGGGCGCCAAACTGCCGCACCACCTGGGCCACCGCGCGGCGCAGCGCACGGTCCACCCGGGCGCGCTCGCGGGCCGGAATCTCGCGTGAGGACTTGATGTCGGCGATCAATACCTGCCAGAGTCGCTCCGGCACTCGCTCACCCTCCAGAGGGCGAAAGGTCGCATTCACCCTTGCGAGGGTGAGTATGCCCCTACCGCCCCGGGCCCGTCAAGAGGTCGCCGCCGGTCCCGCGCGTGCGGCCGGGGCGCGGGGTGAGCCGGGAGGCCGTCGCGGCGCGCCGCGCTCCGTTGACGCCCTCCTCCCCGCCCGCTAGTGTGCGCGCCGATGGCCGACGTCACGTTGCGCACCTACGTCTTCATCGACGACCTGCAGCCTCAGCTCGCCGCCTTCATCGGCACCACCGCGCGCGGCTTCCTGCCGGTCGCCGGCGTGGCCTCGATGTTCATCGAGACCGCCCCCGGGCTCATCATCAACCGCATCATGGACGTGGCGCTCAAGGCCACGAGTTGCACGCCCGCGATCATGGTGGTCGAGCGCGCCTTCGGCCTGCTCGAGATCCACGACTTCGACAAGGGACAGGTGCGGCTCGGGGGGCAGGCGGTGCTCGACTACCTCAAGCTCGACGAGCACGAGCGCGTCAAGCCGCGCGTGGTGTCGGATCAGGTCATCCGCGCCGTCGAGCCCTACCACGCCCAGCTCATCAACAAGATCCGCTACGGCGACATGCTGATCTCGGGCGAGTCGCTGCTCATCCTCGAGACCGAGCCCGCGGGCTACATCGCCTTCGCCTGCAACGAGGCGATCAAGGCGGCGCGCGTCAAGCTCATCGACGCGCAGCTCTTCGGCGCGTACGGGCGGCTCTACCTGTCGGGCCCCGAGGCCCAGATCGACGCCGCGCGCGATGCCGCGATCGGCGGCCTGGGCACGCTGAGCGGCAAGGAAGCGCCCAAGGGCGAAGGGCGCTAGCCGGTCGGGGCCGGAGCCCGGATGGCCCAGGTGACGCGTTTCTCACGGCCGTGGCGGTACCTGCTCCGCCTGCTGTGGCAGCAACCCCTGATCGCGGTGCCCTTCGCCCTCTTCTTCGGCACCCTGAACGGCTCCACGCCCCAGGCCTACGTCGGCGCCTACATCCTGTCGCTGTACTTCGCCTTCGGGATCGCGCTCGCCCTGTGGGCCCTCGAGAGCCTCATCTTGCCGCGCCTCGCCGGAGCCGCGGAGGCCAGGACCGGCCGGGGCATCCTCCAGCGCATCGCCCTCTACACCGTCACCTCGCTCGCGGGCTCGTACCTCGCGGCCCTCGCGATCCGCCTCACGGTGATGCCCGGCTTCCTCGGCAGCGTGCAAACCGTGGTGCTGGTCGGGATGTTCACCCTGCTCTTCACCGCGCTCTTCATGGGCATTGCGACCGCCTCGGTCTACTACCGCAAGTCGCTCGAGCGCATCAAGGCCGAGGAGGAGCTCCACCTCGCGCGCCGCATCCAGCGCTCGTTCCTGCTCTCCCAATTCCCGGCCATGCCGCGCCTCGAGGTGCACGCGGTCAATGTGTCGTCCAAGCAGGTGAGCGGCGACTTCTACGACGTCGTGCCGGCGGGGCCCAACGCCATTCTGCTCGCGATCGCCGACGTGGCGGGCAAGGGCGTGCCGGCCGCACTCCTGTCCTCGATGCTCCAGGCCTCGCTCCGCACCCAGGCCAACACCATTCCCTCGGTGGCCGCGATCCTCAACAACATCAACTCGCTGGTCTATCGCAGCACCGCGGTCGAGCAGTTCGCCACGTTCTTCCTGGCGCGCATCGAGGAGAGCAGCCTCACGCTCGACTACTCGAACGCGGGGCACAACTATCCGGTCGTGTTCCGCAAGGGCGGCGGGCGCCAGACCCTCGAGCGCGGCGGCACCGTGGTGGGGATCCTCGAGTCCGCGGACTTCGAGCAGGGCAGCCTCGCGCTCGCGCCCGGGGATCGGGTGCTGTTCTACACCGACGGCATCAACGAGGCGGCCAACGCGCGCGGCGAGCTCTACGGGGACGAGCGGCTGTGCCAGCTCGTGGACGCGCTGCCGGCCGAGCTCTCGGCGCGCGAGACCATCGAGCGCATCTTCGCAGGCGTGCGGGGATTCCTCGACGGCACCGAGCCCGGCGACGACATGACCGTCATGGTGCTGCGGGTGCTCGAGCCGGGCGCCGCGCCGGCCCCCCGCGAGACCGCGACAGCCTAGAGCCTACCGGCCCAGCCGCCACGGCAGGATGGCGGGCACGCGGCGCGCGTAGTCCTCGTACTCGGCCCCGAATTGCGTGCGCAGGAGTCTTTCTTCGCTCCGGACGCGGATCGCGGTCCCGATCGCCATGAGCACGAGCCCCGCCAGCAGTCCGATCCAGTGGCTGACGACGAGCCCGGTGGCCAGGAGCTTGCCGGCCATCGCGGTGTAGATCGGATGCCGCATCCAGCCGTAGGGACCCGCGGTCACGAGCCGGTGCCCCTCGACCAGCCGCGCCTCGTAGCTCCATTCCTTCCCCAGGGTGCGGATCGAGCGCATCGTGAGCCACACCGACGCGGTCGAGAACGCCACCGCAGCGATCGGCAGCAGCGCTTCGAGCAGGCCCGGGAGCGGCACGATGGGCGTGAAGCGCGGGCGCTCGAGCATCCACACCGTCCCGTACGAGAGCCCCTGGACCACGATGCCGATCACGGAGAGCCGCTCGCGCCGCGTCGCCTGTTCGCGCCGCGGCTTCTTCTCGAACACGAAGAAAGCCGCGAACACGATCCAGTTGACGATCACGATGACGAACGCCGCGAGGTGCAGCCAGCGCAGGTTCATGGGACGCATCTCCCCCGGGTGATACGGGCCCCAGCCTACTTCTCCTTCTTCTCCTTGACGATCACGGCCGGCACCTGCTGGTCGCGCACCCGCTGGTTGAACGCCGCGAGATCCGCGCCCATCAGGCCCTGGAGCTTCGACAGCTCGGCGTCGACCCGGCCGCCGAGGTCGCGGTAGACGTCGTAGCACTGATTGGTGGGCGGAGCGTCCACGCCCTCGACGGCGCCCGCGAGGGACGCGAGCTTGTTGTCGAGGCGGATCGGGTAGTTGAGCGGGTCCTGGCTGCTCTTATTTCTGGTCTGATAGAGCGCCTCCTCGACCGCCGTGAGCTTCTCGGTGAGCTTGCGCGCCGCGCGCGCGATGGTCGAGTCGGGATCGAGCCCCGCGGAGCGCTCGGCGACCGTCTTGAGCTGCTCGCGCACGTCGCGGATGTGCGTGATGGCGTCGTGGGCGGCGGTGAGCTGGTCGCGGATCCGGAGCAGGAAGTCGTACTTCTTCTGATAGTCGGCCGCGCTCGTCGCCACGCGCGGGTCGTGGCGCACTTCGAAGGACTGGGTCTGCGAGCGTCCGCCCGACGTCAGCCGCACCTGATAGCGGCCCGGGACGACTTCCGGGCCGGCGACCCCGCCGTCCCACATGATCATTCCCTTGAAGCGGCTCGCGTCCGGCGTGCGGAAGTTCCACACGAAGCGGTTGAGCCCCGCGCGCGCCGGCACCCTGGGCTCGGGCGGGCCCTCGCGCTCGGCCGGCGCCCCGCCGCCGGGGCCCTCGGCGGTCTCGCTCCCCTGGCTCGAGACCTTGCGCACCAGCCTGCCCGCGCCATCGAGGATCTCGAGCGTGACCTCTTCCTTCTCCTTGGGCTCGCGCGCCAGCGTGTAGTACACCAGCACGCCGCGCGGCGGGTTCTGGCCGACCGCGGCACGTCCGAAACCGCCTTCGGGCCCGCCGAACAGCACTGCGGCCGAGGGCGCGAACAGGTGCGCGTCCTCGTTCATGACCGTCGGCGTGAGCTGGCGCAGCGCCGCCACGTCGTCGAGGATCCAGAACCCGCGCCCCTGGGTCGAGATCGCGACGTCGTCGCCCTTCACGATCAGGTCGGTGACCGGCACCACCGGCAGCAGCCCGCGCGGCTCCTCCTCCGCCACCTTCGAGGCTTCCGCCGGGCGCGCCTTCGCGGTCGCGCGCTGGGCCGCGGACTGGTAGGCCGCCGCGCTGCCCGGCAGGTTGAGCCGGAGCGGCCACCAGCGCGCTCCCGCGTCGAGCGAGAAGTACACGCCGGTCTCGGTGCCGCAGTAGAGCAGCGCCTTGCGCACCGGGTCCTCGCGCACCACGCGCACGAAGGAGTTGTCGGGCAGCCCGGTCGTGATGCGGCGCCAGGAGCGGCCGTAGTCCGTGGTCACGAACGCGTACGGGCGGTAGTCGTCGAGCTTGTAGCGATTGGCCGCGAGATAGGCGGTGCCGGGATCGTGCGGCGAGGCGTCGATCTGGCTGATCATGCTCCAGGCCGGGAGCTCCTTCGGGGTCACGTTGGCCCAGTGCCCGCCGTCGTCGCGCGTCAGGTAGACCAGGCCGTCGTCCGAGCCGGTCCACAGCACGTTCTTCTCGAGCCGCGATTCCGCCACCGCGAAGATGGTGCAGTAGTACTCGACGCTGGTGTTGTCCTTGGTGATGGGCCCGCCCGAGGGCCCGAGCTTGGAGGGATCGTTGCGGGTTAGGTCGGGGCTGATCGCCCTCCAGCTCTGCCCCTCGTCGGTGGACCGGAACAGCAGGTTCCCCGCCGCGTAGAGCGTGTTCGGATCGTGTTGCGAGGCAACGATCGGGAAGGTCCACTGAAAGCGGTACTTCATGCCCTCGGCGCCCCAGCCCATGGGGTTGTCGGGATAGACCGAGACGTTGCGCTCCTCGCCGGTGCGGTGGTCCTGACGCCCGATGTAGCCGTCGTAGCAGCCCGCGTACACGACCTCGGGGTTGCCCGGCTTGGGCGCGACGAAGCCGCTCTCGCACCCGCCCACGTCGCGCCAGTCGTCGCTCCCGATGCCGAAGCCGCGCGTGCGGCTCGCGATCGCGACCGTGCTGTTGTCCTGCTGCGCCCCGTAGAGGTGGTACGGGAACTGGTCGTCCGCGACCACGTGGTAGAACTGCCCGGTCGGCTGGTTGTCCTGCCGGGTCCACGAGGTCCCGCCGTCGAGCGTCACCACCACGCCGCCGTCGTTGCTCTCGATCATGCGGCGCGGATCGGCGGGGTCGATCCACAGGTCGTGGTTGTCGCCGTGCGGTACCGGAAGCGTGGCGAAGCTCTTGCCACCGTCCTTCGAGCGGAAGAACTGGACGTTGAGGACGTAGACCACGTCGGCGTTCTTGGGGTCCGCAATCACGTGGGTGTAGTACCACGCGCGCTGGCGCAGGTTGCGCTCCTCGTTGAGCCGCGCCCAGGTGCGCCCGCCGTCGTCGGAACGGAACACACCGCCGTTCTCGGCCTCGATGACCGCCCACACCCGGTCGGGGTCCGCGCCCGAGACCGTGACCCCGACGCGCCCCCACGGACCCGTGGGCAGCCCCGGGCCCGCGAGCTTCTTCCAGGTGTCGCCGCCGTCGCGCGACTTGTAGAGCGCCGAGCCCGGCCCGCCGCTCACCAGGCTCCACGGCGTGCGGCCGGTCTGCCAGAACGCCGCGTAGAGGATGCGCGGGTTGCCGGGGTCCATCGCCAGGTCCACGGCCCCGGTGCTGTCGTTCACGAACAGCACGTTCTTCCAGGTCGCGCCGCCGTCGCGCGAGCGGAAGACGCCCCGTTCGTGATTGGGTCCGAAGGTGTGCCCGAGTGCGGCGACGTAGACCAGGTCGGGGTCGCGCGGGTGGATGCGGATGCGCCCGATCTGCCGCGTGTCCGCGAGCCCCACGTGGGTCCAGGTCGCGCCCGCGTCGGTCGAGCGGTAGACCCCGTCGCCGTGCGACACGTTGCCGCGGATGCACGCCTCGCCCATGCCCGCGTACACGACGTTGGGATCCGACTCCGCGACCGCGATCGCCCCGACCGAGCCGGTCCCGAGCTGGCCGTCGGCGGCCGGCTTCCAGCTCGCGCCACCGTCGGTGGACTTCCAGAGGCCGCCCCCGGTGCCGCCGAAGTAGTAGGTGCCGCTCTCCCCCACCACGCCGGTGACCGCCGTGACGCGCCCGCCGCGGTAGGGCCCGATGCTGCGCCACTCGAGCCCGCGCAGCAGGAGTGGATCGGCCGAGTCGAGCGTTGCGCGCGCCGGCCTCGCCGCGGCATACGCGGGCGCCGCGCCGGCGAGGAACGGGGCGATACCGATGAGAAGGATGAGCGCGTGCTGCTTCGCGAGCGACATCGGGGGCCTCCGCGTGCGGATGGGCGCAGCCGGATCGAGGCCGGCTACGTTAGCCGCGAAGGCGGCGGGAAGGAAGCCCGTCGTTTCCGCGCCGGCGGCGGTTCGATGCGTTCTCGATCGGCTAGCGGAGGACCGCCACCCTCAGCGTGGTGCCGCGACCCGGCCCACGGGCGCTCACGAAATACATTCCCCTCGCGACTCGCGCGCCGTGGACATCGTTCCCGTCCCAGATCGCAAGCCGGTAGCCCGAACGGTAGGGCACGCTGGAGAGGCTGCGCACCAGCCTGCCGCTGAGGTCGTAGATCCTGGCCCCGCCATCCTGCCGCTCCTCGGTCCCCATCGACGCTGCGAAGGCGATGTTCAGATTGCCCTCCCGGTAGGGGCTCGGCCACGCCACCAGCGCCGGGGTCTTGCCACCCCACGATGGAAGCACGCCACCCCCGACCGACCCCTCGGCGTTCTGACCCGGCCCCGCCGCGGCATCGCCGACGATCACACCCGGACCGTTGCCACCGTTGCCGGGTCTCCCCGCCGGGCTGTCGTCCACGCCGGGGCTGCCCGGAGCGTGGTTCGCGATGGCCGTGGCCAACGCGGCGCAGTGGTCGATCAGGTACTGGGCATCCGCGATCAGGATGTCGGCGGACTTGCCGTCGATGGCCTTGTCGCGCTGGGCATCCACCTGCTTGATGAACGCCTGATAGATGTTGGTCGCCGCCCCGCAATCGCCCCGTGCGATCGCCGCGGCGGCGGCGTTCAGCTTGGCGAGCAGCGCGCCGGTCAGCTGGGCCTTCTTGATTCCGCCACCCGAGAGCAGCTGCGTCACGTCCTGCTTGATGCTGGCGGGCGTGACGATGATCTGGAACGTCACCGACGTCGTGTTCGCGTTGCCGAGGTTGTCCGTCGCCTGCAGCGAGAACGTGTGCGACCCGACAAGCATCTCGGTGAGCAGCGGAATGATCTGGCCGCTCGCGAGGCCGTGGCCTGCCAGGGCCGCGCTCCCATCCATGAGCGGCACGATGGCAGCCACGCCGGCGCCGGCGCCATCGCTCACGGAATACTGGAGCGTCAGCGTGTCGGGGTGCGCGTAATCCGCCGCGGCGGGTTGCGCGACCGCGGCCACCGGCGGGGTGGTGTCGAGGATGAAGCTGGCGGCGTGTGGAGGTTCGACATTGTTGAGTGCGTCCACGGCGTAGTACTCGAGCGTGTAGGCACCGTCCGGGCCGCTGAGCGCGAAGGGCGCCGAATAGAGCAGGTAGGCGGGCGGCGCGGAGCCCGCGGGGTAGAACCTCGAATAGATCCGCGTCGCGCCGAAGGAGGTCGCGGTCGCGTTCGAGGTCGCGCTCACGGAGAACGGGGTGGCTCCATTGACGAATACGGAGCCCGACGTGTAGGTGGGCGGCCCCACCGACAGCGTGCTCACGGGCGGCTCGCGCCACGGGTGGCTCGCGGCATTCGCGGGGGCGCCCGATGCCTGGTTATACCAGCTCTTGTACACACCACCGTCATAGCCCTGGAACACCGGTCCGCGGGGGCCGGAGAAGATGAGCCCGATGCTGCCCCAGCGGCCGGAGTACGCAAGAAACTCCTGGTGATTGAGCGGCAGCAGCTGACCGGCGAGCAGTGGCGTCGGCTGGCGTACGCCCGGGTTGTATTCACCGAGGTTCACCACGCCCCCGGTCGTGGCCGGGTTCTGAGTCAGGTGTTGTGCTACCGGGAATGGCGCGTTGTCGTGCTGGACCACCTGGCCTCCGGTCCAGGTCTTCCAGGCGGTCCCCCACAAGAGGTTGTCCGGATCGTCGCTCCACGTGTAATCGGTCCCCGGTACCCCGTGGTCCTCGGCGTCGGCCACATCCTTGAAGGCGGCGTGTCCTCCCCGGTCGAGGATCATGAGCGCGTGCGTGTCTTGATATTTGTGGACCTGGCTCCACGGGAAGAACGTTCCGGGATGATCGTCGCTGTGGCGTGAATACCAGGCGCCGAGCGGCTCCAGCGCGGCATCGAGCACCACGTGGATGGTGCCATCCCAGTCGCCGCCGTGATTGCCGAAGCCGAGGAAGTCCAGGCCGTTGTAGGCGAAGTTGTGCCAGAACTGGACCGTCACACCGCCGAACGAATTGGGATAGACATGCACGTACGACTTCCACTCGCTCGGGTCCAGGCTGCCGACCTTGTACGCATCCGGCAGATCCGGCATCAGGAAGGTGGTCTGGTCGGAATAGCTCTCAGGGTCGGGCTCGACGGTCGTGATCCGGCGGTGATCCGGGGGATCCCCGCAGTGGCGCACCGGGTGCCCGGGTCCCCAGGCATCGGGATGCGCCCAGGGAGCGCCGAGCAACATGGCCTGGCTGCCCAGCGGCGAGGACGCGCCGGGCACGTGTTCGTTCACGTCGGGGAAGCAGTCTTCGAAGTAATCGAGGTGCGCGCGAGCCAGGAACCAGTCCACATTGGCCGGATAGTTGTTCTCCGAGGGATGAATGTAGATGACCGGCGCATAGCGCTCCGCCAGGACTTGCTCCAGGCCGTCGTCGATCCCGTCGCCGTCCAGGTCGGCGGGCGTCGGGAGCGTGTTCGAGCTGACCTCAGCGACCCCGGGCGTGCTCGCCGGGGCGCGGGTAGGGATGACGTCCCGGGATGGGGTCGCGGCGGCGGCGGGCGATATGACCGCGCACATCGCCAGGGCAATGACGGCGCAATGGATTCTCATAGCGGGCCTCCGGTCGAATGAATGGGACAGGGAATTCCTTCGCGCGCCGGTAAGTCTAGTGTCCTTTGCGGTGGCCGCCCAAGGGGATTCGCTTCTGCGGGAGCGGGGGAGCCCGCCCCTGCGTCAGGAGCACCCGCCCCCGCACGGCTCCTGGGGCCTCACCACAGCTCCCGCTGCGGCCACTGCTCCCGCGGATCGACCGGGATCAGCCCGAGGCGGCGCTTCATCTCGTTGGCGCTCGCGGGCGAGTGCCCGGCCCAGTGGTTGTTGAAGTACCCGAACACCTCGCGCACCTGCGGCAGCGCGCGCCGCAGGTCGGCCTCCCAGGCGCCGAACTCCTGGGTGCGATCGATCGACACCCGGTCGTAGCGCTCGATCTCGCGCCGGTCGCCGAGCCAGCGCAGGTAGAGGAAGTCGGTCGTCACCTCGGTGAGGCGCGGCAGCTCGCGCCACTCGGTCCAGGCGAGTGCGGCGCGATGGCGGCGCAGCAGCTCGTAGATCTCGGGCCGGTGCCACGAGCGATCGCGGAACTCCACCGCGAGGCGCACGGAGGACGGGGCGGCGGCGAGAAAGCGATCGAGCAGACCGACGGTGCCTTCGTCGCGCGTGAACTCGGCGGGAAGCTGGACCAGCAGCGGCCCGAGCTTCTCCCCCAGCGGCTCGAGGGCCTTCGCGAACTCGGCCAGGTGCTCGCCCATCTTCGAGAGCCGCGCCTCGTGGGTGATGCGCTGCGGCACCTTCGCGGCGAACGTGAACCCGGCGGGCGTGTTGCGTTCCCAGGAGCGCGCCACACTCGGGCGCGGCGGGTGATAGAACGTGGTGTCGAGCTCGACGGTGTCGAACACCCGGGCGTAGAACGGGAGGTAGTGCTCCTGCTTGGCGCCCGGCGGATAAAACGTGCCCACCCAGTCGGGATAGGACCAACCCTGGGTGCCGAGCCGGAGGCGGGCGGAAAGAACGGCGGCCATGCGGGTCGCTAGCCCGGCAGCGCCTGGCGCAGCAGTGCCCAGGGATCGCGCGAACGTTTCACCGCGGTCGCGCGCGGTCCGCCCGGAAGGCCGGGCCCATGGCCCCGCATGGGGCGGCCGAGGAAGGCGAGCACCAGCTCCTCGTAGAGCCCGCGCTGAAGCCGCCAGCCTTCGTTGTGCCCCGCGCCGTGGATGAGCCACAGGGGCCCCTGGCCGCCCGCGGCATGCCACAGCGCCGTGGCGTGGCTGGGCGAGAGCCGGTCGTCCTCCGAGCTGTGGATCAGCATGACCGGACGCTCGACGAGTGCCGCCGCGGCGGCCAGCACGTCCACGCTGCCGGGATCGTGCCCGGTGAGGCGGCGCCCGATCCAGCGCAGCAGCGCCGCGGTCGGCGCCCCCGGGAGGCCGGCCCAGCGCTCGCAGCTGTCCTCGAGCGCCTTGCCGGCGTTCGAGAACGCGCCGTCCACCACCACGGCGGCGACCGCGGGATTGCGCGCGGCGAGGAGCAGCGCGACCGAGCCGCCCAGCGACTCGCCGAGCAGCCCCACGGGCTGCCCGGCGAGCGAGGGCAGCGCGCGCAGCCACTCGAGCGCCGCCTGGGCCTCGGGCAGCTCGTGGTGGCCGAGCGTGGTGGGCTTGCGGGCCCGGCGGCGCGAGGAGCGGAAGTCCACGGCGAGCACGTCGTAGCCAGCGCGGTTCAGGAACTCGCCGTAGCGCCACATTCGCCGGTGGGTGCGCCCGAAGCCGTGGAGCAGGAGCAGCGCGCCACGGCCGCCCCCGGGCAGGTGCCAGCCGTCTAGGCCGTCGCCATCGGGGAGCGGCACGCGCACGTGATGCGCGCGCGCATCGAGGTTCTCGGCGCCGCCCAGGTCGGCGGGCAGGACGGGGTAGAGCACGAGCCGCGTGACGGCGAGGCCGAACACGATGGCGAGCACCACGACCACCACCGAAATCACGACGGTCACGATCAAGAAGCACCGCCTGCGCGGCCGGCCGCTGTCAGCGCGCCGCTCCCCCTAGTCCAGCTTGAGCCCGCGCGGGCCGACGTACTCGGACTGGGGCCGGATGAGCCGGTCGGCGGCGTGCTGCTCGATGACGTGCGCGCACCAGCCGGCGGCGCGCCCGCACGCGAACATGGCGACGAAGCTCCGCGGCTTGAGCCCCAGCGACTGGAGCACCAGCGCGGTATAGAACTCGACGTTGGTCTTGAGATTCCGGCCCGGCTTGTGCTCGTCGAGGACGCGCAACGCGGTCTGCTCGACCGAACGCGCCAGGTCGAAGAGCGTGCGATCGTGGAGGTGGGCGCCGCTCATCTCCTCGGCGACCCGGCTCAGCACCTCGGCGCGCGGATCGCGCACCTTGTAGACCCGGTGCCCGAATCCCATGATGCGCCGCCCCGCGTCCAGCTCCTGCTTGAGCCACTTCTCGGCGTTGGCGGCGCTGCCGATGTCCACCAGCATGTCGAGCACCGGGCCGGGAGCGCCGCCGTGGAGCGGGCCCTTGAGCGCCCCGATCGCCCCGGTCAGGGCGCTCACCATGTCCGAGCGCGTGCTGGCGATGACCCGCGCGGTGAAGGTCGAGGCGTTCATGCCGTGATCCATGACCGTGACCCAGTAGGTGTCGAGCGCCTTCGCCGCGAGCGGGTCGGGCTCCTTCCCGTACACCATGAACAGGAAGTTGGCGGCCAGCGGCAGATCGGCGCGCGGCTCGATCGGCTCCTGGCCGGCGGCGAGCCGGTTGTGGGCGGCGACGATGGTCGGAAAGCGCGCGGTCAGCATCTTCGCGGCGGCGAGATCGGCGGCGGGCGTGATGTCGTCGCCGTTGGCGAGGTCGAGCGAGAGCGTCGCGCACGTCATGCGCAGCGCGTCGATCGCGGGCGCCTGGGCGGCGGCGCGCAGCACGTTCAGCGTCTCGGCCGGGAGCCTGCGCAGCTTCGCCATCTCGGCGCGCAGGGCCGCGAGCTCGTCGGCTTTCGGGAGCGCGCCCTTCCACAGCAGGTGAGCCGCGGCCTCAAAGCTGACCTTGCCTGCCAGCTCCTTGAGCTCGTAGCCGCCGATGATGAGCTCGCCGGCGAGCCCGTCCACGTGGGAGAGCCGGGTCTGGGCGGCGACCACGCCGTCGAGGCCGCGGGGCGCGGAGGACGCCGGGGGAATGCTCATGCCGTCTCCTTTCGGGTCGTGGACGCGTTCATCGCCGCGACTATCGCATCGGCGCAGCCGGCGGGCAACCGGCCGCGGGCCCAGGCTCCGTCCGAGAATGCCGCGCGAGCGCGCCGGACCTGCAACGGCCGCCGCGCCAGGAGCGAGGAGGAGACGAGCCCATGAGGGGCTGCCAACGACGAGCGACGCAGCCCGGTGGCCGTTGCCGGTCCGGCCCTGCGGGTTGGGGGCGCCGGCGGGCCGATCGCAAGGAACGACGACGAGGCTGGGTGGTCCACCCGCCGAGGAGGAGCGACGCCGCGAGCGGC
>JBGQIE010000073.1:0-13451 GCA_041498315.1 Candidatus Eiseniibacteriota bacterium
CAAGGACTGCAAGATCGTCGTCACCGTGCTCTGGGATGGCGGCCCGGGCCTGGTCGACAACGAGCTGCGCGCGGTCGCCGCCGAGTACCAGGGCCGCAAGGTGTACGGGGTCGACTACGTCAACCTGGGCTACAAGGAGGGCCGGGAGGACGTCATGGTCCTCATGGGCCAGGGGATCGCCAACGCTTTTCCCAAGGACTACCGCGGGAACGACACGCGCTCCCTGCCGCTGATGAGCCACGTGCGGGACTACTCGAGCTTCCCGCTGCTCGTGAGTATCTCGGCGGGTTATCCGGGCACCAAGGAATGGGTCCAGCAGGTGCAGTCCCGCTTCCATCTGCCGATGGTGTCGGGCTGCACGGCGGTGAGCGCTCCCGAGTACTACCCGTACCTCCAATCGGGCCAGCTCCTGGGCCTGCTCGGGGGCATGGCGGGGGCCGCGGAGTACGAGAAGTCGCGCCAGGAGAAGGGCACCGCCACCCGCGGCATGGACGCCCAGTCCATGGCCCACGTGTTCGTGGCGTTCATGATCCTGCTCGGCAACTTCGTCCAGTGGACCAAGGCCAAGGGAGGCCGGGCGTGAGCCTGCACGTCACGCACGATTTCGGGATCTGGGTCGGCGCCCTGCTGACGCTCTGCATCTTCAGCTTCCTCTACAAGGACAACCCGTTCTACAAGTTCGCCGAGCACCTGTTCGTGGGCGTCTCGGCGGGCTACTACATCGTGCTGCGCTTCTGGACCGTCATCATCCCCAACCTGTGGGAGCCGCTGGTCAAGGCGCTCGCGGGCCACGGGATCAACGGGGGCCGCGCCGGCATGTTCGCCGCCGAGCTGGGCGACTACCGGGGCTGGCTGCTCGTGCCCGGCCTGCTCGGGCTGCTGCTGTTCACGCGCTTCTTCGACAAGGCGAGCTGGCTGTCGCGCTGGTCGCTGGCTCTCATCATCGGGGTGTTCGCGGGCATCAAGACGACCGGCTTCGCGCAGGGCGACCTGGTCGCGCAGGTCCAGGGCAGCCTCCAGCCGCTGTGGATCTCGGGGCACCTGTGGGACAGCTTCAACGCCATCCTGTTCACGGTCGGGCTCCTGACCTCGCTGCTGTTCTTCTACTACAGCCGCGAGCACAAGGGCGCGCTCGGGGCGGCGTCCAAGATCGGCATCAGCTTCCTGATGGTGTCCTTCGGCGCCGGCTACGGCTACACGGTCATGTCGCGCGTGTCGCTGCTGATCGGGCGGTTCCAGTATCTGCTGGAGGACTGGCTCGGACTGCGCTGACATGATCCTGTGGGTGGACGGGGCGCACGATCCGCGCGAGAACATGCGCCGCGACGCGTGCCTGCTCGCGGCCGCGGAATCCGGAGCCGGGCCGGTGTTGCGGCTCTTCCGCTTCAGCCCCCCGGGCATCACCCTGGGACGCGCCCAGGACCCCGCGCGCGTGCTCGATCTCGCGCGCTGCGAGCGCGACCGGGTGCCCTGGGCGGTGCGGCCCACCGGGGGCCGCGCGATCCTCCACGACCAGGAATGGACCTACTCGTTCGCCGCTCCGCTCACGCACCCCGACGGGGCGGGGTCGATCAGCGCGACCTACGCCCGGCTCTCGGGCCTGATCGTGCGCTCGCTCGCGCGCCTCGGCGCGCCGGCAGCGCTCGCGCCGGGCGCCCGGAGCGCGCGAGCGGGGGCCGGCGGCGCGTTCGCGCCGTGCTTCGCCTCGACGGCGCGGCACGAGATCGTGCTCGAGGGCCGCAAGCTGGTCGGGAGCGCCCAGCGGCGCACCGCCCGGGCGCTGCTTCAGCAGGGCAGCCTGCTCCTGGGGCCCGGGCACGAGCGCCTCGCCGACTACCTGGCGGTCGCGGAGGAGGAACGTGAGCCGATTCGCCGCGCGCTGCGAGCCGCGGCGGGCCATGCCGGGGCGTTGCTCGGCCCGGAGGCGCCGCTGAGCCGCTGGGCCGACGCCCTGATCCCGGAGCTGCCTCCCGGGAGCCGCCGGATCGAGGGGGAGGAAGGACTTGCGCTCCTCGATTCGGCGCCGGCGCCGGCCGGCGCCTGAGCCCGGCCGAGCCCGGCCCCCGTAGCGGGCATTCGCGCCCGGCCGCCGGTCGCGTTTCAGTTGACCACGCGGCACCCCCGTCTATACTCGCCGGGCTTCGTAGCGGGCACCATCACAATGCGTTCGGGGGGACGATCTCATGCTGAAGCGCGCGCCGCTCATGACCCTGCTGGCAACCTGGCCCATCCTCGCCCTGGCCGTCGTCGCGGGGGGCTGCGGCGGCGGCGGCGTGGCAGGCTCGACCTGGCAGGACAAGAATCCGCTGCCCGCCGACACCATGACGGTGCCGGTCCCCGAGATCGGCCGCTACGGCGGCCGCTTTGTCATCGGCCAGACCACCGGGCCCAAGACCTTCAACCCGATGATGGCGAACGAGACCTCGACCACCGACGTGACCGACGGGCGCATGTTCATGGGCCTCGCCGACTTCGACAACGAAACCCAGCAGGACATCCCGGGGATCGCCAAGTCGTGGGACGTGAGCCCCGACGGGCTCACCTGGACCTGGCACCTGCGGCGCGGCGGGGCGTTTTCGGACGGGCACCCGCTGACCGCCGACGACATCATGTTCTCGTTCCAGGTCGCCTACGACGACACCCTTCATCCTTCGGTGCAGGATCTGCTCAAGGCGGGAGGCAAGCGCTTCGAGATTACGAAGGTCGACTCGTACACGGTGGTCATGAAGATCGCGGCGCCCTACGCGATGATGGTGGGCGCGTGCGGCTCGGTCTACATCCTGCCCCGGCACGTGCTGGAGCCCGCCTGGCGGAGCGGCCGGTTCGCCTCGGCCTACAGCACGAGCACTCCGCCCGAGAGCATCGTGACCAGCGGGGCCTGGCAGCTCAAGCAGTACGTGCCGGGGGAGAAGACGGTGCTGACCCGCAACCCCTACTGGTTCCGGGTGGACGCGCAGGGTCATCGGCTGCCGTACCTCGACGAGCTGGTCTTCCTGATCGTGCCCGACCAGAACACCGCGGCGCTCAAGTTCCAGGCCGGCGAGGTGGACGCGCTCGACAACGTGAAGCCCGAGGACTACAAGAGCTACACGGAGGAGCAGCAGCGCCGCGGATACACCCTCTACAGTCTCGGCCCCGCGCTGCGCACCAACTTCTTCTGGTTCAATCTCAACACCGCCAACGCGAAGAAGATGCCGAAGAAGAAGGCCGGCACGCCGCTCGTCGATCCGGTCAAGTACGCGTGGTTCATCAAGCCCGAGTTCCGGCGCGCGGTCTCGATGGCGATCGACCGCGACGCCATGATCCGCAGCGTGTTCTACGGCGACGGCATCAAGAACTGGTCCACGACCACGCCCGGGAACAAGAAGTGGTCGACCTCGGACATCAAGACCTGGGACTACGACCCCGAGCAGGCGAAGAAGCTGCTCGCCGGCCTGGGATGGAAGGACAGCAACGGCGACGGATTCCTCGAGGACGCGGCGGGCCACACGATCAGCTTCAGCCTCAAGACCAACGGCGACAACAACACCCGCATGGCGATGGCCAATTTCGTCAAGGACGATCTCGCCAAGGTGGGGATCCAGTGCAATCCCTCCGGCGTCGATTTCAACACCCTGATCTCGAACATCCGGGACGACTTCCAGTACGACGCGGTCCTGCTCGGGCTCCAGAGCGGCGTGCCCCCCGATCCGGCGATGGGGCAGAACGTGTACCGCTCGAGCGGCATCACCCACTACTGGAACCTCAAGCAGATCAAGCCCGAGACGCCCGAGGAGGCCCGCATGGACGCGCTCATGTCGGCCAACGTCGGGACCATCGACATGGCCGAGCGGCACCGGACCTGGACCGAGATCCAGAACATCGTCAACGACGAGTGCTACATCGTTTGGCTTCCGACCCTGATCATGAAACTGCCGGTGCGAAACCGCTTCGGCAACGTCCAGCCGTCCGTGATTCCCCACACGATCATCTGGAACATCGAGCGCGTGTACGTGAAATCGCCCGGCAGCCGGGCTTGAGCCCGGGCGGCGATGCGGACCTACATCTTCCGGCGAGTGCTCCAGGCCATCCCGCTGCTGCTCGGCGTGTCGGCGCTCACCTTCCTGGTGCTCAAGCTGGCGCCCGGGGATTTCCTCAACACGATGGCCGAGAACCCGGCCATCTCGGCCGAGATGATCGAGTCCATGCGTCACCGCTTTGGACTCGACCAGCCGTGGTGGATCCAGTACGGGTTCTATCTTCGCAATCTCTTCCTCCATTTCGATTTCGGTGAGTCGTTCTCGCGCCATCAACCGGTGTTCACGGTGCTGCGGGAAGGGCTCGGCAATACGCTGCTGCTCGCCACCGCCGCGGCGCTGGTGACCTGGTGCCTGGCGATTCCGCTCGGCGTCATCGCGGCGGTGCGGCAGTTCTCGTGGGTGGACAAGTCGCTCTCGGTCCTGGCGTTCATCTGGCTGTCCGTCCCCGAGGTGCTGTCGGGGCTGCTCCTCCTGCTGCTCGCCGCGCGCACCGGCTTGCTGCCGGTCGGCGGGATGCGCTCGCTCGACTACGACGGCTTCGACGCCTTCGGCAAGGCCTGGGACGTGGGGCGCCACCTGCTGCTCCCGGCGCTGGTCGTGGGGCTCATCCCGCTCGCCGGGCGCATGCGGCAGATGCGGGCCAATCTGCTCGACGTGCTGCGGCTCGACTACGTGACCACCGCACGCGCCAAGGGACTCGACGAGAACGCCGTGGTCTTCAAGCACGCGCTGCGCAACGCCATCAACCCGCTCATCACGCTGTTCGGCTACACGCTTGGGTCGCTGGTCTCGGGCTCCTTCATCGCCGAGATCATCTTCGCCTGGCCGGGGCTGGGTCGGATCACGCTCGACGCGCTGCTCACGAAGGACCAGTACCTGGTCATGGGCTCGGTCCTCATGGCCGCGGCGGTGCTGGTCGCCGGCAACCTGGTCGCCGACCTGCTGCTCGCGATCGCCGATCCCCGGATCGCCTATGACTGAGCGCGGCGTGAAAGCGGCGGCGCCCGCCGAGGGCGACCGCTTGAGCCCGGTCGAGGCGGGGGACGACGGCAGGCTTACGCCCCGTTCGCCGGCGCAGATCTTCTGGCGCCAGTTTCGCAAGAGCCACCTCGGGGTGCTGGGCGGCGCCCTGCTCCTGGTGCTCTATGGGCTCGCGTTCTTCGCTCCGTTCTTCGCCCCCTACTCCCAGGAAGAGATGGATCGCGCGCGCTTCTTCCATCCGCCCCAGCGTCTCCACTGGGTGGACGGCGAGGGCCACCTCCACCTGCTGCCGTTCGTGCGCCCGACGACGCTCGTGGATCCCGGCAACCTCGCCTACCGCGAGGACGCCACGCG
The DNA here is from genome assembly GCA_041498315.1 of Candidatus Eiseniibacteriota bacterium. GTDB lineage: Bacteria > Eisenbacteria > RBG-16-71-46 > RBG-16-71-46 > RBG-16-71-46 > JBGQIE01. The sequence continues at coordinate 5,355 of JBGQIE010000073.1, forward strand.
CCTCCAGCCGCTGCGCTGGTTCGTGCGCGGCGCCCGCTACCGGCTGTTCGGGCTCCTGCCCACCGACCGCCATCTCTACGGGGTCGATCCGCCCGGGCGCGTCTACCTGCTGGGCGCGGACCCGTTCGGGCGCGACGTGCTGTCGCGGCTCCTCTACGGCGGCCAGATCTCGCTCACCGTGGGGCTGGTCGGGATCGCGATCTCGTTCACGCTCGGACTGCTCCTGGGGGGCGTCTCGGGTTACTTCGGGGGCTGGGTCGATACGCTCATCATGCGCTTCACCGAGCTGCTCCTGACGATTCCCGGCCTCTACCTGATCGTGGCGCTGCGCACCATGTTTCCCGCCAACCTCCCGAGCCAGCAGGTCTACCTGGGGATCGTCGCCATCCTCGCCTTCATCGGCTGGGCCGGACTGGCGCGCATCATCCGCGGCATCGTCCTGTCGATTCGCAGCCAGGAGTACGTCGCCGCGGCCGAGGCGCTGGGCATGGGGCGGCTGCGGATCATCGCGCGCCACATCCTCCCCAACACCATGTCGTTCGTGATCGTCGCCGCGAGCATCGCCGTCCCCGGCTACATCCTGGGCGAGGTGTTCCTGTCGTTCCTGGGGGTCGGGGTGCAGGAGCCCAGCGCCTCGTGGGGCAACATGCTCAACCAGGCGCGCTCGCTGCGCGTCCTGACGTCGTTTCCCTGGATGCTGTTCGCACCCGGCACCGCGATCTTCGTCACCGTCATGGCGTTCAACTTCTTCGGCGACGGGCTGCGTGACGCGCTCGATCCGCGCAAGGTGATGGGAGGGAAGGGCGCATGAGCGAGCCGCTGCTCGCGGTGGAAAATCTCAAGACGCACTTCTTCACCGACGACGGCGTCGTGCGGGCGGTGGACGGCGTGTCGTTCGAGATCTACCCGCGCGAGACGCTGGCGGTCGTGGGCGAGTCGGGGAGCGGCAAGAGCGTCACCTCGCTCTCGATCCTGCGGCTCGTGCCCGAGCCTCCGGGCCGCATCGTCGGGGGCTCGATCCGCTTCAAGGGCCGCGAGCTGCTCGAGCTCCCGCCCGCCGAGATGCGCGCCATCCGCGGCAAGGAGATCTCCATGATCTTCCAGGAGCCGATGACGTCGCTCAATCCGGTGTTCACGTGCGGCGACCAGATCGCCGAGGCCCTGGTGCTCCACGAGCACCTCGACAAACGCCAGGCGCGCGAGCGCACGATCGAGATGCTCCAGCTCGTCGGCATCCCCTCGCCCGCCCAGCGCGTGGACGAGTACCCCCACCAGATGTCGGGCGGTATGCGCCAGCGGGTCATGATCGCGATGGCGCTGGCGTGCAAGCCCGCGCTCCTGATCGCCGACGAGCCCACGACCGCCCTCGACGTCACCATCCAGGCCCAGATCCTCGAGCTGCTCAAGCAGCTCCAGGCGGAGTTCGGCATGGCGGTCCTGCTCATCACGCACGATCTGGGCGTGGTCGCCGAGACGGCCGACCGGGTCGCGGTCATGTACGCCGGGCAGGTGGTCGAGTACGCCGACGTCCAGTCGACCTTCAAGCGCACCCGCCATCCCTACACCAGCGGGCTGCTCGCCTCGCTGCCACGGCTCGGCATGCGGCGCGAGGACGCCCTGCGCGTCATCCCCGGCAACGTGCCCAACCCGGCGCGCTTCCCGGCCGCCTGCCGGTTCCACCCCCGCTGCCCGTGCGCCATCGAGCGCTGCCGGACCCAGGATCCGCCCGTCGAGCGCGTCGATGGCGCCCACCTGTCGCGCTGCTGGCGCGTCGCCGAGATCGCCGCGGGCACGCTCGACCCGGTCACCGGCGCCGCGGCGGCGGGCACGGAGGCGCGCCGTGGCTGAGCCGCTGCTCGAGGTCACCGGGCTCACGAAGCATTTCCCGATCAAGCGCGGCCTGCTGTCGCGCACGGTGGGCCAGGTGCGCGCCGTGGACGGGGTCTCGTTCTCGATCCAGCCCGGCGAGGTGCTGGGGCTGGTGGGAGAGAGCGGCTGCGGCAAGACCACGACCGGGCGCTGCATCCTGCGCCTCATCGAGCCCAGCTCGGGCAGCGTGCGGTTCGCGGGGCGCGAGATCACCACGCTCACGCGGCGCGAGCTGCGCCCGCTGCGGCGCGAGATGCAGATCGTCTTCCAGGATCCGTACTCGAGCCTCAATCCGCGCCTCACCGTGGGCAGCATGCTGAGCGAGCCGCTGGCGATCCACGGGCTCGCCCGCGGGGCCGCGGCGCGCGAGCGCGTCGCCGAGCTCCTCACCCTGGTCGGGCTCTCCCCCGACCACGCGCGGCGCTATCCGCACGAGTTCTCGGGGGGCCAGCGCCAGCGTATCGGCGTGGCGCGGGCGTTGGCCGTCAGCCCGAAGCTGATCGTCGCCGACGAGCCGGTCTCGGCGCTCGACGTCTCGATCCAGGCCCAGATCATCAACCTGCTGCGCGACCTGCAGCGCCGGATGAACCTCACCTACCTGTTCGTCGCGCACGACCTGTCGGTGGTCGAGTTCATCAGCGACCGGGTGGCGGTCATGTACCTGGGCCGGATCGTCGAGCTGGCCCCGAGCGTCGAGCTCTACCGCCGTCCGCTCCATCCCTACAGCGTGTCGCTGCTCTCGGCGATCCCGGTCCCCGATCCCGATCGGAAGCGCACCCGCATCGTCCTCAAGGGTGACGTGCCGAGCCCCGCGAAGCCGCCCTCGGGTTGCCACTTCCATCCGCGCTGCTTCATGGCGCGCGAGATCTGCGCGCGCGAGGAGCCGCCGCTGCGGCAGATCAGCCCCGGACACTTATCGGCGTGCCACTTCGCCGAGGACCTCGCCAGCGGCGTGGCCATCCCCGCCACCCGCACTCCCAACCCGGCCGAGTAGTCCCCCGAACGCTCCGAGGGGCCCGGGCGCGGCTAATTCCCCATGCACCCGGCCGGTCGCGGGGGAATTCCCCCGCGCGGGCCGGTCGAATCGGGTGGCCCACCCGCCGCGGATCCCTCACCTCCAGCTTTATGGGAATGGCATAACCCACTGCCGTACAGCCTGGTAGAAGTACCGCCGGGACCGCTCTCTCGTGCCACGAACGAGCGGCACCACGCTTGCGATAAGTCCAGGTGAACTCGCCGCCACCGAGGGGCGGGCAAAAAACTGAATAGCAAGTGTTCCCCTGTGCGACTCGTGCTTGGCTGACTGTGGGCTGATCCCCTATCGCGAGCGAAGGAGTCATACGGTACAGCACACGGTCTGCGCGGGGGATTTATTGGGGCCCCGCCATCGCGGTCAGCGCTTGAGCGTCCCAAGCGCCCTCGCCGCGAACGGGGCCCGTTCGTTGCGCGCGGCACCCTCTGCCGCGCGATCCGCCTGAAGCGCCCGCGCCCGATTCCGCTGCGTCGCTGGCGCGCCTGACTCCTCGTTGACCCTCCGCGGTAACCCTGCTAGCGTGCCCCGCGCACGAGACAAGTTCTGTGGCTGCAACTGGATTGGCGCGGAGGTCCGACGGACGGCGTGGGTCGCGAGGCGTTGGGTCTGGTCGAGACACGCGGGTTCATCGCCGCCGTCGAGGCCGCCGATGCCATGTGCAAGGCGGCCCGGGTCCGGCTGTCGCGCTATGAGGTGACGCGCGACGCCCTGGTCACGGTGGTGGTGCGGGGGTCGGTCGCCGAAGTGGACGCCGCGGTCGCGGCGGGGGCGGCGGCCGCGGCCCGGATCGGAGAGATCCTGTCCCACCACGTCATCCCGGCGCCAGAGCCGCAGCTCGAACAACCGATCGGCGGGGAGCACGCGCCGGGCGGGTCCAGGTCCGGAGCGGGAGATCAAGCGGTTCCCTAACGTCGAGGAGACGACCCCATGCAGGAAGAAGCCCTTGGACTGATCGAGACGCGTGGTTTCGTGGCCATGGTCGAGGCGTCGGATGCCATGGTGAAGGCCGCCCGGGTCCAGCTCGTGCACTACGAGAAGATCGGCGGCGGCTACGTGACGACCATCGTGCGCGGGGACGTGGCCGCGGTGCGGGCCGCGACCGAGGCGGGATCCGCCGCCGCGGCGAAGGTCGGCGAGGTCGTGAGCGTGCACGTCATTCCGCGGCCGCACGGCATGCTCGAGGACGTGCTGCCGATCAATCGCCCGGAGGTTTCGGGCTCGAAGAAGTAGCCGCGCGATGATTCTGGCGCAGGTGATGGGCACGGTCGTGTCCACCCGCAAGGACGCCGGGTTGCTCGGCCTCAAGCTGCTGCTGGTGCGCGAGGTCGACGCCCAGTTCAAGCCCACGGGCGCGTACGTCGTCGCCGCGGACGCGGTGGGGGCGGGCGTCGAAGAGCTGGTGCTCGTCGCCCAGGGTTCTTCCGCCCGCATGACCGAGGTGTCGCGCGAGAAGCCGGTGGACGCGGTGATCGCCGGCATCGTGGACACGGTCGAGATGGACGGCCGGGACGTCTACCTCAAGAGTTCCGCGCGGGCCGGCGCCGGAGCGGGGCCGACCCGGTGACGCTCGACCCGGGGCGCATCGAATCCATCGTCTCCGAGGTGCTCGAGCGGCTCGAGTCCCCGGGCGGCTCCGCCGCCCGTTCCGCCGCGCCCGGGACCGCCGCGAGCCCGCTCGGGGTCCACGCCGATCTCGATACCGCGGTCAAGGCGGCGCGCGCCTCGTTCGAAGCTTTCGGCCAGACGCCGCTCGACACCCGCCGCCGGATCGTCGCCGCGGTTCGCGAGACCCTGCTCGCGAACCTGCTCGCCATCAGCGAGCTCGGGGCCCAGGAGACCGGGCTCGGCCGGGTCGAAGACAAGCTGGTCAAGAACCGGCTGGTCGCCGAGAAGACCCCGGGGCCCGAGGACCTCGAGCCCATCACCTGGACCGGCGATCACGGCATGACGCTGCTCGAGCGCGCCCCCTATGGCGTGATCGCGGTCATCACGCCGGTCACGAACCCGAGCGAGACCATCATCAACAACGGCATCTCGATGATCTCGGGCGGCAACACCGCGGTGTTCTGCCCCCACCCGAACGCGCGGCGGGTCTCGAACCTGACCATCGACCTCATCAACCGCGCCGCGCGGCGCGCCGGCGCGACCCACCCGCTGCTCCATTCGGTCGAGGTGCCGACCCTCGAGGTCGCCCAGGCCCTGCTGCGCTACCCCGGCATCCGGCTCAACGTCGTGACCGGCGGACCGGGGGTGGTCAAGGAGGCGCTGGCGGCCGGCAAGAAGGCGATCACGGCCGGCCCCGGCAACCCGCCCTCGGTCGTCGACGAGACCGCCGACCTCGAGAAGGCGGCGCGCGACCTCATCCTCGGAGCCTCGCTCGACAACAACATCATCTGCACCGACGAGAAGGAGGTCATCGCCGTCGCCTTGATCGCCGACCGTCTCAAGGAGGCGTTCGCGCGCGCCGGGGCGATCGTGCTGCCGCCGCACCAGATCGAGAAGCTGCGCGCCCTGCTGCTCGAGAAGGAGCACGGGCCGCGCAAGCACGCGGTCATCAACCGCAAGTACGTCGGGAAGAACATCGACGTCATCCTGCGCGACGCCGGGATCCCGTGCGACGCCACCCGGCGCCTGGCGCTGTGCGAGGTGGACAACGACCATCCTTTCCTGTGGACCGAGCTCATGATGCCGGTGCTGCCCCTGACCCGGGTGCGCACCGTCGATGACGCGATCGACTTCGCGATCGAGGTCGAGCACGGGTTCCGCCACACCGCCTCGATGCACTCGCGCAACATCGACAAGCTCTCGCGCATGGCGCGCGCCTGCGACTGCTCGATCTTCGTCAAGAACGGCCCCAACGTCGCCGGGCTGGGCTGGGGCGGGGAGGGCCCGACCAGCTTCACGATCGCGAGCCCGACCGGCGAGGGCATGACGACCGCGCGCAGCTTCACGCGGGTGCGGCGCTGCACGCTCGTCGACCACTTCCGGATCGTGTGATGGTCGTCGCGATCGCCGCGGTCGAGACCAGCAGCATCGCCCAGGGCACCCTGGCCGCCGACGCTATGGTCAAGACCGCCGAGGTCGACCTCCTCGAGGCCTGCCCGATCTCGCCCGGCAAGTACTGGGTGCTGATCGGCGGCGAGGTGGGGCCGGTGCGCCACGCCTTCGCGCGCGGCCTCGAGGTCGCGGGCGACACCGTGCTCGACCAGCTCTTCATCCCCCAGCTCCACGAGCAGGTGCTGCCGGCGCTGCGCGGGGTGGTCGCGGGGGCGGATCACGACGCGCTCGGCATCATCGAGACCCTGACCGCGGCGGCGGCGATCGTGGCCGCCGACCAGGCGGCCAAGGCGGCCGACGTGCTGCTGCGGGACCTGCGGCTCGCGAACGGCCTCGGGGGCAAGGGAGTGCTGTTCCTGAGCGGCGAGGTGAGCGACGTCCAGGCGGCCGTCGAGGCCGGCCGGGCCGAGGCGGCGCGACGCGGACTGCTGTCGCGCTCGGTCGTCATCCCGCGGCTCCACGCCCAGCTCAAGGCCCGGGTGCTCTGATGCACTTCGCCCGCGTCGTCGGCACCGTGGTGTGCACCGAGCGCGTGCCCTCGTTCCGGCACCAGCGCCTGCTGCTCCTCCAGCCCACCGATTCGGCGGGGGCGGCGCAGGGACGCACCCTGGTCGCGGTGGACCTGGTGTCGGCGGCTCCGGGCCAGCGCGTGTTCTACGTGCGCGGGCGCGAAGCCGCCAACGCGCTCGCCAACCCCGACAACCCGGCCGACGCGGCGATCGTGGGCATCGTGGACGACGTGCGCGAGTCGGCGATCGGAGCGCGGGCCTGATGTTCCTGGCGCGGGTGGTGGGCGAGGTCGTGGCGACCATCAAGCACGCCGAGCTCGCCGCGCAGAAGCTCCTGCTGGTGCGCGGCGTCACGCCCGAGGGCGCGCCGACCCCGCGCCTCATGATCGCGCTCGACACGGTGGACGCCGGACCCGGCGACCACGTGCTGGTCGCGGACGAGGGGAACAGCGCCGCCCAGGTGCTCCATCGTGGACGTGGCGCGGTGCGCACCGTCATCGTAGGTGTGGTGGACGAGGTTCAAAAGGATTGAAGTCGGGTGCCCGGCGGGCGCCCGGTCGTGCTAGATTGTGCGCGGCTAAGGTGGAGGACGTCATGCCGATCTTCGAATACGAGTGCGCCGGCTGCCGGAAGCGATTCGAGCTCCTGGAATCGGGCGCTGACGATACGGGCCGCGCGTGTCCCGGTTGCGGCGGGACGCGACTCCGGCGGCTGCTGTCCCCGTTCGCCGTGGTGGGGCGCGCGCCTCAGCGCCCCGGCCCGTGCGGATCGGACGACTGCGCCTGTCGGGGGAACGGAGCATTATGAGCAGCGGACAGGAGGACGCATCATGACCAAAGCGGAATTGGTGGAAGAGGTCGCGGTCGAGACGGGGGTCTCGAAGAACCACACGGCCATCGTCGTCGACCACCTGCTCGAGGCGATCTGCCGCGCCCTGAGCGAAGGCAAGCACCTCGAGATCCGCGGGTTTGGCACCTTCAAGGTGCGCGAGCGTCGCGCGCGTCGCGCCCGCAACCCGCGCAGCGGATCCGAGGTGCTGGTGCCCGCCAAGCTCGTGCCGGTGTTCAAGCCCAGCAAGGAGCTGAAGGCCCAGGTTCTGCAGCCCGAAACGGCCGAGGCGGTCACCGCCGCGAGCTGATCCACCACCCCGAGGAGATCGAATGGGTTCCGGGAAGAAGCGGAAGCGCAAGAAAATTGCGACCCACAAGAGAAAGAAGCGACTCCGGAAGAACCGGCATAAGAAGCGGATCCGCTAGGTCCGGCCCCGAGGCCGGCGAGCCCCCGCCGCGCCTGCTCGGTCGCGCCTGGCTCAGGCGCGGCCACTGGGTGTTCGATCCGGCACGGCGCTGGAGAGGCGGCGCCCGCCAGCTCGCCTGGAAGGGCGCCCACGCGCCCGAGGACGGGGACTACTGTATCGCCGAGGTGCCCGACGAGGGCCCGGCGCTGCTGGTCGAGGTGCTGGGGGCCGACGACCGGCCGGAATGGGACGACGCGGCGGTCGCCTCCCAGTACCGGTTGCGCCTCCACTTCCCGCCCGCGGCCGAGCACGAGGCCGCGGCGGTCGCGGCCCCGGTGTCGCGCGACCGCACCGGGCGGCTCGACCTGCGCGACCAGCTCGTGTTCACCATC
>JBGQIE010000074.1:0-13369 GCA_041498315.1 Candidatus Eiseniibacteriota bacterium
CCGGGCCCAGGGCCAGCCGGGGGTTCGCGTGCGGCCGGTGACGCCCGAGCAGGGTGTGCTTCCGGGCGACGCTGCCGGTCCTCCGGTGCGGCTTCAGCTTCCGGCCGGCGTCTCGTCCATCAACGCCATCCCGACCAACGTTCCGGTCAACAACCGCACCGGGGACCCGGCGAGCGCCACCCAGGCCGAGGAAGGCATCGCCATGTTGGGCGCCTTCGGTGTGTGTGCCTGGAACGAGGGGGCGAACTTCGGACCCGGGGTGGACGCCCAGCAGGTCGCAACGACGACCAACGGCGGCGCCACCTGGACCGACATCGGCGTTCCGCCCAAGCCGGTCGGCGGCACCTGGGCCAGCGACCCGGTCGTCACGGTCAACGAGAAGACCGGCACCTTCTACTACTGCGGCCTGATCGACTTCAGCGCCGTGAGCCAGAACGGCATCGCGATCGTGTCCGGCAGCTTCTCGGGCGGCGTGTTCGTCTGGGGCGCCCCGCACACGGTGCGCACTGGCCCCAACAGCGCGATCGGCTTCGACAAGCAGTGGTGCGCGGCCGACTCGAGCACCGGCAATCTCTACATGAGCTACACCACGTTCGGCAGCGCCGACACGATCATCTACCAGCGCTCGACCAATGGCGGGGTCAACTGGGATCTGCCGATCGTCATGAACACCGACCCGGCGAGCTACGGCTTCGTCCAGGGCTCGCGTCCCGCGGTCGGACCGGGCGGCGAAGTGTACGTGGTGTGGAGCCAGGCCGGGCTCGTGGACGTGGACTACATGAAGCTGCGCAAGTCCACCAACGCCGGCGTTTCGTTCGGCTCCGAGACCCTGGTCTCGGCGGAATACACGAACTTCGGCACCGGCTCGCCGGGCTTCAATCGCGACCATGGCGTGGTGTTCCCCGCGATCGCGGTGGATCGCTCGACCGGCCCGCACCGCGGCCGCGTGTACGTGACCTGGAACGAGACCGTGGACTGGTACGAGGATCCGCTCGGCGGCGGCGGCACCAAGGCCGAGGTCGAGTCGAACAACTCGCCCGCCACGGCGACCGCCTTCACGCCCGGCCAGCAGCTCACCGGGTCGATCTCGGCCGTCACCGATCTCGACTACTTCTCGTTCAGCGCCGTCCAGGGCAAGACCTACATCTTCTGGGCCAACTCGGTCGCGGCGGGGCTCAAGTACACGCTGCGCGTGTACTGCACCGACGGCACCACACGGCTCGCCTACGGCGGCAGCACGGTGGTTGCGAGCCAGCAGGGTTTCGCGGTGTGGACCGCGCCCACGACCGGCACCTACTACTTCCGGATGGGCGGCCTCGGCGTCGCGGGCAGCGGGACCGGCGCCTACACGGTCCTGACCGGCATCGACATCCCCAGCGGCGTGGACCGCGCGCGCGATGCGCGCGACGCGATCGTGGCGTACTCGGACGGCGGGACGCTGTGGGCGAACTTCGCGCGTCCCAATGACGACGCCGCCCTGTACGACGAGTACCTCTCCGAGGTCGCGGTCTCGACCGAGGGCTACGTCTACAGCCTGTGGTTCGACTACCGCGACGCGCCGGCCGGAACCTGCGCCGGGGTCGCCAACATCCACCTCACGCGCTCGACCGACGGCGGCGCGACCTGGGCTGCGAATCAGAAGATCACGTCGGTGGCCACGAACTTCACCACCGCGGGAAGCAACCTGCAGCCCAACATGGGCGACTACAACGGCATGGCGGGGGGCGCCAACATCGCCCTGGCGTGGGCCGACGGCCGCATGGGGGACGTGGACGCGTGGGGCGCGACCCTGGTCGCGGCACCCGGGCTGGTCTGTCCGTCGGGGCCCGCCGTGGATGCCGGCACGACCACCAACCTGACCTTCTCGCTCCAGAATCTCAACGTCATGTTCGCGAACGACTACAACACGACCGTGACCTGCGACCAGCCGACGTGGATCCTCTCGCCCGCGAGCCAGGGCCTCACGCTCGGGTCCGGCGCGAGCAGCAACCTGACCTATGCGGTCACCGTTCCGGCCGGCTCGCCCTCGGCAGTCGGCAACGTGTGTCTGGCCGTCACGGCGGTTGGGGGCGGTCAGGTCGCCAGCTGCTGCGTGCCGGTCACGGCCAACTTCGTGACCGGAGTGCCGCCCACGAGCGGCCCGGCGTTCGCGCTCGGCGGCGCCTGGCCGAATCCCGCCCGCGGGGCGGGCGGCTTCTCGCTCTCGTTCTCGCTGCCGAGCGCCGAGCGAGCGATCCTCGAGCTGGTCGATCTCAGCGGCCGCCGCGTGTGGTCGCGCGAGGTGGGCATCCTGGGCGCCGGCAGTCACGTGCTGCCGCTCCAGGGCGAGGCCTCGGGGCTCGCCGCCGGCATCTACGTCGTGCGTCTGAGTCAGGCGGGCAACACGGCTTCGAGCAAGGTGGTGCTCGTCAGGTAACGCAGCCTGCGGATTCGAACGGCCGGCGCGCGACGCGCCGGTCGTTTCGTTTTCGCCCGCGGGCGGCGCGTCCGCGAGCCCGGGCCAACTTGACCCCCCGCTGGGGCTTGGCTAACTTCCATGGGCTTTCCACCCACGGAGCGCACGTGCACCGCGTCCAGACCCTCAAGCACACCCCCTTTCACGACTTCCACCGCGCGGCCGGCGCCAAGCTCGTCGAGTTCGCGGGCTTCGAGATGCCATTGCGCTACACCGGCGACCAGCGCGAGCACCAGGCGGTGCGCGAGCGCGCGGGGCTGTTCGACATCTCCCACATGGGGGAGTTCCGGGTCGCGGGCGGGGGGGCGACCGAGTTCCTGAATCGCATGGTCACCAACGACGTCGCGGCCCTCGAGGTGGGGCAGGCGCTCTACTCTCCGATGTGCCGCCCCGACGGCGGGATCGTGGACGATCTGCTCGTCTACCGGCTCGAGCAGCACTACATGGTGGTCGTCAACGCGTCCACGTGCGCCCAGGACTTCGCCTGGCTCGAGCAGCACGTCCCGGCGGGGGTGACGCTGGCCGATGAATCGGACCGCACCGCGCTGCTCGCGGTCCAGGGGCCGCGGGCGGCCGAGGTGGTGCGCGGCCACGTCCCGGACGAGGTGCTCGCCCTCGATTACTACCGGTTCACGGCGGCCCCGGTGTTCGGAGTCCGGGCGCTGATCTCGCGCACCGGCTACACCGGCGAGGACGGCTTCGAGCTCTATTTCGACCCCGCGAGCGCCGCCCAGGTGTGGCAGGGACTGATCGAGGCCGGGTCTCGGGTGGGGCTCGAGCTCGTGGGCCTGGGAGCCCGCGACACCCTGCGGCTCGAGGTCGGCTACATGCTCTACGGGAACGACATCGACGACACGACCTCGCCGCTCGAGGCCGGGCTGGGCTGGACGGTCAAGCTCGGCAAGCGCGACTTCATCGGGCGCGACGTGCTCGTCCGGCAGCAGGAGCGCGGGCTCACGCGCAAGCTGGTGGGGTTCGACCTCGAGGGCCGGCGCGTGCCGCGCCACGACATGGCGATCGCCGCGGAGGGGCGCGTCGTGGGCCGGGTCACGAGCGGCACGTTCAGCCCCACGCTCCAGCGCCCGATCGGGATGGGTTACGTCGAATCGAAGCTCGCCGCCCGCGGCACCGCGCTCCAGATCCGGGCGGGCGAAACCGAGCTGCCGGCCCGGGTCGTGGCGCGGCCCTTCTACACCCACGGTTCGCGCAAGACCTAGGAGGAGGACGGATGAGCTTCCCCGCGGAACTCCGCTACACCGACCAGCACGAATGGGCCCGACTCGAGGGCGGCACCGTGACCGTGGGCATCACGAGCTATGCCACCGACCAGCTCGGCGACGTCGTGTTCGTCGAGCTGCCGGCGGTGGGGAAGAAGCTCGAAGCGCACAAGCCCTTCGGCGTGGTCGAGGCGGTCAAGACCGTGAGCGATCTCTACGCGCCGGTGGGCGGCGAGGTCGTCGAGGTCAACGGCGCGCTCACCGGCAATCCGGCGCTCGTGAACCAGGAGCCCTTCGGCTCGGGGTGGATGGTGCGCATCAAGGCCGACCGCCCCGACGACTTCAAGGGCCTGCTGTCGAGCGCCGACTACGAGAAGCTGGTCGAGGCGCAGCACGCATGAGCTTCGTCGGCCTGACGCGCGCCGAGGAACGCTCGATGCTCCGCGAGATCGGAGTCGGGCGCTTCGAGGATCTGCTCGAGACGATCCCCCGCGAGGTGTTGCTCGAGCGCCCGCTGCCGGTCGCCGGCCCGCTGTCGGAGATCGAGCTTCGGGGCCGCTTCGGGGCGTGGTCGCGCCTCAACCAGGCCGACCGGGCGGTGTCGTTCCTGGGCGGCGGCCTCTACGATCACTACATCCCGGCGGCGCTCCACGCCATCGCCATGCGCTCGGAGTTCACCACCGCCTACACGCCCTACCAGCCCGAGGTCGCCCAGGGCTCGCTCACCGCGATCTTCGAGTTCCAGAGCATGATCGCGGAGCTCACCGGCATGGAGGTCGCGAACGCCTCGCTCTACGACGGCGCGACCGCGGCGGTCGAGGCGGCGCTGCTCGCGCGCCACCAGACCGGGCGCGCCCGCGTGATCGCGAGCGGGGCGCTCCACCCCAACGTCCTGGCGGTGCTGCGGACCTACCTGGGCGAGGAAGCGCTCACGGTCGCGGGCGGGCTCGGGGGCCTCAGCGGGGCGGAGGATATCGCGGCGGCCCTCGCGCCCGACGTGGCGTGCGTGATCTACGCCCATCCCAACTTCTTCGGCCTGCTCGAGCAGCCCGAGGCGATCCACCGCGCGGCCCATGCCGCGGGCGCGCTCGCGGTCGCGGTGTGCGATCCGATCGCGCTCGCCCTGCTCGAGCCCCCCGGGGCGCCGGGCGCGGATGGCAGCGCGGGCGCCGACATCGTCGTGGGCGAGGGGCAGCCGCTCGGGAATCCGCCCAGCTTCGGCGGTCCGCTGCTCGGCTTCTTCGCCTGCCGCCAGGCCCTGGTGCGGCGCATGCCCGGACGGCTCGCGGCCCAGACCGTGGACGCCCATGGACGGCGCGGCTTCGTGCTCACGCTCCAGACCCGCGAGCAGCACATCCGGCGCGAGAAGGCGACCTCGAACGTGTGCACGAACCAGGGGCTGCTCGCGCTGCGCGCCACCGTCTACATGGGGCTGCTGGGCCGGGAGGGCATGCGCGAGGTGGCCGAGCTGTGCGTCCAGAAGACCCACCACGCGGCGCGACTCGCGGCCGCGGTTCCCGGTTACGCGCTCGCGCACGCCGGCGCCTTCTTCCGCGAGTTCGTGCTCGAGTGTCCGGTCGAGGCGGCCCGGGTGACCGAGGCCGGGCGCGCCCAGGGCATCCTGCCGGGCGTAGACCTGGGCCAGTTCCGGCCCGAGTGGAAGCGCCGCCTGCTGGTCGCGGTCACCGAGCAGCGCAGCGCCGCCGAGATCACCCGCTGGGCCGCGGTGCTGGCGCGCGCGGGGAGCGGAACGTGAGGCTCGAGCGCCGGCTGCTCATCGAGCAGGGCGGGGCCGGGCACCGCGGTCCCGCGCTGCCCGCCTGCGACGTGCCGAGCCGGCCGCTCGCCGAGCTTTTGCCCGGAGCCCGGCTGCGCGACGGGCTCGCGTTCCCGCAGGTCAGCGAGCCCGAGGTGGTGCGGCATTTCATCGAGCTTTCGGTGCTCAACCATCACATCGATCGCGGCTTCTATCCGCTCGGATCGTGCACGATGAAGCACAATCCGAAGATCAACGACGAGCTGGCGGGGCTGCCGGGCTTCGCGCTCGACCACCCGCTCGCGGGCGAGGCGGCGAGCCAGGGCTCGCTGCGCGTGATCCACGAGCTCGAGCAGGCGCTGCTCGCGATCACCGGCTTCGCCGCGGTGACGACCCAGCCCGCCGCCGGCGCCCAGGGCGAGATGACGGCGCTCCTCATGATCCGCGCCTGGCACCGCTCGCGCGGCGAGGGCGACCGCCGCAAGCGCGTCATCGTCCCCGACTCGGCGCACGGCACCAATCCGGCGAGCGTCAATCTGAGCGGCTACGAAGCGGTCACGATCGCCTCGGGCGAGCACGCGACCGTGGACCTTGGGGCGCTGGGGAAGGCGCTCGACGAGCGCACCGCCGCGGTCATGCTCACGGTCCCCAACACGCTCGGGCTGTTCGAGCCGCGCATCCGCGAGGTCACGGCGCTCGCCCACCAGGCGGGGGCCCAGGTCTACATGGACGGCGCCAACATGAACGCGCTGGTGGGCCTGGTGCGGCCCGCCGATCTGGGCTTCGACTGCATGCACCTCAACCTGCACAAGACGTTTTCGACCCCGCACGGCGGCGGGGGTCCGGGGGCGGGCCCGGTCGCCGTGTCGGCCCACCTCGAGCCGTTCCTGCCGGTGCCGCGCGTGATCGAGAAGAACGGCACGCTGTCCCTCGAGGTCGACCGCCCGCACTCGATCGGTCGCGTCCACTCGGCCCACGGCAACTTCGGCATCCTGGTCCGCGCCCTGGCCTACATCCTGGGCCTGGGGCCCGAGGGGCTCAAGGGCGTGAGCCGGGCGGCGATCCTCAACGCGAATTACCTCATGCGCCGGCTCGCGAAGACCTACGAGCTGCCGCACGCCGAGCATTGCATGCACGAGTTCGTGCTCTCGGGCCGCGGGCTCAAGAAGTACGGGGTTCGCACCCTCGACGTCGCCAAGCGCCTGCTCGACTTCGGGGTTCACGCCCCCACGGTCTACTTCCCGCTCATCGTCGAGGAGGCGCTCATGATCGAGCCCACCGAGACCGAGACGCTCGACCGGCTCGATCATTTCGCCGCCGCGATGGAGCGCATCGCCAAGGAGGCGGCCGAGACCCCGCAGCTCCTCCACGAGGCCCCACACTCCACGCCCGCGAGCCGGCTCGACGAGGGCCGCGCGGCACGCGAGCTCAAGCTGCGCTGGGAGACGCCGTCCGCCGGAAGCCCGGAGCCGGCGGTGGAGCCGGCGCGCCGTTGAGCGTCACGCCCCGGGAGGATCGCGTCGTGGCCCCGACCGACGCGGCGGAAGAGCAGCCGCTCGAGTGGACCGACAACCCGTGGCGGCACAACACCGCCGGCGCGATCGTGGGGATCGCGATCACGGCGGGGGTCGCCTATCTGGTGTGGGGCTTCGCGGGCGCGCGCCTCATGTACGCGGTGCTGATCCTCGCCTTCTCGGTCTCGATGAGCCCGGGCTTCATCCCGACGCGCTACCGGGTCGACGCGCGCGGGGTCGCCCGCCGGGTGTGGTTCGCCTGGCACCGCCGCGAGTGGACCTCCATCCGCCGCGCCGTCGTGCGCCATGCGCCGCCGTTCTCGCCGCGCATCTGGCTCTCGAGCGAAACCCGGCCCGGGCCGCTCGAGAACCTGCGCGGCATCTCGCTCAGCGTGCCGAACTACCTGCCCGATCACGACCGGCTGTTCCGCGAGCTGCGCCATCGCCTCGCCCTCCATGGCCTCTAGCCCCGCCCCGCTGAGCGCGGAGGACCGGATCCTGCTCGAGCGCCTCGCCGCGCGTGTCGTCGAGCTGCGCCTCGAGGTGCCGGCGATCCTGGCGCTCGAGACCGGCAAGCCACTGTCGCTGCTCGCGAGCCAGGCGATGATCTTCTTCGAGCCCATCGCCCAGGCGCTGTTTCCGGGCCCCAAGTACCGGCGCTACGCGGCGCTGGCCGAGCGGCGCGACGCCATCGAGGCGCTGGTCACCGAGATCGAGACCTGCTCGGAGCGCGCGCGCGCCGAACGCCGGGCCGCGAACGCCGCGCGGCAGCGTCCGCGCTAGGAGCCGATGGACGCGCGACCTGAGGACATCCGCTCGATCCTGGCCACCGACTGCGGCTCGACGACGACCAAGGCGATCCTCATCGAGCGGCGCGCCGACGGCTACCATCTGATCGTGCGCGGCGAGGCCCCGACCACCGTCGAAGCCCCGTTCGAGGACGTGACCCGTGGAGTGCTCAACGCGGTGCGCGAGGTCGAGGAGCTGGCCGGCCGCCGCATGCTGGACGGGGAGCGCATCATCACGCCGCAGCGCGGCGAGGACGGGGTGGACCTCTACCTCTCGACCTCGAGCGCCGGGGGCGGGCTCCAGATGATGGTCTCGGGCCTGGTGCTCCAGATGACGGGGGAGAGCGCCCAGCGCGCCGCCCTCGGCGCCGGGGCCATCGTCATGGACGTCATCGCGCTCAACGACGGGCGCCGGCCCTACCAGAAGATCCGCCGGCTGCGCCAGCTGCGGCCCGACATGATCCTGCTCTCGGGCGGCACCGACGGGGGCGACGTGCGGCGGGTCGCCGAGATGGCCGAGATCCTCAAGGCCGCCGACCCCAAGGCACGCCTGGGGGCGGGCTACGAGCTGCCCGTCATCTACGCGGGCAACCAGCAGGCCGCGCCCATCGTGCGCGACCTGCTCGGCGCCACCACCGCCCTGCTCGTGGTCCCCAACCTGCGCCCCACGCTGGAGCGCGAGAACCTCAAGCCCGCGCGCGACGCCATCCACGAGCTGTTCATGGAGCACGTCATGGCCCACGCGCCCGGCTACAAGAAGCTCATGGGCTGGACGCCGGTGCCCATCATGCCCACTCCGGGCGCGGTCGGCATCATCATCGAGAAGGTCGCGAAGCGCGACCGGATCGCGGTGGTCGGGGTGGACATTGGTGGCGCCACGACCGACGTGTTCTCGGTGTTCCAGGGGGTCTTCAACCGCACCGTCTCGGCGAATCTGGGCATGAGCTACTCGGTCTCGAACGTCATGGCCGAGGCCGGGATCGAAAACATCCTGCGCTGGGTGCCGTTCGCGGTGGACGAGATCGATCTGCGCAACCGGATCAAGAACAAGATGATCCGGCCCACGACCATTCCCCAGGCGCTCGAGGACCTGGTCATCGAGCAGGCGATCGCGCGCGAGGCGCTGCGGCTCGCCTTCGAGCAGCACAAGTCGCTCGCGGTCGGGCTCAAGGGGGTGCAGACCGAGCGCACCATCTCCGACATCGTGAGCCAGGCCGAGAGCGGCGCCTCGCTCGTCAACCTGCTCGACCTGGGGCTGCTGGTGGGCTCGGGGGGCGTGCTGTCCCACGCGCCGCGGCGCGTCCAGGCGGCGCTCATGATGGTGGACGCGTTCCTGCCCGAGGGGCTGACCCAGCTGGCGGTGGACAGCATCTTCATGGCGCCGCAGCTCGGCGTGCTGTCGAGCGTGCACGAGACCGCCGCGACCGAGGTGTTCGAGCGCGACTGCCTCATCCGGCTCGGGGCGGTGGTGGCGCCGATGGGCGCCGGCAAGCCGGGGCAGGCGTGCCTCCATCTCGAGATCACGCCTGCCGCCGGCGCCCCCTCGAGCCACGCGGCGCCCTTCGGTGAGCTCGCGCTCCTGCCGCTGCCCGAGAGCGGAACGGTGCGGCTCAAGGCGACGCCCGAGCGTGGCTTCGACCTCGGGGCCGGCAAGGGCAAGGCGATCGAGGCCGAGATTCACGGCGGCGTCGTGGGGCTCATCGTGGACACCCGCGGCCGGCGCCCGTTCACGCTGCCCGCCGAACCCAGGGCGCGCATCGGGCGCCTGCGCGCCTGGAATCGGGCGCTCAACGTCTACCCGCGCGAGGTGTGACGATGGCCCACGCCTACACGCCCGGCCTGCGCGTCACCGACTTCGCCGTCCTGCGGCGCGAGCGCCGGCTGCCCCTCAAGGGCCAGGTCATCGTCCAGCAGGGCCAGTCGGTCGAGGCCCAGACCGTGGTCGCGCGCACCGAGCTGCCCGGCAACGTCCAGACCCTGAACCTGGCGGCCAAGCTGTCGGTCGATCCCGCGCGCGCCGAGGCGGCGCTCACGCGCCCGGTGGGCTCGGCCGTCAAGCAGGGCGAGATCGTGGCCGCCGCGAAGAGCCTGTTCGGGCTCGTAACCCACAGGCTCACCTCGCCGGTGGACGGCGTGATCGAGAGCGTCTCGAAGATCTCGGGCCAGCTCATCCTGCGCGAGCCTCCGATCCCGGTCGAGGTCAACGCCTTCGTGCGCGGCGTGGCCGTGGAGCTGCTGCCGGGCGAGGGCGTGGTGGTCGAGGCGCGCGGCGCCTTCCTCCAGGGCATCTTCGGCGTCGGGGGTGAGACCTGGGGCGAGATCGCGGTGGCCGCGGCGAGCCCCGACGAGGAGCTTTCGGCCTCCCGGCTGGGGCCCCAGCACGCCGGCAAGGTGGTCGTGGGCGGCTCGTACGTCTCGCACGCCACCCTGCTCCGGGCGCGCGACCTGGGGGTCGCGGCGGTGGTCGTGGGGGGCTTCGACGACCAGGACCTGCGCCAGCTCCTGGGGCGCGATCTCGGGGTCGCGATCACGGGCTCCGAAGAGCTCGGCTTCACCCTCATCCTCACCGAGGGCTTCGGCCGCATTCGCATGGCCGAGCGCACCTGGACGCTGCTCAACGCGCAGCAGGGGCGCATGGCGTCGGTGAGCGGGGCCACCCAGATCCGCGCCGGGGTCATGCGGCCCGAGATCATCATTCCGAGCGATAGCGCGGCGGCCTCGCGAGCCGAGGAGGCGCACGGCGGGCTCGAGGTGGGCTCCCTGCTGCGCGTCATCCGCGAGCCCTACTTCGGGCGCATCGGCCGCGTCGTCGAGCTGCCGAGCGAGCTGCGGCTGCTCGACACCGAGGCCCGCGTCCGCGTGCTCGTGGTCGAGTTCAGCGATGGCGGGGAGCAGGCGGTCGTGCCGCGCGCCAACGTCGAGCTCATCGCGTCCTAGGCGCCGTCGGAGAATGCCCGACGAGCGCGGCAGTTTCGGATCGAGATCAAGGCCCGGCCCGGCCTTCGGCGTTGACTTTCGCTGTGGCCGACGGCTAGCTTACGAGATTGCGGCCCGCCCCAGCGCGGCCGCCATGCTGCTGGGGACCTGACGGAGGGCATCGCTTGCCGGTTTCGAGGGCGGGTCGAACGATCTTGGGCCCCGGGCTCGCGCTGGCGGCCGCCCTCGCGCTGGCCCTTCCGGCGGCCCTGACGGCGGGGGTTTCGAACGCCGCCCCGCCCGCCCCCCGTCCCGCGACGCGCCTCGAGACCTACGACGTCCCCAACGACGCCGGACATGCCATCGAGCTCGTCTGGGTGGCCTCGCCGGACGATCAGCCCGGCCGCGGGAGCGTGACCCAGTACTACATCGAGCGCTCGGAATCCACGGCCGGCCCCTGGACGCTGGTCGATTCCACCAGCGCGGGAGTGGTCCGCAGGACCGACTCGTCGGTGCGGCGCAACACCCCCTACTACTATCGTATCGTGGCGGTGGGGCCGGGCGGATCGACTCCGGCGGGCAGTCTCACCGGGCCGGCGGTCGCGACCTCCTCCTGGGTCAACACCACGCGCTCGAGCGTGCTCGCGTTCACCGCGCTGTTCTTCGCCTTCGTGCTCTACTACATCTATTCGGCCCAGGCCGGCCGCAAGCCGTTCGTGCGCCGCATTCCCGGGATCGACGCGATCGAGGAGGCGATCGGCCGCGCCACCGAGATGGGCCGGCCGGTGCTGTTCGTTCCCGGCGTCCAGGACATCGACGACATCCAGACCGTCGCCGGGCTCGTGATTCTCGAGAGCGTGGCCCGGCTGACGGCCAAGTACGAGACGCCCATCATGGTGCCGGTGTCCTACCCGATTCCGTTCACGATCGCGCAGGAGATGGTGCGCGGCGGCTACCTCCACGCCGGGCGCCCCGAGCAGTACAGCCCGGACAGCGTGCGGTTCGTCTCGCCCGAGCAGTTCGCGTACGTCGCGGCGGTGGCCGGCATCATGCTGCGCGAGCGCCCGGCGGCGCACATCTTCATGGGCTCGTTCTACGCCGAATCGCTGCTGCTCGCGGAGACCGGTTTCTCGACCGGGGCGATCCAGGTCGCGGGCACCGCGAACGTCCACCAGCTGCCGTTCTTCGTGGTCGCGTGCGACTACACGCTCATCGGCGAGGAGCTCTACGCCGCGAGCGCCTATCTCTCGGGCGAACCCAAGCTGGTGGGCAGCCTCAAAGGCGCGGATCTCATCAAGCTGACGATCCTGGTGGTCGTGATCGTCGGCTGCGCGCTCGAGACCTCGGGCATCCACTGGCTCTCCCAGTGGATGGTGACGCAGTAGGAGGCAGGGGTGAAACGGGAGTTCCCGCTGTTCATCACGGCCGTCATCGGCCTGCTCATGATCCTCTCGTTCTTCGTGCCCCACCAGTTCATCAGCGTCCCGGCCGACTTCTTCCAGGCGTGCGTCATCATCGTGCTCGCGTTCAGCTACTTCCTGGGCGGGGCGAACCTGCTGCGCGTCAACTTCGACGCGGTCTACAAGCGCGAGCCGGGCTGGCCCTACAAGCTGGTGCTGGTCGCGGCCCTCATCGCCACGCTCGCGATCGGCTTCGCCGAGGGCAAGGGTTTCCTCGACCAGGGCACGCGCTCGAAGTGGATCTACGACAACATGTACTCGCCGATGCAGGGCACCATGTTCTCGCTGCTGGCGTTCTTCATCGCCTCGGCCGCCTTCCGGGCCTTCCGCATCCGCACCCTCGAAGCCGGCCTGCTCGCGGCCGCCGCGCTCATCGTCATGCTGGGGCGCGTGCCGCTCGGCAACGTGCTCACGGACTGGCTGTTCCAGCTCCAGTGGCTGCCCGGCGCACCGCACGGCCTGCACCTGAGCTCGATCCAGGAGTGGATCATGAACGTGCCCCAGAACGCGGCCAAGCGCGCCATCCTGATCGGGGCCGCCCTGGGCGTCATGGCGACCGGCCTGCGCGTCATCCTGGGCGTCGAGCGCTCCTACCTGAGCGGGGAGGATTGAGCCGATGACCTGGGTGCAATCGGTCGAGAAGCTGGACCGGCGCTGGATCTTCCTCATCATGGCCGTGCTGGTCCTGTTCCCGCTGCTGTTTCCGCTCGCGCTGCCGCTCACGGTCTCGCCGCCCGTCCAGGGCTTCTACGAGGCGATCGCGAAGATCCCCAACGGCTCCACCGTGCTCATGTCGTGCGACTACGATCCCGGCGCCAAGCCCGAGCTGGTGCCCATGACGCGCACCGCGCTGCGCCAGCTCTGGGACAAGGACTGCAAGATCGTCGTCACCGTGCTCTGGGATGGCGGCCCGGGCCTGGTCGACAACGAGCTGCGCGCGGTCGCCGCCGAGTACCAGGGCCGCAAAGTGTACGGGGTCGACTACGTCAACCTGGGCTACAAGGAGGGCCGGGAGGACGTCATGGTCCTCATGGGCCAGGGAATCGCCAACGCCTTTCCCAAGGACTACCGCGGGAACGACACGCGCTCCCTGCCGCTCATGAGCCACGTGCGGGACTACTCGAGCTTCCCGCTGCTCGTGAGCATCTCGGCGGGTTATCCGGGCACCAAGGAATGGGTCCAGCAGGTGCAGTCCCGCTTCCATCTGCCGATGGTGTCGGGCTGCACGGCGGTGAGCGCTCCCGAGTACTACCCGTACCTCCA
>JBGQIE010000075.1:0-13004 GCA_041498315.1 Candidatus Eiseniibacteriota bacterium
AGAACGCCGGGTTCTCGGGATCCTCGAGCAGCACGGCCTCGGCCTCGTGGAACTGGCGGTTCATGGCCGCGGTCTCGAGGTAGGTCATGAACAGGCGCTCGACCGGCACCGGCTGCCGGAAGATCGCAGCGCTCCGTCCCTCCCAGGCCGGGCCGAACAGGCTCATCGCCACCTCGAACGAGAAGGTCACCGACACGAAGGTCTGCGGCCGGTGCTGCTCGAGCGCGCCCTCGGTCGAGACGGCGCGGTAGAGCACGGGCGCGCCCAGTCCGAGCATCGCGAAGGTCTCGCGCACGAAGGCGAGCCGCGTGAGGATGTGCTGGCGGCGGCGCTCGAGGGTCCAGGGGGGCTCGAGGCTCTTCGGATCGCGCACCACCTTACCGTGGAAGCTCGCGAGCCCGAGCTCGGCGAGCGCCATGGCGTGGACCTTGACGACCTCGCCCGCGCCCGGGTTGGTCACCAGGGCGGAGGCGAAACCAGCCTCGAGATCCCACAGGTCGCGCGCCCGCATGAACGCCTCGAGGTCGCCGGCGAGCAGCGGGCTCCCCTGCCGCGCGCCCAGATCGAGCGCGCCGCGCGCGGCGATGAACTTCGACTCGGCGCGCATCCAGGCCGCGACCTCGTGGCGCAGCTTCTCGATCCGGCGCGCGGTGGGCCTGCGCATGCGCGTGTTGAGCGGCAGCGGAGCGGGGCGGTTGAATTTGCGCACCGCCGAGCGGATGCGCCGCAGCGCGGAGTCGCCAGCGCTCGCGGCACCGCGCTCGAACTGGTAGCGGGTCACCGATTCGAACGGCAGCTCCCAGCGGGCGCCCCGGTCCTCGAAGGCCAGCACCTCGCAGGTCCAGGTGCCGGTCTCGGGGGCGAGTGCGGCGACGCGCACCGGGGTGCGGCGCCGGTCGAGCATCCGGCCGGCGTTGCCGGGCACCAGATACGCCAAGGCGCCGGGCACGAAGTCCGTGTCCGGCGCCATCGCGGGATCGAACTGGTGGATCACGCCGCGTGGGGGGCGCCGGCTAGCGCGCTCCCGCCAGGTGGCCGACCTTGGTGACGAGCCGCTCGGCGATCGCGCTGATGAAGCCCTCGGTCGTGACGTGTCCCGGCACCGGCGGCTGGCAGATGCCCGCCAGGTCCTTGGTGACGGTGCCCGACTCGATGGTCTCGATCACCGACTGCTCGAGCGCCTTCGCGAACCGTGTCACCTCGGGGGTGCCGTCGAGCTCGCCGCGCTTCGCGAGCGCCCCGCTCCACGCGAAGATGGTCGCGGTCGAGTTGGTCGAGGTGGGCCGGCCCTTGAGGTGCTCGTAGTAGTGGCGCTGGACCGTGCCGTGCGCCGCTTCGTACTCGAAGTGGCCGTCGGGCGAGACCAGCACCGAGGTCATGAGGCCCAGGCTGCCGAAGCCGGCGGCGATCATGTCGCTCATCACGTCGCCGTCGTAGTTCATGCACGCCCACACGTAGCCGCCGGTGCTGCGGATCGCATGCGCCACCGCGTCGTCGATCAGCATGTACGTGTAGGTGATGCCGGCCTTCTCGAACTCGGCCTTCCGGGCATCCACCTCCTGGCGGAAGATCTCGCGGAAGGCTCCGTGGTAGACCTTGGCGATCGTGTCCTTGCCGCCGAACCACAGGTCCTCGCGCTCGCTCAGCGCGAACTGGATGCAGGCGCGCGCGAACGAGCGGATCGAGGCGTCCAGATTGTGCGCGCCGCGCACGATGCCCGACGCCTTGAAGTCGTGCACCGTGGCGCGCTGCTCGGGGCTGCCGTCGGCGGGCGTGTAGACCAGCTCGACCTTGCCGGGCTGGCGGATGCGCATCTCGACGGTCTTGTAGAGGTCGCCGTAGGCGTGGCGGCCGATCGTGATCGGCTTGGCCCAGTTGCGCACCAGGGGCGGAACGTTCTTGACCACGATCGGGCGGCGGAACACGGTCCCGTCGAGGATCGCGCGAATGGTGCCGTTGGGGCTCGGCCACGCCTGCTTGAGCTTGTACTCGACCACGCGATCCTCGTTGGGCGTGATGGTGGCGCACTTGACGCCCACGCCGAACTTCTTGATCGCCTCGGCCGCCTGCACCGTGATCTTGTCGTCGGTGCGGTCACGTTCCGGGAGCCCGAGGTCGAAGCGCTCGAGTCTCACGTCCACGTAAGGTTCGATCAGCCTTTCCTTGACCAGGGCCCAGATGATCCGGGTCATCTCGTCGCCATCCATCTCGACGAGGGGGGTCTTGACCTTGACCCGGGCCGCTCCCGGCCTCGTTTCCGCGCTCATACGATTCGCCTCCTCCAGACGGGTGAGAGGGCCCCTGCAACCGCGAGGGTAGCAGACCGCGCACGCGGCCGCGAGCGCATCGCCCGGCTACTTCCGGATCCCCCCGGGGGGTCGCGGCGCCGGGGCCCGCCGGCTTGCGCCGGGCCCCCGCGGGCGATTAGATTCCGTCTTCCTACTATGCGAATCGGCGTCCCGCTCGAAATAGCCCCCGGCGAAAATCGCGTCGCGCTCGTACCCGAAACCGTCGGCCGTCTCGTCAAGGCCGGTTTCGAAATCATGGTCGAATCGCACGCGGGCGAGCGCGCCGGTCACGGCGATGCGGCCTACCAGACCGCGGGCGCCACGATTCTCCTGGGCGCGCGCGAGCTCTACGCCGCGGACGCCGGCGGGCTCAAGGGGCGCGAGCCCGTGACCCATCCGGGCCTGGGCGCTCACGAAGCCGACCTGTTCCCGGAGGGCAGCCTGCTGGTCGGTTTCCTCGCGCCGGCCAAGAGCCCCGAGGTCATCGACAAGCTCGCCGCGCGGCGCATCACCGCCTTCGCGATGGAGCTGGTGCCGCGCATCACGCGCGCGCAGGGCATGGACGCGCTGTCCTCGATGAGCACGGTCGCGGGCTACAAGGCAGTGCTCATCGCGGCCGCCGGGCTGGGCAAGTTCTTCCCGCTCCTCATGACCGCCGCCGGAACCATCGCGCCGGCGCGCGTGTTCGTGCTCGGGGCGGGCGTGGCCGGGCTCCAGGCCATCGCGACCTCGCGCCGTCTGGGAGCGGTGGTCGAGGCGTTCGACGTCCGGCCCGCGGTGCGCGAGGAGGTCCAGAGCCTGGGCGCCACCTTCGTCCAGCTCGACCTCACCGATCAGACCAACGTGGGCTCGGGCGGCTACGCCAAGGAGCTGTCGGCCGACCACGTCCAGCGCGAGCGCGATCTCATCCACCAGCACGTCAAGACCTCGGACGTCGTGATCACCACCGCGATGGTCCCGGGACGCAAGGCCCCGGTGCTCATCACCGAGGCCATGGTCAAGGACATGCGCCGGGGTGCCGCGATCATGGATATGGCGGCCGAGACCGGCGGCAACTGCGAGCTCACCGAGGCGGGCGCCACCGTGGTCCGGCACGGAGTCACGATCTACGGGCCCGTCAACCTCGCGGCCGGCATGCCGGAGCACGCGAGCCAGATGTACTCGCGCAACATCAGCGCGCTCCTCAACCTGCTGGCCAAGCAGGGCGAGCTGGCGCTGGACTTCACGGACGAGATCACCAAGGGCTGCTGCATCACGCACGGTGGCCGCCGCCTGCTCGATGCCACTGGCCGGCCGCTTCCGGGCGGCGACGGCCAGGCCGCGCCCGCGCCCGCGACGAGCAAGGTGGGCGTGTGAGCATCGTCCTGCTCGCCGAGATCTACGTGTTCGTGCTCGCGGTGTTCGTGGGCTTCGAGGTCATCTCGAAGGTCCCGGTCGTCCTGCACACTCCGCTCATGTCGGGCACCAACGCCATCCACGGCATCATCATGCTGGGCGGCGTCATGGTGCTCGCGAGCGCCGACTCGCCCCTGCTCGTGACGCTCGGCTTCCTCGCGGTGGTGCTGGGCGCGATGAACCTGTTCGGCGGCTTCGTGGTCACCGACCGCATGCTCGAGATGTTCAAGAAGAAGCCCGGGGCGAAGCGGACATGAACGGCTTCGCGCTCCCCACCACGTTCCACTTCGCCTACCTGCTGGCCGCGGTGCTGTTCATCGTCGGCCTCAAGTTCCTGAGCCATCCCGCGCGCGCGCGCAACGGCAACCTGCTCGCCGTGGCCGGCATGGCGGTCGCCACGATCGCGACCCTGGCCGCGCTGTGGATGCCGGGCGCCCACACCCGCAACCTCGGCCTGATCCTGGGCGGCATCCTCGCCGGCGGCATCGTGGGCGCGGTGGGCGCGCGGCGCGTGGCGATCACGAACATGCCGCAGATGGTGGCGCTCCTGAACGGGGCCGGCGGCGGCTCGGCGGCGCTCATCTCGACGGTCGAGTTCCTCCACACCGCCTGGACCGGCGAGCGGCCCGGCGCCACCGCCGCCGCCTCGACGATGTTCGGCTGCGTCATCGGCTCGATTTCGCTGAGCGGCAGCATCGTCGCCTTCGGCAAGCTGCAGGGCATCATCTCCGAGCGCGCGATCACCTCGGGGATCCAGAAGGTGGTCAACGCACTGCTGTTCGCGGGGTTGCTCGCCGTGATCGTCATCATCGCGATGGGCGGCGGGGCGCCCTGGTTCCTGGCCCTGCTCGCGGGCGCGCTCGTCTTCGGCGTGCTCATGGTGATCCCGATCGGCGGCGCCGACATGCCGGTCGTCATCTCGCTCCTCAACTCGTTCACCGGGCTGGCGGTCGCCGCGACCGGATTCGCGCTCACCAACAACGCGCTCATCATCAGCGGCACGCTGGTGGGCGCCTCGGGCACGCTGCTCACCCTCATGATGTGCAAGGCCATGAACCGCTCGCTCACCAACGTGCTGTTCGCCGGCGTGGGCGCGGGCCCGGTCGCCAAACCGGGCGCGGCGGGCGCGACAGGCCCCGCGAAGACGGCGCGCGAGATCACGGCCGAGGACGCGGGCGTGCTGCTCTCGAACATCCAGTCGCTCATCATCATTCCGGGCTACGGCATGGCGGTCGCCCAGGCCCAGCACGTGGTGCGCGAGCTAGCCGACATGCTGTCGAGCAAGGGCGTGGACGTGAAGTACGCCGTCCACCCGGTCGCCGGCCGCATGCCGGGCCACATGAACGTGCTGCTCGCCGAGGCCAACGTGCCCTACGACCAGCTCTTCGATCTCGAGGCGATCAACCCGGAGTTCGAGCGCTGCGACGTGGCGCTCGTCATCGGCGCCAACGACGTCGTGAACCCGGCCGCGCGCACCGACAAGTCGAGCCCGATCTACGGCATGCCGATCCTCGACGCCGACAAGGCCAAGCACATCATCGTCATCAAGCGCAGTCTGAATCCCGGCTTCGCCGGCATCGACAACGCGCTTTACTACGACCCCAAGACCTACATGCTGTTCGGGGACGCCAAGGGCGCGGTCAGCAAGCTGGTCGAAGCGCTCAAGGCCGCCGCGGCCTAGCCGCTAGAGCACGAACGGGATCACGCGCTTGGTGCGCGCGGCGTACTCGCGGTACTCGGGGTAGCGCTCGACCAGCAGCCGCTCCTCGCTCGCCATGCGCACCGCCAGGGCCGCGCTGGCCACCAGCGCCGCGCACGCCGTCAGGATCGAGACGTGCGAGGCGAAGCCCGCCCACAGGAACCACAGAATCGCGGCGTAGATCGGGTGGCGCAGGAAGCGGTACGGGCCCTTCGTGACGATGCCGCCCTCGGTCGGGTTCGCGCTGGCGTGGAAGCTCCGCACCCCAAAGCTCAAGCGGGCCCACACCATGAGGAGTGCCGCCAGCACCTGCACCGCGATCGTGACCGGGCCGGTCGCGAACAGCTGGTGGCGCAGGAAGAGCCCGACCGCGACGACCACGAGCACCGCCACGGCGGCAAGTGAGGCGAGCTTGAGTGTCATGGGTACCCGTGTGCGCGAAATGAAACGGGCGGGGTTGCGTGACCCCCGCCCGTCCGCTCTGGAGCGCAACACGGTGCGTGATACCGCTTCGATATTCCGCTCCGATATCTCACGCGGTCCCGTGCCGAACTCCAACCATCAAGGGTGCCCCGCGTGGAGCGGAGCGTCAACACGAATTTTGAGTCCCAGCGCCCGCGCGATCGCCCGCGCCGCCCGCTTGCCCTCCTGGGCCGCGGTCACGACGAGTTCGCCACCACTCAACGCGTCGCCGCCCACGTAGACTTTCGGGTTCCCGGTTCGCCCGCTCGCGGGCTCCGCGACCACGAGCCCTTTCGCGTCGAGCGTGACACCCGGGAACGCCTCGGCCAGCTCGCGCAGGCGCGCCTGGCCGATCGCGAGCACGGCGAGGTCGGCTGGAACCTCTTGGCCGTTTTGAAGTTGAATCGCGCTCAGGTGCCCGGTCCGATCGCGCGCGAACGCCTTGGGAATCGCCTTCTCGATCACGCGCACGCCTTCCTTAAGGGCGAGTTCCAACTCGTGACGGTAGCCCGGCATCTCGGCCACGGTGCGGCGGTAGGCCAGGGCCACCTCGGGCACGCCCAGCCGGGCGAGCGCCCGGACCGCGTCGATGGCCGTGTTCCCGCCCCCGATGACGACCGCCTGCCGCACCCCCCCGAGCGTGAAGGCGGGGTCGAGTTTCATGCGCTCGATCCAGGCCGTGGCCCCTACGACCCCGGGGCCGCTTTCGCCCGGCAGCCCCAAGCTCGCGTCCGCGCCCAGACCGATGCCGAGGAACACCGCGTCGTGGTCGCGCAGCAGGTCGGCGGGGCTCACGTCCTTGCCCACCTCGACGCCCTCGCGGATCTGCACGCCCAGCGAGCGGATGAACTCCACCTCGAGGAGCGAACCCTCCACGTGCATCTTGTAGGGCGCGACCCCGGTGGTGTTGAGCCCGCCCGCGAGCTTGCGCTTCTCGAACAGGGTCACCTCGACGCCCTCGAGCGCCAGGTAGCCCGCCGCCGCGAGCGAGGCCGGCCCCGCGCCCACGCACGCGACGCGCTTGCCGGTCTTGGGCGCCCGGGTGAACAACGCCGCGCCGCCCTGGTTCATGAGCACGGTTTCCACCGCGTAGCGCTGGAGCCGACCGATCTGGATCGGCGGGGTGCGGTGCCATTCGTTGTACACGCACGCGCCGACGCACAGCACCTCGACCGGGCACACGCGCGCGCACGAGTAGCCCAGCAGGTTGGCCGACAGGATGGTGCGCGCCGAGCCGCGCACGTTGCCGGTCCCGATCTTGCGGATGAAGCCCGGGATGTCGATCCCGGTCGGGCAGGCGGTGACGCACGGCGCGTCGTGGCAGTAAAGGCAGCGCTGGGCCTCGGCGACCGCCTCGCCCGCCGCGTAGGTGGGCTTGGCGTCGGGGAGCCGCTGCTCGTGGCGCTGCTCGGGAATCGCGGTGCGGGTCGCCATGACCGAAGGGCTCAGGCGCCGATCGCGGCGTAGGACTCGTCGAGCTTGCCCACCGCCTCGTCCACCTCGGCCGCGCTCACGGTGAGCGGCGGTGAAATGCGCAGCACGTTGCCGTACAGGCCGCCGCGTCCGATCAGGAGCCCGCGCTTCTTGGTCTCCTCGAACAGCCGCACCGTCGCCTTGGCGTTCGGCGTCCGGTCCTTCTTGGTCTCGTCCTCGACGTGCTCGACGCCCTGCATGAGGCCCATGCCGCGCACGTCGCCGATGGTGCGCGGGTACTTGTGCTGGAGGCGCTCGAGCCCCTCGCGCAGCCGCCGGCCCTGGACCTCGGAGTTCTTGCGCAGGTCGTGCTTCTCGATCACCCCGATCGTCGCGTTGGCCGCCGTCACGCTGATCGGGTTGCCCCCGAAGGTCGAGATCGTGAGCTTCTGGAGCGAGTCGGCGATCGCGGGGGTGCAGATGGTGGCCGAGAGCGGGTGGCCGTTGGCGATCCCCTTGGCCATGGTCATGATCTCGGGCTGGACCCCGTACTGCTCGCAGCCCCACCACGCGCCGCCGGTGCGGCCGAATCCGGTCTGGACCTCGTCGCAGATGAACACGCCGCCGTACTTGCGCACGATCTCGACCGCGATCTGGAAGTACTCCTTGGGCGGGGTCACGAATCCGCCCACGCCCTGGATCGGCTCGGCGAGGAAGCCGGCGATCTGTCCGGTGGTCGTGGTGCGGATGAGCTCCTCGATGTCGCGCGCGCACTTCACGTCGCAGCTCGGATAGGTGAGCCCGAACGGGCAGCGGTAGCAGTAGGGCGAGACCGCGTGCTTGATGTCGGGAATCTTGGTGGGCAGCGCGCGCCAGCTCGAATGGGCGGTGAGCGACTGGGCCAGCATCGAGCGGCCCGAGTAGCCGTGACGGAGCGCCACGACCTCGCTGCGGCCGGTGTAGAGCTGGGCCATCATGACCGCGGTCTCGTCGGCTTCGGTGCCGCTCGCGGTGAAGTAGCACTTCTTGAGCTCGCCGGGCGTGATCGCCGCGAGCTTCTCGGCCAGCTCGACGATCGGGATGGTCGGGTAGAGGGTCGAGACGTGGCCGAGCCGGTCGATCTGCGCCTTGACCGCCGTGTTGACCTCGTCGTTGGCGTGGCCGACCGATACGGTGAGGATGCCGCCGAAGAAATCGAGGTATTCGCGGCCGTCGAGATCCTTGAGCCGGAGCCCCTTGCCCTGCGAGAGCACGATGGACTCCTCGTAGTAGTTCGAGGTCGCGGGGAACAGGAACTCCTTGTGCTTGCGGCGCACGTCGGCGGAGGTCATGGCGGGTGCAGCGGGCGTGGTCGGGTTCATGGGATCCTGGCTCTCCCTTGGGCCGTGGGGTCGGCCGTGGCGGTCGTCGGTGAAATCGCGCCTCTCGGCGATTGGTTCTGGCTCCGGGGTGGCGACTCGGCGAGAATGGCGCCACCGGGTATCCATGATGCCAGCTTTGGCGCTGCTCCGAAACCCCCGCGGGGGGCCATTCAGGAAGGGGAAGGCTGATGATCGTGCGAAGCGGGGGAAGGATGGCGTGGAGGGCGGCGGCCGCGCTGGCGGCCTTCGCCGCCTTGCCGGCGGCCGCCGGGCCGGCCGCGGTGAGGTCGCTGGTCGCCGCCGAGCGCGCGTTTTCGGCGCTCTCGGTCGAGAAGGGGATTCGGGCCTCCTTCCTCACCTACCTGGCCCCGAGCAGCGTGGTGTTCAGGCCCACGCCGACCGACGGCCGCAAGGCCGTGATGAGCCGGCCCGCCACCACGTCCCCGACGTTGATCTGGGAGCCCTCGTTCGCCGAGGTGTCGGCCGCGGGCGACCTGGGCTACGACTCCGGCCCCTGGGAGCTGCGCTACCCGGCCGGGGGGCAGCCGACCCTTCACGGTCATTTCATCTCGGTGTGGAAGAAGCAGCCGGACGGCGCCTGGCGCGTGGTGGTGGACATCGGCGTCGGCCATGCCAGTCCCCCGACTGGAGGGGTGGGAAGCGGGGAGTTCTCGGCCGGCCCGGCTCATTCGGCTCCGGCCGCGGCGCCCGCGAACCTGCGGCGGCTCGATGCGGCCTACTCGAAGGCCGTGCGCGCCCAAGGGCTCCTCGCCGCGTTCTCCGCCCGCGCCGCCGAGGACGTGCGCTTCAACACCGAGGGCGCGTTCCCGTTCATCGGCATGGCGGCCGCGCGCGCCCAGGTCGCCCAGGCTCCGGGCGTGTTCGAGTTCCTGCCCTCGGGCTCGGGCCTCGCCGCCTCGCGCGATCTCGGCTACACGTACGGGCTGGCACCCCGCTTCGAGCCCGGGACGAGTGCTGCGGCCGACTCGAGCGTCTACCTGCACGTGTGGCGGCGCGGCGCGAGCGGAACCTGGCGCCTGGCGCTCGCGGTGATGAACCCGCTGCCCAAGCCGGGGACGAACTAGGGCTGGGTCGTCAGGCCCCCGACGGCGCCCGGCTCCCCCGCCTCAGGATCATCGCGGCGAGGAGCGCGAGCAGCCCGATCACGACTCCCGACACGACGCCGACGATGGGCCCCACGCACGCCATCAGGAGCCGCGGCGCGATCGGAACCGTCATGGTCTTCATCATCGCCGCTTCGCGCGCGTGATGCGCGAGGTACTGGTCGAACAGCGCGACGTGGACGGCCGTCACCCAGACGCTGTTCGCCACCCCGAGCAGGAGCCCGTGGAGGAAGATCTTGCCCGGCGCCCGCTTCGCGATGAGGTAGGCGCAGATCACGAAAATCACGAGCCATAGCAGCGGCTCGAGGTTCGATGGAATGACGAACACCGTGGCGAACGCCATGGCCAGCCCGAACAGCGACAGCAGAAAGATCAGTCCCCAGTTCATGTGCGGTCTCCTCGCACGCGCCTACACCATGCGCCCGGTCTCGGCGGGCGTGATGGGGAGCGGATGCCCGGTCTTCGTCACCTCGCGGGCGATGAACCGTCCGGCCCCGCGCTCGACCGTGAGCTTGCCGTCCTCGAACTGGACCCGGCCGTTCACGACCACGTGCGTCGGCTTCCCCTTGACCTTGAAGCCCTCGAAGATGCTGCGGTCGCACTTCGAGTGGTGGGTGCGGGCGCTGCGGGTGCCGGTCGCGGTCGTGTCGTAGATCACGAGATCGGCGTCGCTGCCCACCGCGATCGTGCCCTTGCGCGGATAGAGGCCGAAGATGGACGCGGGGTTGGTGCTCGCGAGCGCCACCATGCGGTTCAGGTCGAACTTCCCCTCGCACACGCCGTAGGTGTAGAGGAGCTGCAGCCGGTCCTCGATGCCGGCGGCGCCGTTGGGGATGAGCGTGAAGTTGTCCTTCCCCATCCGCTTCTGCTCCATCGTGAACGGGCAGTGGTCGGTGCCGATCGAATCGATCATGCCGAAGCCGAGCCCGTTCCACAGCGCGTCGTGGTGGCCGAGATGGGGCGGCCGGATGGGCGGGCTCATGACGTAGGCCGAGCCCTCGAAGTCGGGCTTCGCGAACACCGTGTCATCGAGCAGCAGGTACTGGGGGCAGGTCTCGCCGTAGCACTTCTGGCCCGAGAGCTTGGCGCGCTCGAGCGCCTCGACCGACTCGCGGCAGGTCATGTGGACGATGTAGGCGGTGGTGCCGTGGAGCCGCGCCATCATGAGCGCCCGCCCGGTGGCCTCGCCCTCGACGATGCTGGGGCGCGAGACCGGGTGGAACTCGGGGCCGAGCTTCTTCGCCGCCACCAGCTGCTGCTGGAGCTGGTACACGGCGTCGCCGTTCTCGGCGTGCACCGTGACGACCGCGCCCAGGCGCGCGGCCTGCTTCATGACCTGGTAGAGCTCGCTGTCGTCCACCATGATCGCGCCCTTGTAGGCCATGAACACCTTGAACGAGGTGATGCCGTGCTCCTGGACGACCACGCGCATCTCCTCGGCGGTGCGGTCGTTCCAGCCCGTGATCGCCATGTGGAACGAGTAGTCGGTGACCGCCTTCTTGGCGCGCTCGCGCCAGATCTGGAGCCCTTCGAGCAGCGACTGGCCCCGCGCCGGGATGCAGAAATCGATGATCGTCGTCGTGCCGCCCGCGATCCCGGAAGCGGTGCCGCTCTCGAAGTCGTCGGCCGACACCGTGCCCATGAAGGGCAGCTCCATGTGGACGTGCGGGTCGATGAGCCCCGGAAGCACCAGCCGGCCCGCCGCATCGATGACGCGATCCTTGGCCGAGCGCTTCTCCAGGTCTTCGGCAATCGCCACGATCCTGCCGTCCTCGCAATAGACATCCGCGACGTAACGGTCCGCCGCGGTCACGATCTCGCCATGCTTGATCAGGAGTCCCATCGTCATGCCCCCACGTGCAGCCCGCCCAGCGGCTGTGCCGTACATTCGACCAGCTTCATCCACGGCTCCGACGGCTCGGGTCCCTCGTACGATGCGAGCACGATGCCGCGCTCGTCGGCCCAGAACGTGTAACCCACCTCTTCACCGGGACGCCCGCCCCCCGCGTCGGGGGCGGATCCCAGCAGGCTCACGACGTAGCGCCTCGCGTCCACCGGGCCCGACGCGGTCTCGATCCGCCCGCGCTCGACGTGGCGCACCAGCATGCGCTCCGGCGAGACCGCCATCCAGGGCGGCCCGATGCGCAGCACCGGAAACTCGTGCTCGCCGTCGAGCCCGAAGTCCCGGCGCGCGAGATAGAACGTGTTGAACAGTGGCGACACGTAGTCCACCTCGCAGAAATCAGGATAGTCCCCCTGCTGCTCGCGCGTCTGGCCGCCGTACTCGAAGCGGGCATGCCAACGATCCCCCCGGGCGCCATGGACGGCGTGGAGCCGCCGCTCGCCCACCGACCAGAAGATCTCGAGCCCGGTGACCCGCCAATCCGCGGTCAGCGTCGCCCGCCACTCCTGCCGGTTCGGGAACGGGTGCGGGGGTTCGAGCAGGTGCTCGCCGGTGGCGATGAGCCCCGCCGCGCCGGCCACGATCCGCCAGCGCTCCTCGCCGCACTCGCGGCCGGCGTGGTAGGCCACGTAGCGCCCCGCCGCGATCGGCTCGGCGGCCGGTGCCGGCGTCGGGCCCGGCGAGCGCTCGGGATCGCCTGTCACTCACGGCCTCCGTTCGCGGCGCATCCGGGCGGGCCGCGCGACCAGCAGGGTCCAGCCGAGCAGCAGGACGGTGAACGTCACGACGAAGGCGAGCAGGAACTCGAGCAGCAGCGAGGCGGGCTCGCGAGTGGACAACGCGCCCCCACGCCGGGCGAAGAGCCAGGCGGCCAGGAGCGAGGCACACGCCAGGCTGCCGACCATCGCGATCGAGATCAGACGGCGGCGGGCGCCGCGGGCGGCTTCGTGATGCATCATGCGAGCTTCCTTTCGTCCCGGTCGAGGGACGCTACAGATCCACCAGCTCCTCGTACGTCTCCGGCCGCCGGTCGCGGAAGAACTGCCAGATGTTACGCACCTCGTCGATCATGTCGAGGTCCATTTCGGCGACCACCAGCGCGTCGTCGGTCTCGTTGGCCTGGGCGAGGAAGTTGCCGCGCGGGTCCACGAAGTAGGACGAGCCGTAGAACTTGCCGATGTTCCACGGGGCCTCGGTGCCGACGCGGTTGCTGCAGCCCATGAAGTAGCCGTTCGCGACCGCGTGCGCGGGCTGTTCGAGCTTCCACAGATACTGCGAGAGCCCGGCGACGGTGGCCGAGGGGTTGAACACGATCTCGGCGCCGTGCAGGCCGAGCAGGCGCGCGCCTTCGGGAAAGTG
>JBGQIE010000076.1:0-12562 GCA_041498315.1 Candidatus Eiseniibacteriota bacterium
GCGAGCGGCCGCTCACGATCGGGCCCTTCACCGGCGAGTTCCGGATGGACGACGTGTACCACTACAGCTTTGCGGATCCCCAGGATGGAACCATCTCCGGATCGAGCGAGGTGTTCCGGCACGGCGAGTTCCAGGTCACCCAACTCGGCATCGGCGGCGACATCTCCTACAAGAACGTCCAGGGTCGCCTGATGACCCAGTTCGGTATGTACTCGACGACCACCCCGCGCAACGACGGCAGCCCCGGGCGCGGCCAATGGCAGCTCGACAACGCCTACCGCTACCTGTCCGAGGCCTATGGCGGATACCACTTCGACCTGCTGCACGGCATCAACCTCCAGGCCGGAATCTTCATGTCGTACATCGGGCTGTGGAGCTACTACAACGCCGACAACTGGACCTATCAGCCCTCGTACGTCTCGTCGAATACGCCCTGGTTCTTCAACGGCATGCGCGTCCAGATCTTCCCGACCGATAATCTGAAGATCGAGCCCTGGCTGGTGAATGGCTGGCAGTCCTACGGCCGCTTCAACGATGACCTGGGCACGGGCGGACAAATCCAGTGGCGTCCGAGCGGGTTCATCTCGATCGTGGCCAATCAGTACATCGGCAACGACACCTTCGGGAACAAGAAGCGGAGGCGCCTCCACACCGACGACAGCTTCATGGCCAAGTATCTCGACCGTCCGGGTCGCGCACTCGACAAGGCGGCCTTCTCGGTCACACTGGACGCCGGCGGCGAATCGGGCGGCGGAGTGTCGTATTCGTCGCAGTACTTCCTCGGGTTCATGGTCTACAATCGGTGGTGGTTCGATCGCGATCGCTACGGCCTGACCTTCGGCGGTGGCGCGATCAACAACCCCGGGCGGTACCTCGTGTTGGTCCCGCCGGTCAACGGCGCCACGGCGCTCACCGGCACCCCGTATTTCACCGCGAGCCCCGGCGATCCGTTCAAGGCGTGGGACGTGCAGGTGGCGGCCGACTACGCGCCCGAGCCCTTCATCACATTCCGTCTCGAATACAACCACCGCGAGGCGAACGTGCCGTATTTCTCGGGCCACGGCGGGGTCACGCCCCCGGGCGGCAACAACGGCGCGCCGGGCGCGCTCATCCCGGGCTGGGTGCCCGACCTCGTCAAGGTCGAGAGGCGCCTCTCGCTGGCGATGCTGATCAAGATGTGACGTCGAGGCGTCTCTCCCGCCGGACCGAGGGCGCGGCGCGCTGTGCTACGCTCGACCCCTGCCGGCGCGGGCCGCGGCGTCTGCGACCAACCGCCCGGGAGGCCCCGCATGGACCACGAGCGCCCTGATCCCGACCAGATCCTGAGCCGCCTCCGCGAGGAGGAGGAGCACGAGGCGCGCGCCAAGCTCAAGATCTTCTTCGGCGCCTCGGCCGGGGTCGGCAAGACCTACGCCATGCTGGTCGAGGCGCACGAGCGCCGCCGCGCGGGCGTGGACGTGGTCGTCGGACTGATCGAGAGCCACGGGCGGCGCGAGACCGAGGCGCTCCTCGAGGGGCTCGACGTGCTGCCGCGGCGCAGCCTCGAGTACCGCGGCGTGCGCCTCCAGGAGTTCGATCTCGACGCCGCGCTCTCGCGCCGGCCCGCGCTCATCCTGCTCGACGAGCTCGCGCACACGAACGTGCCCGAGTCGCGCCACCGCAAGCGCTGGCAGGACGTCGAAGAGCTGCTGGCGGCCGGGATCGAGGTCTACACCACGCTCAACGTCCAGCACATCGAGAGCCTGGTGGACCTGGTATCCGAGATCACGGGCATCACGATGCGCGAGACCGTGCCCGATGCCATGCTCGAGCGCGCCGACGAGATCGAGCTCGTGGACCTGCCCCCCGACGATCTGCTCCAGCGGCTGCGCGAGGGCAAGGTGTACGTGCCCGAGCGCGCGGAGTGGGCGACCGAGAACTTCTTCCGCAAGGGCAACCTGATCGCCCTGCGCGAGCTGGCGCTGCGCCAGACCGCGCAGCGGGTGGACGCCCAGATGGAGTTCTACCGGCGCACCAAGGGGATCGCCGCGCCATGGGGGGTGCGTGAACGCATCCTGGTGTGCGTCGGCGAGCCCGCTCAGGGCGTGCGGTTGGTGCGTGCGGCCCGGCGGCTGGCCGCCGCGCTCAAGGCGGACTGGATCGTGCTCCACGTCGAGACGCCCGTTCAGTTGTCCCAGCCCCGCGTCGCCCGCGACTATGTGGTCGACGTGCTGGGGTTCGCGGCCGAACTGGGCGCCGAGACCGCGGTGCCCTCGGGATTGAGCGTCCGGGACGAGATCCTCGCGTTCGCCCGGGAGCGCAACGTGTCGCGCATCGTCATGGGCCGCTCGCGCCACCCGCGCTGGCGCGAGGCGCTGGGGGGCTCGCTGGCCTCGAGCCTGATGCGTGCGACCGACCTCGACGTGTGGGTGCTGGGCGAGGAGCAGGAGGGCGGGGCTGCCCTCCAACCGGCGCCGGCGCCGCGGGGCACGCCGGTGAGCTGGCGGGCGTGGGCGGGCACGCTGCTCGTGGTCGCGCTGTGCACCCTGGTCGCGGCGCTCATGCAGCGGTCGTTCGACCTCTCGAATCTTGCCATGATTTACCTGGTCGGGGTGGTGGTCTCGGCGGTCGCGTTCGGTCGCGGCCCGGCGATTGCGGCGGCGATGCTGGGTGTCGCGGTCTTCGACTTCTGCTTCGTGCCGCCGCGATTCACCTTCCGCGTGACCGACACGCAGTACCTGGTCACGTTCGGCGTGATGCTGCTGGTGGCGGGCGTGATCGGAACGCTGACCGCGCTGCTGCGCGAGCAGCTCGAGGGCGCGCGCCTGCGCGAGCGCCGGACCGCGGCACTCTACCGCCTCAGCCACGAGCTGGCGGCGCTGGCCGGCGCACGCGAGGTGCTGGGTGCCGCGGTCGACCGGATCGGCGAGGTGTTCGGCGGCCGGGTGGCGGTCCTGCTGCCCGACGACCACGGCCGGGTGGGCGTTGCGGTCGGGGACGGAAGTCTGTTCGGCGGGGGCGAGCACGAGCGGGCGGTCGCGCAGTGGACATTCGACAACGCCCAGCCGTCCGGGCTCGGCACCCAAACCCTTCCCGCCGCGCGCGGCCTCTACCATCCGCTCGCGGGGTCCGAGACCATTCTGGGCGTGATGGCGCTGCGGCCGGCCGACCCGCAGCGCCTACGGGACCCGGACCGGCTGCGCCTGCTCCAGACCTTCGCGAGCCAGACCGCGCTCGCCCTCGAACGCTGCCAGCTCGCCGAGGCCGCCGAACGAGCGCGCACGCAGGCCGAGGCGGAGCGCACACGCAACGCCCTGCTCAGCTCGGTGTCGCATGACTTGCGTACGCCGCTTGCCGCCATCACCGGAGCGGCGAGCAGCCTGCGGGACGATGCCGGGCGGCTCTCGGAGCCCACCCGCCGCGAACTCGCGGAAACGATCTCGGACGAGGCGCAGCGGCTCAACCGCCTGATCGGCGACCTGCTCGACATGACGCGGCTGGAGTCCGGGGCTCTGCGCGCGCGCAAGGCCTGGCACTCGCTCGAGGAGGTGGTGGGCGCGGCACTGGTGCGTCTGGAGCCGAGCCTCGGGGACCGCCCGGTCCAGCTCGCCATCCCGGACGACCTTCCGCTGGTCCCGCTCGACGACGTGCTGTTCGAGCAGGTGGTCGGGAACCTGGTCGAAAACGCGCACAAGTACGCGCCGGAGGGGCAGCCGATCGAGATCTCGGCCGGACTCGAGGACGGCCGGCTGCGCTTCGAAGTCGCGGACCGAGGCCCCGGCCTGGTCCCGGGCGAGGAACAGCGCGTGTTCGAGAAGTTCTACCGTGGCCCGGCGACGACCGGGCAGCCGGGCGTGGGGCTCGGACTGACGATCTGCCGCGGCATCGTCGAGGCACACGGGGGGCGGATCGAAGCTGCGAATCGTCCGGAGGGTGGCGCACGCTTCACGGTCTGGCTCCCGCTCGAAGGCGAGCCGCCCGCGATCGAGCGCGAGCCGCTCGACCCGGCACGGGCGGAGACCCTATGACGGGCGAGGGGGCACGCGAGGGCACGCCGACGGTCGTGCTCGTGATCGAGGACGAGGCGCCGATCCGCCGGTTCCTGCGCGCCGGGCTCGAAAGCCAGGGCTACACCCTGGTCGAGTCGGAGGCCGGGAAGGACGGCATCGCCCAGGCGGCCACGCGCTCCCCCGATCTGGTGCTCCTCGACCTCGGGCTGCCCGATGTCGACGGCCTCGAGGTAGTGCGCCGGATCCGCGAGTGGTCGGCGCTGCCCATCATCGTCCTGTCGGCGCGGGGCCGGGAGGACGACAAGATCCGGGCGCTCGATGCCGGAGCGGACGACTACGTCACCAAGCCGTTCGCGATGGGCGAGTTGCTCGCGCGCATGCGCGCCGCCCTGCGCCATGCCGCCCGCGCCGGTGAGGCCGGAGAAGACAGTACGCTCGCGGTCGGCGAATTAGCGGTCGATCTCGGACGCCGGCTCGTGACCGTGGCCGGAGCCGAAGTGCGGCTCACGCCGATCGAGTACCGCCTGCTCGCGGCGCTCGCCCGCCACGCCGGCCGCGTGCTGACGCACGCGCAACTGCTGCGCGAGGTGTGGGGCCCGGGGTACACCACCCAGCACCACTACCTGCGCGTCTACATGGCCCAGCTGCGCCACAAGATCGAGCGCGATCCGGCGCATCCGCGGCTGCTGATCACCGAGCCGGGCGTGGGCTACCGCCTGCGCGAAGGCTGAACGCCCGCTAGGCGGCCCCGGGCCCGGCTTCGCCTTCGGACTCCTCATCGGGCGCATCCACGACGATCGCGTCGGTGGTGAGGACCAGGGTGCCGATGCTGGCCGCGTTCTGGAGCGCGCAGCGCGTCACCTTGGTGGGATCGAGGATCCCCGCGGCCTCGAGGTCCTCATAGATCCCGGTCTGCGCGTTGAACCCCCAGGCGCCGCTGTGCTCGAGGATGCGCTCGACGGTCACCGTGCCGCGCTCGCCCGCGTTGTCCGCGATCTGGCGCGCCGGCACCTCGAGTGCGGCGATGACGATGTCGCGTCCCACCCGCTCGTCGCCGCCCAGCTCGAGCCTGCCGAGGGCGGCCCGGCTGCGCAGCAGCGCCACGCCGCCGCCGGTCACGACCCCCTCCTCGACCGCCGCGCGGGTCGCGGCGAGCGCGTCCTCGATGCGCTGGCGGCGCTCGGCGAGCGCAGGCTCGGTGGCGCCGCCGGCGCGCACCACCGCCACGCCGCCCGACAGCTGGCCCACCCGCTCGCGCAGCCACTCGCGCTCGTCATCCGTGTCGGCGCCCGCCAGCTCGCGCTCGAGTGAGGCGATGCGCGCGCGGATCGCCTCCGGCCGCCCCCCGCCCTTGACGATCGTCGTGCTGTCCTTGTCCACCAGGACGCGCTGCGCGCGCCCGAAATCATCGGCCCCGGCCTGCGCGAGCGAGCGCCCAAGGTCGCGGGCGAACAGCCGGGCGCCGGTGAGCACCGCGAGATCCTCGAGGCGCTCGCGCCGGCGGTCCCCGCTCTCGGGCGCCCGCACCGCGACCGAGGTCAGGGTGCCGCGCAGGCGGTTGACGACCAGCGTGGCGAGCGCCTCGGCCTCGATGTCGTCGGCCACGATGAGCAGCGGCCGCCCGGCGCGCGCCGCCTGCTCGAGCACCGGGACCAGGTCGCGCGCGGCCGTGAACTTGAGGTCGGTGAGCAGGACCAGGGCCTGGTCGAGCACCACCTCCATGGTCTCGGGGTGGGTCACGAAGTAGGGCGACAGGTAACCGCGATCGAAGCGCATCCCCTCGGAGACCTCGAGCGTGGTCTCCATGCCGCGCCCCTCCTCGACCGTGATGACCCCCTGCCGCCCGACGCGGTCCATGGCGTCGGCGACCAGCGCCCCGATCTCGGGGTCGTTGCGCGAGCTCACGGTGGCGATGCGCGAGATGTCCTCGCGGCACTCGACCGGGCGCGACTGGCGCCGCAGGGATTCGACCACGCTCGCGACCGCGCGGTCGATGCCGCGCTTGACCGCCATCGGATTGTGGCCGGCGGCGACCGCGCGCAGGCCGTCGCTCACCAGGCTGTGGGCCAGCACGGTCGCGGTGGTCGTGCCGTCGCCCGCGACCTCGCCGGTCTTGAGGGCGACCTCCTTGACCATCTGGACCCCCATGTTCTCGAACGGGTCCTGAAGCTCGATCTCGCGCGCGATCGTGAGGCCGTCGTTCGTGATCGTGGGGGCGCCGTGGCCGTGGTCGATGACGACGTTGCGGCCGCGCGGCCCCAGGGTCACGCGCACTACGCCCGCGAGCTGGTCCACGCCGCGCCGCAGCGCCTCGCGCGCGGCGGCGTCGAATTCGATCCGCTTGCCCATGGAAGGCTTATCGTCCCTTCGGCGTCCCCGCCTTAGCGGTCGGTGCGCGCCCGCGCAGGGCGGCGTCCAGCTCGCGCGCGGAGGCGACGACCTGGGTGCTGGCCCCGGGCGTGGCGGCCGCCCGATCGAACCAGCGCGCCGCCTCGAGACTGTCGCCCAGCTCGATCGAGCAGTAGCCCGCATTGTAGGCGTACTCATAGCGCCCCGGAAACGCGACCGCGAGCTTCTCGAATTCGCCGCGCGCGCCGCTCGGGTCGCCGGCTCCGTCGAGCGTCTCGGCGAGCAGCGCGTGGGACTCCTGCCAGCGCGGGCCCGGATGCGCCGTGCCCGGGTCCGCCGCGCCCCGGACGACGTCGACCCAGTGGCCGGTGCTGTCGCCCATCAGAAAGACATCGCCGCCCGCGGTGTCACCCGCCGCGCGCGGCCGGTAGTGGGTGAAGAACCCGCCGCGCAGCGTGGGATCGCGATACCAGACGCGCAGCGCGGGCGAGTTGCCGGGACCAGCAATCAGCCCGGGACCTCCGGGCACGCTGGCGAAGAATACGCGGGTGTGCGGCGCGAGCACGGGGTGAAGCCGCTCGAGTTCAGCCTGCATGGTGGCGCTCAGCGCGGCTGCGCGACGCTGATACCACTCGGTCCCCCAATCGAGCGAAGGCGTGGTCGCGCGCGCCGGGCGCAGCAGCACCACCGCGGCCACCAGCGCCGCCGCGAACCGGCGGTGGGACGCGAGGGCGGCCGCGATCGCGAGCCAGGCGCCCAGCATGCCGAAGGTGCCGTAGTAGGCGTGCAATCCGAGCGCGGGATGGGCGAGCGGCAGCCAGGCGAGCGCCGCCCAGGCCACGCCGAACAGCACGACGCGGCCCCGCCCGCCGCGGGCCGCGAGCTCGCGCGGGCCCGCCCGGGCCTCCCCGCGGCCCGACGCGCCCGCCCAGACCACGAGCGCGACGAGCAGCGCGGCGGGCGCCAGCGCCGCGGTCAGCGCGCGCGTCCACCCCGGATCGGGTACGGGAGTCACGTCCAGGTTGAGCAGGCCCAGAAGCGTCGTGGTCGCGACGGTCGCGAGCGGCGAATGGAAGCCGGGAAACGGGCGGCCGCTCTCGAACCCCCACAGCCTTCCGCCCAGCATCGGATGCAGCGCCGCCCACGCCAGCGTGATCGCCGCGAACGGCGCGATGCGCCCCAGCGACTCGCGCGCGCCGCGGCGTCCCACGGTGAGATCCGCGGCGGCCGCGAGCGCGGGCAGGACGGCCGCGGTCTCCTTGGACAGCAGCGCCAGGATCAACGCAACCGCCGCCCCCCGGCGCCGCCCGCGCACGTACAGCTCGAGAAACACGAGCGCGAACAGCATCATCCATAGGTCCTGGGCGCCGGCGGCCCACACCAGCAGCACGCCCCAGGCGGCCAGCGCCGACGCTCCGCCCACCGCCAGCGCGGCCACACCGCCGCCGGCCAGGGCGCGCGCACGCACGTAGGCAAGCGCCAGGATGCCGGCCCACAGCGCCAGATTCACAGCGTGAAAGGGCGCGCCGTGCGCGCCGAACAGGCGTTGAAGCGTCCAGTAGTGGAGTTCGCGCGACCAGGGGCGGTAAAAGCCGGAGTTCAGGTCCCGCGGCGCCCACACCGCCGCGAAAGACGCGCGAGCGGTCTTGTCGAGAAACAGGTAGTCGTCGCCCACGAAGGGCAGGGCGAGCAGATCGGGAACCTGCAACGCGGTCACGAGCGCCAGAAGTCCGATCACCGCCCCGAGCGGCGGGCCGGGCACGGCCGTGCGGCGGGTCGTCAGCCCCGCTCGTCCCAGAGGATCCTCATCCCCTTAAGCGTCAGCGCCTCGTCCACCGCGTCCACGGTCGAGCACTCGGGCGCCACGATCCCCGCCCAGCCGCCGGTCGCAACGACTTGCGGCTTTCCCTTCATCTCGCGCACGAGGCGGCCGACGAGCGCGTCCACCTGTCCCGCCGCGCCCCACAGGACGCCCGCGCGCAGGGATTCCTCGGTGGTGCGGCCGAGGGCTCGCAGCGGCCGGCGCAGCTCGACGCGCGGGATGCGCGCGGCGCGCCGGAACAGCTCCTCGGCCGAGGTTCCCACCCCGGGCGAGATGGCGCCCCCCAGGTATTCGCCCGATTTCGACACGCAGTCGAAGGTGGTCGCGGTGCCCAGGTCCACGACGATGACCGGGGTGCCGTAGAGAGCGCGCGCCGCGACGGCGTTGGCGATGCGATCGGCGCCCACCGCGCTCGGGTCGTGGTAGCGGATCGTGAGCGAGGTCGCGGTCGCGGCGCCGACCTCGAGCGGGGGCCGCCCGGTCCAGCGCCCCAGGGCCTCGGCCCACGCCGGGGTGAGCGCGGGCACCACCGAGCACAGCACCGCGCCCTCGGGCCTGCCTCCGTCCACCTGCCGGGCCAGCTCCTCGAGGCGGAACCGCACCTCGTCCGCGGTCATCCGCCCGCTCGTAAGCCGCCAGAACTCCAGCAGCTTGCTGCCGCGAAACACGCCCACCACGGTATCGCTGTTGCCGATGTCCACCGTGACGAGCGTCTCAGGTCGGCGCGCCCGGGAGGCCGGGTGAGCCGCCTTGCGCGCCGCGCGCCGGCGCTTCGAATCAGGCACGACGACCCTCCTCGATCGCGGCGACCGCGCTCCTGCGGCGCCGCGCCACGATCCATGAAAGTCCGACGCTCAGGAAGTAGAGCGCCGTCATCGGCACGCCCATGACCAGCTGCGCGGTCACGACGTCCCCGGGGGTGATGAGCGCGGTGACCAGGAACGCGATCACGATCGCGGCCCGCCATTGCCGCATCAGGAAGCCCGGCGTCACGAGCCCGATCGCGGTGAGCGTCATGGTCACGAGTGGGAGCTGGAACACCAGGCCGCAGGCCAGGACCAGGTTGTACACGAAGGAAAGCAGCGGGCCCACCTGGATCTGGGCCTGCATGCTCGGCGTCATGAACCCGGTGAGCACGCGCACCACCAGCGGCACCACGTAGCCGTAGGCCGCCCAGCCGCCGAGCGCGAACATGAGGATCGAGCCCGCGATGATCGGCGCGACCCAGCTGCGCTCGCGCTTGAACAGTCCCGGCGCGACGAAGCTCCACAGGCGGAACAGCACGAACGGAAATGTGAAGCACAGCCCGAGCACGATGGTGAGCTTGACACGCTCGTTGAGCGCCTCGAGCGGCGACAGCACGATGACGTGGCCCACGGTGCGGCGGATGATGTCCTCGAGCACCCGGGGCGCGAGCCACCACCCCCCGAGCGCGCCGATCCCGACCGCGATGACGCAGTGGATGAGCACCTTGCGCAGCTCCTCGAGGTGCTCGAGGAACGGCATCTCGCCGGTCTGGCGCGGGTCGCCGCTCATCGCGGCTCCGCGGGCGCGATCTCGAGATCGCCCGCCAGCACGGTGATCTCGGCGCCCGAGTCGAGCCGCAGCACCAGCCCGCCGTCGGGATCGAGCGTGCGCGCGATGCCGCTCAGCTCCCCGGAGGGGGCGTTCACGCGCACGCTCCGCCCCCAGAACGAGGCGCGCGCCCGCCAGGCCTCGAGCACCGGCTCGCGCCCGCCCTCCTGGAGCTCCGCCCACAGCGGCTCGAGCGTATTGAGGAACCCCGCGGCCACGGTCTCGCGGTCGAGCGCGAAGCCCGCGAGGGCGAGCGACGTGGACTGCTCGCGGATCTCGGGCGGGAAGTGCTCGCCCCGCTCGCCCACGTTGACCCCCACCCCGATCACGACCGCGTCCCCGGCCCCGTTGCCGCCCGCTCGGGCGTTGCGCCGGCTCTCGCACAGGATGCCCGAGAGCTTGCGCCCGCCGAGGAGCAGGTCGTTCGGCCACTTGAGCTCGACGCCGACGCCGAGGCGCTCGAGCGCGCGCGCGAGCGCCAGCCCCGCGCCAAGCGGGAGCACGCCGAGCGGATTTCGCTCGCACCCCAGGTGGAGCAGCACGGAGAGC
Source organism: Candidatus Eiseniibacteriota bacterium (assembly GCA_041498315.1). Taxonomy (GTDB): domain Bacteria; phylum Eisenbacteria; class RBG-16-71-46; order RBG-16-71-46; family RBG-16-71-46; genus JBGQIE01. The sequence goes on from JBGQIE010000076.1 coordinate 10,285, forward strand.
GCGAGCCCCTCGCCGGGCGCCAGGTGCCAGCGCCGCCCGGCGCGGCCGCGGCCGCGGGTCTGCTCGTCGGCCACGACCACGGTGCCGTCGGGTGATCCGACCGCGAGGGCTTCCCAGGCCACGTCGTTCGTGGATTCGACCGAGGCGCGCACGATCAGATGGCGCCCGATCTGGCGGGTGGTCAGCAACGCCTGGAAGCGCGCGCGATCGAACGTGGCCTCAGCCAAGTTCCTCGATCTCCAGGCTCAGGTCGAGCGCCGGCGCCGAGTGCGTGATCGCCCCGACCGAAAGGTAGTCGACGCCGGTCTCGGCGTAGGCGCGCGCCCGCGCAAGCGTGATCCCGCCCGACACCTCGATCTCGGGCCAGCGCCGCGCCGCGGGCCGCTTGCGCGGGCTGTCCGAGGGATGGGCGGCGCACCAGCGGTCCACGGTCTCGACCGCGCGCCGCACCTCCGCGACGCTGCGGTTGTCGACCAGGATGCGGTCCACTTCGGGGCGCAGCGCCTCCTGGAGCTGGTCGTCGGACTCGACCTCGACCTCGAGCAGCAGGTCGCGGCGCGTGCGCAGGATCGCGTCGATCGCCTGGGTGACCCCTTTCGCGGCCCGGATGTGGTTGTCCTTGACCAGGTACATGTCCCAGAGCGCGAGCCGGTGATTCTGTCCGCCGCCGCACTGGACCGCGTACTTCTCGAGGAAGCGCAGCCCGGGCGTGGTCTTGCGGGTGTCGAGGATGATGGCCCCGGTGCCGGCGACCGCCGCGACGAACCGGCTCGCGAGGGTCGCCACCCCCGACATGTGCATCATGAAGTTCAGGGCGGTGCGCTCGGCGGTCATGATGCTCGCCGCCGAGCCCGTGATCTTGGCGAGCACCGCGCCCGCTTCGACGGTGGCGCCGTCGCTGAGCAGCGCCTTGAACTGGAGCTTTGGATCGACCTCGCGGAAGGTCATCTGGGCGATCTCGAGCCCCGAGATCACGCCCGGGGCCTTGGCCATGATGACCGCGCGAGCGCCGACGTTCGAGGGCACGGCGTTGAGCGTGGTGACGTCGCCGGTGCCCATGTCCTCGGAGAGCGCGAACTTGACCAGCGGCAGGAAGCTCTCGAGCATGGCTAGCGGTCCGGCCCGAAGCGCCGCTTGATGCGGCGCGGCTCGCGGGCGATCGCGCGATCGTGCTGAGGGGGGTGACCCGCCCGAGGAGGCTTTTCGCGGCGCGAGCCGCGAAAAGAGCTCCTCGGGAGAGAGGGGAGCCCCCCAGAATTCGGCCCATCCCCCGCTCGCCCCTCGGCCGCCGCCAGCACCTCGCGCAGCTCGTCGGCGCGGTCGCGCAGCGAGGCCGCGCGCTCGAAGTCGAGCCCGCGCGCCGCCGCGAGCATCTCCTGCTCGAGCCGCGCGATCAGGGCGCGCGGGTCCTCGCCCTGGGCCGCCGCGAGCAGGGTGCGCACCGGGTCCTGGTCGGGGCGGATCGCGTCTGCCACCGAGGTCGCGCGCATGACCTCCTCGACGCTCTTGACGATGGTGCGCGGCACGATGTGGTTTGCCTGGTTGTAGGCGAGCTGCTTGATGCGCCGGCGCGTGAACTCCTCGAGCGCCCGCCGCATGGAGTCCGTGACGATGTCGGCGTACAGGATGACGCGGCCCTTCACGTTGCGCGCCGCGCGCCCGGCGGTCTGGATGAGCGAGCGCTCGGAGCGCAGGAAGCCCTCCTTGTCGGCGTCCAGGATGGCGACCAGCGACACCTCGGGGAGATCGAGCCCCTCGCGCAGCAGGTTGATCCCCACCAGCACGTCGAACTCGGCGAGCCTTAAGCCCCGCAGGATCTCGACGCGCTCGAGCGCGTCGATGTCGCTGTGGAGGTAGCGCACCTTGACGCCGGTCTCGGCGAGGTAGTCGGTGAGGTCCTCGGCCATGCGCTTGGTGAGCGTCGTGACCAGCACCCGTTCGTGGTCGGCGACCCGGCGGCGGATCTCCTCGAGCAGGTCGTCGACCTGGCCCTGGACCGGCTTGACGACCACCTCGGGATCCGTGAGCCCGGTGGGGCGGATGATCTGCTCCACCACCACGCCGCCCGATTTCGTCAGCTCGTAAGCGGCGGGCGTTGCGGAGATGTAGAGCGCCTGTCCGGTCAAGCGCTCGAACTCGTCGAAGCGAAGCGGACGGTTGTCGAGCGCGGAGGGGAGCCTGAATCCATAGTCCACCAGCACCTGCTTGCGCGAGCGGTCCCCCTCGTACATCCCGCCGATCTGAGGAACCGTCACGTGCGACTCGTCCACAATGAGAA
>JBGQIE010000077.1:0-12522 GCA_041498315.1 Candidatus Eiseniibacteriota bacterium
ATCGCCCCCGGCAATCGGCACGCGACCCTGGCCCAGATCAACCTGGCGTTCGTCCCGCGCGTGCTCGCGATCGCCGCCGGAGACACGGTCGATCTGCCCAACTTCGATCCGGTCTACCACAACGTCTTCAGCCTCTCGCCCATCAAGGACTTCGATCTGGGCCGCATGCCGCGCGGCGGCTCGGGACGGGTCGTGTTCGAGCGTTCGGGGCTCGTCAACGTCTACTGTGGCATCCACTCCAACATGGCAGCGTTCGTCCTGGTGCTCCCGCACCACGTCTTCGCCCGGCCCGACAACTCCGGCGCGTTCGAGCTGCCGCCGCTGCCCGCGGGGCATTACACGGTGTGCGTGTGGCACCCCGACCTGCGTGGCCTCAGGCGCGAGGTGGAGCTCGAGGGCAGCGGCGACCTGGTGCTCGAGCTCAGCCTATGACCCTGCGCTTCCCGCTCCGTTGGAAGATCCTGGTGCTCACCGTGGTGCCCCTGGTGGCCCTGGTCGTCATGACGCTGTGGACCGTCAACCGCAGCATCACACGCAACGTGAACGCCAATACCCATGACGATCTGCAACGGGCCTCGGCGCTGTTCGAGAGCATCCTGGCCGCCCGTTCCCGCTCGATCGCCATCGCCGGCGAGGTCATCGTCCGCGACCCGCGCTTCTTCTCGGTGCTCACGCTGCCGGGCTCGTACCGCGATCCGATCTTCCGCGCCACGGTGCGCGACGTGGCGACCGACTTCAACGCGATCACCAAGAGCGACCTGTTCGAGGTCTACGGCCGCGACGGCACCTGGATCGCCTCAGCCGCGAAACGCACCGCGGCCGCCGCCGCGGCCGACCGGATCCAGCTGCCCTCCTCGCTGGTCGAGGGCGTGCTGCGGAACCTCCCGGTCTCGTCCCTGCTCGTCGGGCGCGACGGCCACTACCAGGTGTGCGTCACCCCGGTGCTCGCGGGCGGCCACGTCGTGGGCGCGCTGCTGCTCGGCTCGCGCATCGACCGGCGGATCGCCCAGGAGCTGCGGGGACTCACGCGCAGCGAAGTGAGCTTTCTCTCCGGCAACGTGCTCACCGGCACGACGCTCGAGCTCCAACACGACCGCAATGCCCTGATCGGCGCGCTCGCCGAGGCCGGCCCGGAGCTGATGCGCGGCGCCAACCGCGGCTGGATGTTCAAGCTCCAGGGCCGCCAGCACACCTACCTCACGCTCGCCAAGGAGCTGCCCGAGGCCGCGCCCGGGCGGCGCCAGACCTACGTCATGCAGCGCGCGCTCGATGCCGAGACCGACTACCTCAACGAGATCCAGCGCGTGCTGGTCGAGATCGGAATCGTCGCGGTGTTCGCGGCGTTGTTCGCGGGCTATCTGATCTCCGAACACATCACCTCGCCGGTGCGGCGGCTGGTGCGCGTCGCCGAGGAGCTCGAGCACGGCAACTACGACATGCCGCTCGACATCCAGACCGGGGACGAGATCGGCTATCTGGCCTCGACCTTCGGCGACATGCGCTCGCACCTGCGGGTCTACGTGAGCACGCTCGAAGAGGTCACGCGCGTGCGCAGCGAGTTCATCAGCATCGCCTCGCACGAGCTGCGCACCCCGATCACGATCATCCGCGGACTCCAGGAGCTCATGGACGACGAGGGGCTCGGCCCCCTCACGGCGGAGCAGAGGAAGGCGCTCGCCGGCATGGACCAGAGCCTCTCGACGCTCACCCGGATCGCCGAGGACGCCACGCGCATGTCGGTCATCGAGGGCGAGCGGCTGACGCTCGAGTTCGAGGACTGCGCGATCGCGACGGTCGTCGGCCAGGCGATCGAGTCGGCGAACGCCAACGCGACCGGCCGGCGGGTCGCCGTGACGAGCGAGATTCCTCCGGGGCTGCCGGGCGCGCAGCTCGACGGCCCGCGCATGAGCCTCGCGCTCGCCAACCTGATCCGCAACGGCATCCGCTTCACGCCCGATGGCGGACGCGTGAGGGTGCGCGCGCGCGAGGAGGACGGCAACGTCGTCATCGAGGTCGCGGACACCGGCATCGGCATCCCCGAGGAGCGCCGGCGCCGGCTCTTCGACCGCGCCTGGAACGCGCACCCCTCCGACCACCATCATTCCTCGAGCACGCTCGAGTTCAACTCCGCGGGCCTCGGGCTCGGGCTCTCGATCTCGCGCGGCATCATCGAGGCGCACGACGGCTCGATCGTGGTGACGAGCGAGCTGGGCCAGGGCACCGTCGTCACGGTGCGGGTCCCGATGCGCCGCCCGGGCGATCTCGAAGCCGCCTGAGCGCGGCCCCACCGCCCTCCTCGAGCGATCCCAACGCGGCGCTTGACCCGCCGCCCCGGCCGGGGTACAAGGCTGCCTGACGGCGGCGCGCCGACCGCCGTGCGCAGAACCTCCACGCCCCGAGGAGCGCCCGCATGGCCCAGACCTTCGAGCGCCCGCAGCACTCCGCCCCGTTTCGCATCCGCCGGACCCAGAACTGGCTCGTCATGGGGTTCACGTACGCCTCGATGTACATGGCGCGCTACAATTTCGGCTTCGCCAACAAGTCGCTCTCCGATGCCTACGGCTGGAACAAGGCCCAGGTGGGCGCGATCATCAGTGCGGCCACCCTGGTCTACGGCATCTCGGCCCTGTTCAACGGCCCGCTCGCCGACCGCTTCGGCGGGCGCCGCGCCATGCTCGCCGGGGCGATCGGCGCGTGCGTGTTCAACCTCGCGTTCGGGCTCGGGGCCTACCTGCGGGTGCTCGGAACCGGCCCGATGCTGCTCGCCTATCTCGCGAGCGTGTGGACCCTCAACATGTACTTCCAGTCCTACAGCGCGCTCGCGCTCATCAAGGTCAACTCGGGCTGGTTCCACGTCAGCGAGCGCGGCGTGTTCTCGGCGATCTTCGGCTCGATGATCCAGAGCGGCCGCGCCGCCGTCTTCTGGCTCATGACGACCACGCTGGTCGTGGCCCTGCCCTGGCAGTGGAAGTTCTTCCTGCCCGCCGCCATTGTCGCGGTGATGGCGGTCCTGACCTGGAGCTTCGTCCGCGACACCCCCCGCGACGCCGGGCTGCCCGCCTTCGACCCCCAGGACGCGACCAGCGGCGATACCGAGAAGGTCACGTTCGGCTACGTCGCGCGTAAGGTGTTCACGAACCCGGTCGCGATCACGATCGCCGGGGCCGAGTTCTGCACCGGACTGGTGCGCAAGGGCTTCGAGGAGTGGTTCCCGCGCTACATGCAGGAGGCGCAGCACCTGCGGCTCGACCAACCGATCTTCAAGGCCGGGGCCTTCGCGGTCGTGCTGGCCGGGATCGCGGGCGCGTTCGCCTCGGGAACGCTCTCGGACTGGGTGTTCAAGGCACGGCGACCGCCGGTCGCCTTCATCGGCTACGCGCTCCAGATCGCCTGCCTGTACGTCATCTGGCGTCACCCCTCGCTGCCCTGGATCATCGCCGCCTTCACGGTGAACTCGTTCGCGATCTCGATGGTCCACTCGATGCTCTCGGGCACCGCCTCGATGGATTTCGGCGGGCAGCGCGCCGCCGCGAGCGCGGCGGGCATGTTCGACGGCATGCAGTACGTGGGCGGCTCGCTGGTGGGTTTCGGGATGGGGCTGATGCTCGACCGCTACGGCTGGGGCGCGTGGGCCCCGAGCATGATCGGCTTCGCCGGGATCGGCGCCGTGCTCATGCTGGTGCTGTGGAACGCCCGGCCCCGCCCGCACCAAGCGTTTGCGGCCGGCGCGGTCGCGGCTCAGGACGCGGCGGCGGCGGCTCCGGCGGGCTCGGAGCGCTGAAGCTCCCGCACCCGCAGATCCTCGGCGCGGCCCAGGAAGTAGACCGCGATCAGGATGAAGCCGACCGAGACCCAATCCTGAAGACTCGGGAACTTCATCCGGAACAGCACCGCGAGCAGCAGGGTCGCGGTCGTGCCCGCGAGCAGCGAGGTCAGGCGGTTGACGAGTCCCGCGAAGGTGGCGGTGCGGCCCTTGAACATGAAGATGAACACCGAGAAAAACGCGACCGACCCGTACGGGAGCCCCGAGAGCACCGCCCAGCCGTCGGGATGGGCGACTGCCCCGCTGAACTCGAGGATGCGCTTGTCGGTCCACCCCAGCAGCGACGGCGACCAGGCGAAGAAGGCGATCAGCAGGGCCATGGTCCCGCTCGCCGCGATCTGCTCGACCGCGAAGAAGCCCTTGTTGTCGAGCGGCACGCCCTTGCCGCGCGTGTTCTTGAAGTAGTTCATGATGTATATGCGGATCATGTAGGCCACGATGTAGAGGCCCATGATCGTCATCGCGGGGCCCGAGTGGAGGAAGTCGAAGCTCCCCTTGCCCGCGCCCTGCGGGAGTCCGAGCAGGCGCGACGCCGGAACGCCGGATCGGTCGAGCGCATCCGCGACCGGGATGAGCAGCACGTTGGTCGCCACCGCGCACAGCGCGAACATGACCGCCCAGTTCTCCTCGGCGAACACGCGTTTGGTGAGGATCCCCTGCCGGATCTGGATCTCGTCCACGATCCGGCTGATGACGATGATGCTGCCCCGCATGATCACCATCGCGACCATGACCGAGATCGGCAGGGTGTACATGAGCGTGGTGGTCGGGATCACGATCGCGGTGCACACGCCCGAGGGCACGATGTAGGCGATCTCGGAGGGCACGTTGAACGGGCCCCAGCGCACCATCCGGTTCGACTTGAGCCGGAGCCAGCCGAGCAGGAACACGACCGTCAGGGCCGTGAGGCTGCCGCCCACCGTGTTGTTGAACAGGTAGGCCATGTCGGTCATCTTGGGGCTGCGGAGCGCCGTGAAGTACTTGACCAGCACGCCGGTGAGGATGTACGAGCCGAAATAACCGATGCACAGCTGGATCAGGCGTCCGGTGCTGCCCGAGACGGTCTTCCACATCCGAGTCGATCCTCCCGGCCCTGAATCTAGCACGCCGCGCGGGCCGCTACGACGCCTGCACGCGCTCCACGCCGCAGTAAACGTTCATCCGGCCCTCGCGCAGGAAGCCGATCAGCGTCATGCCGGCCGCGGCCGCCAGCTCGACGGCGAGCGAGGAGGGCGCGCCGACCGCGGCCAGGGCAGGGATGCGCGCGCGCGCCGCCTTGAGCACGATCTCGGCCCCGGCGCGCCCGCTCACCCACAGCAGCCCCGCGCCCGCCGGGTAGCGCCCCTCGCCCACCAGCCAGCCCGCCACCTTGTCCACGGCGTTGTGGCGCCCCACGTCCTCGCGGATCACGCGCGGCTCGAGGGCCTCGTCACACCACGCCGCGGCGTGGAGCCCGCCGGTGGCGGCGAAGCCGGCCTGGGCTTCGCGCACCCGCGCCGCGAGCCCGGTGAGCGCCGCGGCGGCGATCGGCGGCCCGGACGCCATGGGCGTGAGCCCGGCCCGCAGCGACTCGAGGTGGGCGCGCCCGCACAGTCCGCACGCGGCGGTCGCTGCGAAGTGGCGCTCGAGCCGGGTCCAGTCGAGGCGCACCGCGGGCGCGAGCGTGAGCTCGATCGCATCGGGCTGGTCGGAGCATTCGGCCGCCGTCGAACGCACCCCGGTCACGTCGGCGGCCCCGGCGATGAGCCCCTCGCCGGCGAGAAAGCCGATCGCGAGCTCCGCGTCGTGTCCGGGCGTGCGCAGGGTGACCGAGAGCGCCCGGCCGCCGACGCGGATCTCGAGCGCGCGCTCGACCGCGAGCGCGTCCTCGCCGCGCGCCAGCGTGGCGCCCGTCACCCGGGTCACTTCGCGAAGCGTGACCTGGGGATCGCCCACCGCCTCACACCTTGGGGTGGTCGGTGTGGGTCGCGCGAGTGCCGTCGGGCAGGTCCACGAGGGTGTAGTCGGAGAAGAACGCCGGCGCCTCGGCGCGCATGATCTCGAGCACCGCGACCGCCACCTTGCGGATCTCGACATCGGCGTGCGCACTGCCGCGCAGCTCGATGAAGTGGCGCAGCGCCCGCGCGTTTCCGGTCACGAAGATCTTGGTCTCGGTGGCGTTCGGGAGCACCGAGCGCGCCGCCTGGCGGGCGAGCTTGCGGCGCAGAGTCTTGTCCGCGACCGTGGTGAAGCGATCCTGAAGTCCGGCGACCAGCCGGTCGTAGGCCGCGCGGGTGGCGTTGACCGCCTCGCACCATACCCGGTGCAGCTCGGGATCGGCGGCGATCGCGTCGGGCTCGATGAACTCGGACTCCGACTCGTCCACGTAGCGCTGCGACAGTTGGGAGTAGGAGAAGTGGCGGTGGCGGATGAGCTCGTGGGTGAACGAGCGCGACACCCCGGTGATGAGGAAGCTCCATACCCCGTGCTCGAACACCGAGCCGTGCCCGACCTCGACCAGGTGCGACATGAACTCGCGGTTGGTCTTGCGGCCCTTGCCGTAAGACATGTAGCACACACGCCCGGCGATCTCGGCAAGCGCCTCGGCCCCGACCTCGGTGTCGGTGGACCAGGTCAGCTCGTGGTCGCCGAGGAAGCGTGTGATCGCCGCCGGGTCCAGGACCTGCCGGCCCACCAGGTAGACGCGCGGTTCGCGCACGATCTTGAGCTCACGGGGTGCGGCGGAAGTCGGAACCGATGCCATGGCGGATCTCCTAGTCGCGGGTGCGCAGGACCGCGCGCACCGGGGCGGCGTCCACGTCCTGCCACTTGAGCGGCAGGGCGATGAGTTCGTAGTCGCCCGCCGGCACGCCGGCGAGCGCCAGGCCTTCGAGGATCGCCACCCCGCCCCGATCGAGCGCGTGGTGGGCGTCGAGCGTCTTGCTATCCACCGCGTCCACCGAGGGCGCGTCGGTGCCGAACAGCTTGAGTCCCAGGCCCACCAGGGCGCGCGCTCCGTCGGGCGTGAGCGCCGCGAACGTCGCCGGGAAGGCGCGCTCCCCGCCCTCGGGCAGCACGCGGTAGAGCACGCGCTCGGCGCCCGCGGCACGCTCGGCTTCGGCGGGGCCGATCGCGCGCGATCCGGGACACTGGACCACGCGCACCGGGCCCAGGTAGCGATCGAGCGGCAGGGCCGCGGCGTCGGCGCCACCGGCGCGGAAGTGGAGCGGCGCGTCGGCGTGGGCGCCGAGGTGGCTGCTCAGGGTGACGCGCGCGACCGTGCAGGAATCGCCGCGCGCCTGCGACCAGCGCGGCGCCACCGCGAACCGGGTGTCACCGGGCCAGCCCTCGAGGGCGGGCGAAACCGCGGGCGTGATGTCGATCAGGCGCACCCGCGCACTTTACCATGCCGCGCCCCGGTGGCTCACGATGTCCCTCACGGCGTGCCGCGCGGCGGGGCCCCCGGGCGCAGCTCGCCGCGGCGCAGGATCGCGAACGCGATCAAAGCGATGGTGAAGAAGATGAACAGCGCCCACGCCAGACCCTGGAGCACCAGGATGATCGTCCGATAGACCTCGAGCGCGATCGCCGAGGCGCTGAGCGCGAAGGCGTGCCCCATGACACCGGGCCCCGCGGTGTCGGGCCGCAGGTACTGTTCCAGCTTCCAGAACTGGACTCCGTTCGAGACCCCGACCACGAACAGCGCGAAGATCAGGAACTGCTTCCAGCCCGCGGCGATGTTCTCGCCGATGATGCGATCGAGGATCTGGCCGATGGGCGCGCGGAAGAACCTCACGACCAGGCCCGCGGTCGCCAGCGAAACCACGAGCGTCACGAGCAGCAGCGTCACGAACATCGACCGTCCCCCCAGGGCGCGGTGTCAGCCGCCCGCGCGGGCCGCCTCATCGCGCACCCGCTTCATGACCTCGTCCACCTCGTCGTCCCGGGTGTAGAAATGGGGCGCGAGCCTGAGCCCCACTCCGGGCCGGTGATCGCACAGCACCTCGCCCTGGAGCAGCGCCTGACACACGCTCGCGGCGTTCGGCAGATCGAGCACGACCGTACCGCCGCGCCGGGCGTCCGCGCGCGGCGAGACCAGGCGAAAGCCGAACTCGTCGGCCCAGGCGATGAGGCGCGCGGTCTGGCGCAGGGACTTCTCGCGGATCGCGGCCACGCCGATCGCGGCCACGATCTCGTAGCCGGGGCGCGCCGCGACGTACGAGGGAATCCCCGGCGTCCCGGTCCAGAAGCGGCGCGGGCCCTCGTCCCAGCTCATCGGCCCCGGGTCGAAATCGAACGGGCGCGCGTGGGCCATCCAGCCCGTGAGCGCGGGCTCGAGCCGGGCCGCACGTGGACCGGTGTAGAGGTAGCCGGCCCCCGGGCCGCCGCACAGCCACTTGACCGAGCCCCCGGTCAGGAAGTCGATGCCGAGTGTTCCCACGTCCACCGGCACTGCGCCCACCGCCTGGTAGGCGTCGATCATCGTGAGCGCCCCGGCCTGGCGGGCGCGCCGGGCGATGCGGCCGACGTCGAGGAGCTGCGCGGTGCGGAACAGGACCTGCGAGAGCGCGACCACCGCGGTGCGCCCGTCGATCGCCGCGACGACGTCGTCCTCATCGAGGGTGCGCCCCTCGCGCGCCGGGACGCGCACCACCTCGACCCCGCGGCGCGCGAGACCCTCGTAAAGGTAGAGCACGGAGGGGAAGTCCTCCGCTCCGCACACCAGGCGGTTCCGAGGCGGCGTGAACTCCACCGCCGAAAGCGCCACCGCCTGCGCCACGGTGACGTTTTCGTGCATCGAGACCGAGCCCGGGGCCCCGCCGATGAGCCCCGCGATGATGTTGCCCACCTCGGTCGGCAGCCCGAACCAGCCCTCCTCCCACGCGCGGATCCCGCGCATCGTCCACATCTGCGCGTAGCGGCTCAGGGCGTCCGTCACGCCGCGCGGCATCGCCCCGAGCGTGTGGGAGGCGAAATGGAGCGTGGCCTCGACGGTCGGGAACTCGCGCCGCCACTCGAGCAGCGGATCGGTGGTCGAGGGCGGCGGGATGGCGGGCTTGGCGGTCGGGTTCATGCGCTCCCGCCCCTCACCGCGCCGTGCGGGCCGCGGCGAGCCCCGAGAGCACGCGGCGGGCCGCCTCGGCGGGCGATCCGATCACCTCGACGTGCTCGAACAGGTGGGGCAGCACGAGCTCGGGACGGCGGTGCGCGTCGAGCCACTCGCGCCAGTGGCCGCCGAGCAGGACCAGCGGCCCGGGCGGGCGCGCCCCCACGCTCAACAGGGTCCAGGTCAGGAACACTTCGCTGAGCGTGCCGATGCTGCCGGGCACCGCGACGAATCCGTCGGCGCGCTCGACGATGGTGCGCAGGCGCGTGAACAGGTCGGGGGTGTGGACCCGCTCCCGGACCCAGCGGTTGGCCGGGCCGCGGCGCTCGAACAGCTCGACGGTCACGCCCACGACGTGCGCTCCCGCCTCGTGCGCGCCCTTCGAGCACGCCGCCATCGCGCCGCCGTACCCGCCGGTCATGACGTCGGCGCCCGCGCGCCCCAGCTCCAGGCCGAGCTGGTAGGCCAGCTCCCAGGACGGATCGGACTCGACGATCGTGCTGCTGCCGAAGACGGCGATGAGCGGGCGATGTGCGGACATCGGGACCTCCGAATGCTCCCCGTGAAGGCCGGGCCTCCCGATTGTGCCACGCCCGTCACCCCGGCGTATAGTGCCGGGCCGCTCCCGCGCCCCGACTGGAAACCCTGAACCGGAAGCCCCACGGCCATGTCCGCGCCCGAGTTCGAACCCGTGTTGGTGCTGCGCGAGGCCGCCCGGCTCGCCGAGGGCGGGGGCGTGCGCTTCACCCTGCGCCTCGATGGGCTGCCGCGCGATGCGTTCGCGGTGCGCTGGCACGGGCGCCTCGCCGCCTACCTCAACACCTGCCGCCACCAGTCGCTTCCGCTCGACTTCGGCGACGCCCACTTCTTCGATGAGGCCTACGACGCGCTGGTGTGCTGCCACCATGGCGCGCGCTACGACCCGGCGAGCGGCGCCTGCCTGGGCGGCCCGTGCGCCGGGGGCCGCCTGACCGCGCTCGCGCTCGAGGAGCGCGGGGCCGAGCTGTGGTGCGTGAGGCTCGCGGGGCGGCCCGACTCGAGCGGTGCCCGGCGGACGCCGCCCGGGCCCTAGGTCGGGGACGCGGGGCTGCCCTCGGGCAGCCGCTCGGGAATGGCCTCGCGTTCCATGAACATCCGGCGCCACAGCTCGTTCGTGATCGCGAGGCTCAGCTCGCTCGAGCGGTCGGAGCGACCGGAAGTGTGCTCCTCGACGATCTCCCGCAGGTAGTCGGGAAGCAGGTAGCCGTCGGCAAGCGTCCGCGGGGAGAGCAGCAGGCCGCGCACCCAGTGCGCGAGCACGCCGCGGAAGTTCCGGGCATGGTTCATGGTGGGAATCGAGCGCGGGAGCAGGCCGAGGCGCCGGCCGTAGCGGCCGAACGCATGGGCCAGCGCGGGCCAGCGCGGCGGAACCCCGGTCCGCTCCCAGGGCAAGGTGGTGAGCCCGGGCGCGAGCTGCGCCAGCGCCCGCCGGTAAAGCCGCCCCAGCAGGCGCTGCTCGAGCGGGATGTCGCGCACCGCCTGGACGAACGCGGGATCGACGAGCGGGGCGATGTAGTCCACCCAGGGCTCCTCGAGGACCAGGCCGAGCACCGTGATGCGCGGCGAGTAATGGCGCAGCCAGTAGCTCAGCAGGACGTTGCCGAGCCGGCGGTAGGGATAGCGGGCCGCGATCGTGCGCACCGTCTCCCCGACCGGGACCGGGGCCCGCGCCAGGATCTCCGGCTTGAGGATGGCCTCGAGCGGCCGGGCATGGAAGCGGCGGGTGGCGAGCACGAACCGGGCGACACGGTCGGGATCGGCGGCGGAGAACACGTGCGCGGGGCGCAGGAAGGCGCCCATCAGGTAGTCGCCGCCGATGCCGTTCAGGATGTGGCGCGTCTCGGCGCCCTGCGCGATCCCGGCATCCATGCCATGCGCGTGCATGCAGCCCAGCATGCCGTCGGTACGCCACACCGCGTAGCCCGCCCAGCGCGCGAGGAAATCCTCGGCCGGGAAATAGCGCCGGTTGGGCACCCCGGCGCGCCGCGCCACCGCTTCGGCCAGCCGCGCGTCGGAGCTGAGCTCCTCTCCGAACGTGATGGACTCCACCTGGTCCCAAGTGCGCACCGCTCCCGCGAGCACGAACCTCGAGTCCATCCCGCCCGAGAGCGCCACCGCCACGCGCGACGTACGCGCCCGGTGGGCGGCCAGCACGTCCAGCAGGGCGTGATTCACACCGGAAGCCAGTGCGCCCGCGTCTGCCCGGCGCGCTTCGGAAAATGCCGGCGGTTCCCAAGCCCGCTGGCCGAGCCGCCCGCCCGCGAAGTGGTAGGCGTTCCCGGGCTCGGCGCAGGTGATCCCGCGCAGCAGGGTGGTGGGGCCGAGGCAGTGCCCCAGGGTCCACAGCTGCGCCAGCCCGTCCGCGTCCAGCTCGAGCCTGCCTTCGAGCACCGCCCAGACACCCTTGGGCTCGGTGGCGGCGATCAGCCGCTGATCCGATTGCCAGAGGAACACCGGGCGCTGGCCGTTCGGTTCGGTCACGAGCACGAGGTCACCGGCGCCCGCATCCAAGCGTCCGCACACCTGCCGCCCCTGCGGCGTCTTCGCCCGGTCGGGAAGCGGAACGCGCCCAGGGTCGCGCAACGCATCGAGGCACGCCGCGAGGAATCCGGCCTGCCCGGCGAGCTGGTCGGCGAACGCGGTCGAAAAGGAAAGGGTGTCCCCGGCTTCGATCCAGCCGGGCTCGCCGGCGTCGTGCCCGAGGATGAGCAGGCCGAACGGCGGGCGCACCAGGCGGTGGCTCGACTCCCGGCCCCCGCCCGCGGTCATCGCACGTTCCGCCCGCTCGAGGCAGGCGGGTAGCTCCCACCGGCCGGACCCATCGACCACCAGGAGGAAACGCGACACGAGCGGGCGCGGACTTCAGTCCCGCGGTGTGTTGCGGTTCCGGACCACGCCCGTATCGCCCACGTCGAGGTAGCCCACGAGCCGGGCGTTTCTGCGGATGCCGTCGCTCAGATGCTCGGCGCCGGCATCGGCGGCGACGGCGCGCGCGAGCGCGGGCGAGAGCGCGACCGGGTGGCCGCGGCGGTGGCGGTGGCGGGGAATCAACGCGTAGGAGAAGCGGGCGCGCTCGCCGGACGTGCGGCAGGCGGCCAGCGCCTGGAGCAGCGTGCGGGCGAGGTCGGCGACGGTGCGCGGCTTCACGGCGGGATGATCGACCGGCAGCACGAGCACCGCCTCGGGCCGGGCGCGCAGCGCGGCGCGCAGTCCCGCCCGGACCGAGGAGAGCATGCCGCGCTTCCAGCCGGGATGGACGAGGAAGCGCACCTCGAGGTGGGTGCGCGCGGGCACGAGCGCGAGCGTTCGGCGGCCCCGCGGACGCCGCTCGCGCGCCAGGCGCTCGAGGTCGCGCACCGCCGCCGCCCGGATGCGCGGCGCTCCGGAGCCGAGCACCACCACGACCTGGTCGCAGGCGCTCCACAGGTGGCGGATGCCCTGGACGACGAAGCTCCTGCCGCCCGAGCGCACCAGCGCCTTGGGCCGGCCCATTCGGGCCGATGCGCCGGCCGAAAGGAGCACGCCGACGATCATTGGGACTCCAGGGGGGACTCCAGCGGGGACTCCAGCGGGG
>JBGQIE010000078.1:0-12333 GCA_041498315.1 Candidatus Eiseniibacteriota bacterium
AGCGACCGGGGGCAATCCCCAGTCGGTCGCGATCGGGGACCTCAACGGCGACGGCAGGCCCGACCTTGCTGTGGCGAACCACGGCTCCGCCACGGTCTCGGTGCTGCTCAGCAACGGCGCCGGTGGCTTCGGGGCCAAGACCGACTTCGCGACCGGGGACGCCCCCGCCTCAGTCGCGATCGGGGACCTCAACGGCGACGGCAATCCCGATTTGGCGGTGGCGAACGAGCTTTCCAGCACGGTCTCGGTACTGCTCGGCAACGGTGCCGGCGGGTTCGGGGCCAGGACCGACTTCGCGACCGGCCTCAATTCCCTCTCGGTCGCGATCGGGGACGTGAACGGCGACGGCAAGTCCGACCTGGCGGTGGCGAACCGCAGCTCCGCCACGGTCTCGGTGCTGCTCGGCAATGGCGCCGGGGGGTTAGGACCCAAGACCGACTTCGCGACCGGGACCGGCCCCTACTCGGCCGCGATCGGGGACGTGAACGGCGATGGCAAGCCCGATCTGGTGGTGGCGAACAACGGCTCCGCCACGGTGTCGGTACTGCTGGCGCTGGAGTCCACGCGCACTACGCTGACGTCCAGCCCGAATCCAGCGGCCTTGGGCTCACTCCTTACGCTGACCGCGACCGTGTTGGTGCCGGCGCCGGGATACGGCACGCCGACGGGCACCGTGAGCTTCTTCGACGGCTTCACGCCGCTCGGCAGCTCGCCGGTCATTGGCGGCGTGGCCGGACTGCTGTCTTTCGCGCCCTATCTCGGCAGCCGGCAGCTGAGCGCGGTCTACAGCGGGGACGGGAAGCTGTTCGGCAGCATCTCGCCGACCGTAACGGAGCGCGTCCTGGTGACGCTTGTGGACGTCCCGGCGGAGGTCCAGCTCGCGTTCGCGCTCGAGGGGGTGCGGCCGAACCCGTCACGCGGCGAGCGGCTGAGCGTGGCGTTCACGCTGCCGACATCGGTGCCGGCGCGACTCGAGCTGCTGGACGTGAGCGGGCGGCTGATCACGGTGCGCGAGGTCGGCTCGCTCGGCGCCGGGCGGCACGTGGTGGATCTCGCCGCGGGCCGTGCGCTGGCGCCGGGGCTCTACCTGCTGCGGCTCACCCAGGGCGCGAACGCGTGCGTGGCACGGGCGGTGGTGCTGGAGTAACGCTCAGGCGTCACAGCCGGGGGCTGACCACGCTCGGGCGGTCCGGGCGTGGTCGGGGCCTCCGAGCTGGCTGTCTCGGAAGGGCCGCCCGGACAGCGGATCCAAGTGACCCGATTCAGCGGGCCAACGCGGCGCGACCATCTGTCCTGGAAGGACCTCCTTGATGATCGCTCGAGAAGTCGCGGTTCTCCCCGGGAGCGGGCGTCGGGTTCGCTAGAGCCTTCCCCCGACGCGGATGACGGTGCGGCAGTCGGGAGCGCTCTGTGTCGCCGCGAGCCGGGGCGCGGCCACGACCGAAGCGAAGCGCGGCGCGTACTCGCCCGGCTCGCGACGCCAGGCGCTGATCGCGTCGGCCTCGAACACCGCGCGCGCGCCGGCGGCGCGCACGATCGCCCGGCGCCCCTCGACCTGAAGCTCGGCGAAGGGCGCGAGCGTGAAGCACAACTCGGCGCCCGCGCCCGAGACGCGGTCCTCGATCACGACCTCGCGGCCCTGGACGCCGACGCGGCGCCAGTGGCGCTCGCCGGTGGTCCAGCGGCATTCGTAACCGTCGCCGCGACGGGTGACCCGGGCGCGCGCGCCCCACAGGAAGGGGCCGCGCATCTCGCTCTGGCTCCGGCCGCCGAAGTGGATCGTGCCGTGTCCCGGGGTGCCGCGGCAGCGGTCTCGCGCCGCCGCGTCCTCGTGGTAGGCGAGGGTGCCGGGATCGAGCACGATCGGCGTCGCCCCGTCGTGGATCGTGACCGAGAGCGCGTCGGCATGTCCGTGGGCTGCCAGCGCCCCCAGGCCGAGCCGGCCATGGTCGAAGGTGACCAGCAGGCCGTCCGAGCGCCACACGCTCATCCCGCCGTCGGGGAACTCCTGAAGACCCGCGGGCGCCGGGCGCGCCGCTCCCGCCGGGCGCCCCACCAGGAGCAGTGCCAGCGCCTGCTCGCCGTTCAGGCCGTCGGCCCCGAGCCAGGCCGCAAGCGCGTTGCCCACGAGGTCGAGCCGGCTCGGCCCCTCGATCGCGAGCAGGATGCGGCCGTCGTCCTCATCGCCGATCTGCGGCCAGCGCCCGTCGGGCAGCCGGATCGCGCGCGCGAACTCGAGCGAGGCGCGCAGGCGGTCGCGCACCTGGGCGCCGATCGCGTACCCCGCCGCCTCGCAGGCGATGAAGGCCGGGAGCAGCAGCTCCCATACGAACGGCAGGTAGCCGAACGCTTGCTCGGCCGGCACCCCGTCGGCGTGAATCTGGCGCAGCGTCTCGCGCTCGAGCCCCGCATGGCCGTGCTCGAGCAGCCCGGCGCTCTCGCGGCAGGTCGGAAACACCGCCCCGGCCACCGCCATCGCGGCGTACTCGGCGATGAGGTGGTTGTTGGCGCTCGAGCCCTGGCTCAGGTGATCGCGGCAATGGAGCGCCTGCTGCATGACGAGCCCGAGCGCGGGGGCGAGGTCGCTTGAGGCCGCCCCGCCGCCGTTCCGCCCGCCCTTCGCGCCGGCGCCCAGCAGCGCGAGGGTCCAGGTGGTCGTGATGACGCGGATCGCCATCTCGATCCCGCTGGTGTGATGGATGCCGCGCCCGAGCGGATTCTCACGCGAGAAGTCGGCGAGCCAGCGCGTCGCCCGCTCGGCGTAAGCGCGCTCGCCCGTGAGCCGGGCCGCGAGGGCGAGGGTGGGGAGGAAGGTGAGGCGGCCCAGCTCCCAGACCGGCTTGGGGCCGCCCGCCGGATCGCCGCGGCGGTAGTCGATCGCGGCACTCGGCCGGTCGGGCCACTCGCCGCTCCCGCCGTAGTTGCGCCGCCAGCGCGGCGGGTCGTCGAGTTGGACCACGCGCCCGAAGCGGCTCCAGCGCCCGGCGCGCAGGTCGCGCGCCGCGACCACCGCGAACTCGAGCGCCCCGACCTCGGCCGGCAGATGGACCAGCCGGTCGAGCCGGCTTCCGCGCAGGGTCTCCTCGAGGCCCGCCGGGAAGAAGCGCTCGAACGCCTCGCCGGGCGCTCGACGCGCCCAGGCCGGCGGGCGCACGCGGTCGCGCGCCGCCGCGAGGGCGCGCCACGCGATCTCGTGCGGCGTCATGGCGGTGAGCCGCCGCCAGCGCCAGGCGAGACCGCTCATGCCGCCTCCAGGGTGCGCCGCACTTCCTCGGCGATGCGGGCGCACACGCGGTCGGGATGAAACGCCGCGATGTCCTGCTGGAGCTGGCGGCCCATGCGCGCGCGCTCCTCCGGATTGCGCGTGAGGCGCACGATCGCCTGCACGAGCTGCTCGATACGCCCCGGCTCGACGAGCAGCCCGTTGCGCCCGTCCACGATCAGGTCGGGAATCGCGCCCACCGGGGTCGCGACGACCGGCATCGCGAAGGCGCCCGCCTCGTAGAAGACGACTGGCAGGCCCTCGGTGTAGCTCGGCATGACGAACAGGTCGCCGATCCGGAAGCGGTCGTAGAGCGCCTCGCCCTGAAGTGGCCCGGTGAACTCGGTCACGTCCTCGACCCCGAGCCGGGTGCGCTCCGCCATGAGCGCTTCCCACTCGCCTTCGAGCTCTGCCGGGCCGACCAGGGTCAGACGGAAGGGAAGCCCCATGTCCTTGAGGCGCTTCATGGCGGCGAGCAGGTCGAACACGCCCTTGCGGCGCCCGACCTGGCCCACGAGCAGGCCCGAGACCACCCGGCCGTCCGGCGCCGGACGCTCCAGTCCCGCGCCGATCTCGAACACCTCGCGCCGGAAGGTCGAGGGCACGATCGCGCAGCGCCCGCGGATGCCGTAGGTCTCGACCAGCTTTTTCCAGCGCTCGCCCAGCACCAGGAGCAGGTCGAATTGATCGAGCCCCGCGCGCACCCAGCGCGCCGAGAGGCCCTTGCGCTCGAGCACGAAATGGAAATCGCTGCCGTGGACGTGGCCGATGAGCCGCGCGCCGGAGCGCTTCGCCAGGTAGGCCAGCACCATGTCGCGCAGGAAGCCCGACCAGGTGCCCGCGACCGGCAGGTAGACCGCGTCGGGCTTGGAGCGCGCGACCGCCGCAGCCATGCGCGCGAAATGGCGCAGCGCCCACGCCAGGTTCCCGAGGTCGAACCGGCCCTGGGTCTGCTTGGGACGGCCCTTGGTCGAGTCGCAGTGGGTGAGTTGGAAATCGTGGAACGCGCCGCTTTCGAGGATGGCCTGGGTCACCGTCTCGACACCGCCCACGGGCGGCGGCAGCGGACCCACGACGAGAAGCCGGGGGCGGCGGGAGCTCCGGTCGGGCGTGGAGGTCATCGTGCGCCGGCCAGCTTACCACGCGGTCGCGCCTGGGCCGCGGCCGGCATGCTCCGCCGCGACCTCAGAACGCGTGGATGGCTTCGATCATCACGGTCGGCTGGGTCTTGATGAAGCCGCCGGGCTTCTCGAAGACCCGCCGGGTGGAGCGATCCACGCGCACGTCACCGCGCACCAGGAAGTGCGGGGTGAGCCGCAGCTCGGGAGTCGCGGTGAACTCGCCGACCGTCTGGGCGGCACCCGTCCGCACGCCGTCCGGGTCGTCGAAGGACTCCCCCCGCAACGACAGGGCGAAGGCGTCGGTGATCGCGATGCGCGCGTAACCCGCGATCCCGCTCCAGCGGCCGTCCCGCCCCGGGCCCGCTGCGTTTTCATCAACGCCCCAGTCGGCGTTGGCTCCGAGCGTGAGCCGGGCGTTCGGCCTGAGGATCGCGACCAGGTCGAGCAGGCTGCGCGCATCGGCATTGTTGCCGGCGCGCTCCGGGCCGACCATGCCGCTCACGCCGATCGAGAGGGAAGCGACTGGTGTCAGCGAGATCTGGGCACCCACCGATTTCGCGCGGTTGTTGTCGCGCGCCACGTCCCAGCCATTCACCACCATCAGGGTGCCGGCGACGCGCGGGGAGACGGTGTACGCGGCGCGCACGCCGACGTGCGTGAAGGGGATCGCGTAGCCGAACAGCAGCGAGCGCGTGGCGTTGTCGTTCCAGCCATCGTAGCCGTCGATCACCTCGTAGCCGTGCCCGGTGATGAACTTGCCGGCATCGATGCGCAGCCCCGAACCCACCGGGGCGACATAGCTCGCGAACGCCTGATGGACATCGATGTCGCCGGCCTGGCCCGCATCGTCGCGAAACAGACCGGCCGAAGCGACAACGCGCGGCTCCGAGCTGCCCAGCGTCAGGTCCACACGGAAGCCCGAGTCGCGGGGCCTGGCCACGGCGTGCTGCGCGACCAGCTCGAACTCGTCGAGCTTGAAGGTGTTGTCGTCGAAATCGAACACTCGCAGCTGGTTGGTCGCCGAGGCCGGCCGGTTGAGGTTGTAGGAGTAGCTGGCCGCGAAGAACGCGTCGAGCGTCATCTCGTGGAGCCACGCCGGCAGCTCGTCCGCCGCCGGGCGGGCGGCGCCGGGCCGGGGCGTGAGGTTCCACGCCCCGGCCAGCAGGCCGGCGAGGAGCAGGGTGCGGGCTCGGATCGCGGAGCCCATGGCTCACGCGGCTCCGAAGTAGGCCTGCTCGCCGTGCAGCGCCTCGTCGAGGCCCGCCCGCTCGTGCGATTCTTCGACGCGCACCGGGGTCACGCGATTGATCAGCCACAGCATCCCGAGCGTGAAACCGAACGCCCAGACCGAGGAGAAGAGGACCGCGGCGCACTGCCGGATGAAGAACGTCGAATTGCCCGCGAGCAGCCCGTCGGCGCCCGCGGGGTTGAACGTCTTGGTCGCGAGCACGCCCAGCATCACGATGCCGAGGAAGCCGCCGACGCCGTGCACACCCCACACGTCGAGGGCGTCGTCCCACTTGAGGCGGTTCTTGAGGGCGACGGCGTAGAAGCACACCACGCCCGAGACGATGCCGATGAGGACCGCCCCCTGCGGGGAGATGTACCCGGCGGCGGGCGTGACGGTGGCAAGTCCGGCGACCGAGCCGGTCAGCAGCCCCACGAACTTGGGCTTGCGCGTCGTCATCCACTCGACCAGCATCCAGGTCACGCCGGCAAACGAAGCGGCGAGATCGGTGTTGATGAAGGCGGCGGCCGTGACCGAGTCCACCCGGAACTCGCTGCCGGCGTTGAACCCGTACCAGCCGAACCACAGCAGCCCGGTGCCGAGCGCCACCAGCGGAATGCTGTGCGGGCCGCTGTCCGCGACGCTGCGCTTGCCGACGTAGAGCACCGAGGCCAGCGCCGCGATGCCGGCGATGTTGTGCACCACGATGCCGCCCGCGAAGTCCAGCACGCCCCAGCGGGCCAGCAGGCCGCCCCCCCAGACCATGTGGACGAACGGGAAGTAGACCAGCAGCAGCCACAGCGTGAGGAAGATGAAATAGGCTTTGAACGTCACGCGGTTGGCGAACGCCCCGGTGATCAGGGCCGGGGTGATGATCGCGAACATCATCTGGTAGGCGATGTGGACGAGGAGCGGGATGCCGTCGTTCGGCGACGGCGTCATCAGGTTGACGTTGCGCAGGAACGCCATGTCGAGGTTGCCGATGATGCCGCCCTCGCCGCCCGAGAAGCACAACGAGTAACCGCACACGTACCAGATCACGGTCGTCCAGCAGAGCGAGACGAAGCTCTGCATCATGATCGTCAGCACGTTCTTGCGGCCCACCAGCCCACCGTAGAAGAACGCCAGGCCCGGAGTCATGAGCATGACCAGGCTGCTGCACAGCAGCATGAAACCCGTATTGCCCGTATTGAGATGAAGCATCGCGGCTCCTCCGTGTGGGTGCTTCGTGACCACACCAGCGAGGCCGGCAGGATACACACACCACCGGGGGGAGGGCAGCGGGAATTGCCGGGCGTGCCCCGGGCGCTGTCAACCCCGAGCCCGCGCGCCGCGCTGTGCTAGCATCGCCGCTCCTTCCATGGACGACGCGCGCTCCACACCCCGGCTGGCCTGGCTGTTCGACATCGACGGCACGCTGCTCCTCACCGAGGGCGCCGCGCGCGAGGCCTTCGCCTCGGCCTTCCACGCGCACTTCGGCATCGAGGACGACCTGCGCGACATCGCCTTCGCGGGGCGCGTCGAGCCGCTCATCCTCGCCGACATCCTCGCCAAGCACCGGCTCGAGATCGCCGACGGCGACGAGGCGTGTTTCTGGAACCAGGTGTTCGATCGCATGCGGCGGCTGCTGGGCCCGAACCGCGGCCGGCTGCTCCCGGGCGTGCTGCCGCTGCTCGATACGCTGGCACTCGAGCCCGCCTGGACGCTCGGGCTCCTGACCGGAAACATGACCGAGATGGCGCGCATCAAGCTCGACCACTTCGGCATCTTCGACCGGTTCGCCTTCGGCGCCTTCGGCGAGCAGGCCCCCGACCGCAACGCCCTCGCCCGCGACGCGGTGGCGCGCATCGGCCGCGAGCAGGGGCTTGCGCCCGATCGGTGCATCGTCGTGGGGGACACCGAGCACGACATCGCCTGCGCGCGCGCGGCCGGCGCGCGGGTGGTCGCGGTCGCGACCGGCGGAACCCGGCGCGAGGCGCTCGCGGAGCACGGGCCCGATCTGCTGCTCGACGATCTCACCGACGCGCCGGCGCTCGTGCGCTGGGCGCGCGGAGTCGGAGCCGGGGCGCGGCCGCTGCGTCTGGCGCTCACCCTGGCGCCGCTCCTCGCCCTGCTCGGCGCCGAGCTCGCGCCCGGGCCGGCGGCCTCGCTGCCGCTGTTCTCACGTGAGCGTGGACTCCCCTGTGCCCAGTGCCACGTCGCCTTCCCGCAACTCAATGCGTTCGGCATTGCGTTCCGGGAGAACGGTTACCGGCTCGAGAGCGACCACGGCGCGCCGACCGTGAATTCACACGCGTTTCCGCTCTCTCTGACCGGCGGCGCCGGCTACGCCCTCACCAGGGCCGACACCGCCGCGGCCGGGACCGGCGCGCGTGGGCACCGCACCCGGCACGAGTTCCGGCGGGACGCGCTCGAGATCCAGAGTGCCGGCACACTGGCCGGGAAGTTGTCCTATCGCTTCGACGCGGGCTATTCCACCGGCGTGAACGCCCTCGAGGTCGGACCCGCTTGCCTCCAGCTCGACGACCTCGTGAAACGCGGGGCGTTGAATCTCAAGGCCGGTCGCTACGACGCCGACCTGCCCTACCTGTCCGACTCGCGCCGCACGACGCTCCGACCTTACGCGGCGCCGGTCAGCCTCGAAGCGCGGGGGGTCGAGCTCAGCGGCGTCCGCTCGGACTGGACCTGGGCGGCGGGCCTCATGGACAGCCCTCGCGACCTCGCCAGGGCCCACGGCGGATCGTTCTCCCACCTCCCCGAGGACACCTACTTCCTGCTCATGCACGGGGTGGGAAGCCAGCGCGTGGCCGCGCGCGCCTGGTTCGATCGCCAGAACTCGATCTGGCACGACCACACCTGGCTCCAGCACGTCCAGGCCATGGCGAGCGCGTCACTGACGTGCGGGAAGCTCGTGATCGTGCCCGGATACGTCTTCGACCGATTTGACGACCGCCCCGCGGAGGGGAACCACGACAAGCACCACTACGGGCTCATCGAGGTGCTGGCCCCGCTCGGGGCCCGCGATCGCTGGGTGCTCACGACCCGCCTCGAGCACGAGTACCGCCCCGCGACGCCGACCACACGCGAGGAGGACCATCAGTTCGGCGCGCTCGACCTGGCCTACGCGGTGAGCCCGAATGCCCGGCTCGCGCTGGAGTGGGGGAGGACCTCCGACAACTTCGCGGGCCCGAGAACGAACGGGCTCGACGCCTACTTCCACGTCGCGTACTAGGCTAGAAGGCGACCGAGAGCTGCGCGGCCAGCAGGTCGTGCCCGCGATCCTTGGCGGGCACGCTCTCGAGGTCCACCGTGGTGCGCTGGAAGATGAGCTTGGCCACCGCCTCGCGATTGAAGCGATAGCCGATGCCGGTCTCGATCCGCGTGACGTCCGAATCCCACGGGTGCTTCACACCCGCGGAGTTCGCGATCTTTCCGTGGCGCAGGACATCCCAGCGCCCGGCGAGGTAGCCGCCGAAGGCGAGCGAGTACTTGAGCTCAACGTAGCCGGCCGTCGTCTCGAGGTCGCCGACGATCGGGCTCTCCCACACGTTTTGCGCCGCTTCCCCGCGCAGCTCGAGATGGTCGAAGAGCAGCTCGAGATCGGCCATGCCGAGCTTCTGATGGTAGTCGGTTGCGTTCTTGCCCGGTGGCAGGTCCGGCTTGGTCCCCGCCACGAGATAGGGGCCATAGGCCCCCGAGACGCCCACGCGCAGGCCCGGCAGCGGCGCCAGGCCGATCCGCCCCAGCGCGGTGCGGCCCGCGTTTTCGTCCTGCCCCGTGCTGGCCCAGCCCGGAGTGCCGGCGGTCATGCCGAGCGCGTACTCGAGCGGGCGCTCGCTGCCGCTCACGGTCACGCCGACGTCCCAGTAGGAATCGTCCACGATCGCCATCCCGCGCCCCTCGGGATAGCCGAAGTAGTTCGCTCCGTACTGCCCCGAGCCCGCGGTCGCGAGCAGCGCGTCGGCGCTGGGCGGGAGCTCGTACCAGAGGAGTGTGGAATGGTACTGGTACATGAGCGGCGCGCCGATGAGGGGATTGTGGTTCGAGTACGTGCGCGGCGCGTACGTGCCGATCGCCCACGGCACCTTGCCCGCCAGCACGTGCAGGTCGCGCCCCGGCAGCGGGCTCAACAGCAGATACGCGCCGTCCACGTAGGGCGTGGTCGCATCGCGGAGCACGACCTGCGAGTAGACCTCGAGCCGCGGATTCACGCGGGCGTCCGCGAACAGGCGCAGGCCGTAGGGGTCGAAGGGCGCATCGCCCCGGGTGAGCACGTTCTGGTCGTAGGCGGTGCCCCGCCCGCTCGCGACCAGGTCGAGCAGGCCGTGGAAGTGGAAATCGGTCGCGGATGCGGGCTCCGGCGCGGCCGCGAACGCGAGCGCGATCGTCGCGACGGCCCACGTTCTCCGAAATGGCGCGCTCGTCGCGCGGCTGCAGCCCGGTCGCATGATCCTCGGTCCCTCGAGTCGCGAGTGTGAGTTCTTCGCGGAGTTCTGGACCGGGTTATCGGCTCCGGGCGAGCGGCGCTTAATGGGCCGCTTGCCCGAAGCTTGGGGACCTACTCTCACCCGCGCGGGAGCCCGGGCTTGGGCGGGGTCACCGGAGAAGCACGATCGCTCGCCACTTCTCCTAGCCGCCGTTCTTCTCGCTCTCGCGCCGCGCCGCGGCCTCCAGATGGGCGAGCGCCTCATCGAGGTTGACCGCGACCGGCGCGCCGGGGAACTCGCGCAACAGCGCTTCGACCGGGCGGAACAGCACCGGAAAATCGCAGCTCTTGAGTAGGCTCAGGTCGTTGAGACTGTCGCCCACCGCCGCGACCAGGAAGCCCGCGCTCTTGAAACCCGAGACGATGCGTTCCTTCTGCCCGCGGATGCGCAGCTTGAAGCCCTTGAGCGCGCCGTCCGCGTCCAGCTCGAAGTGATTCGCGAACAGATTGTGGCCGCCGAGCTTCTGAAGCAAGGGCTCCGAGAACTCGTGGAAGGTGTCCGAGATCACGACCACCTGGCCCAGCGCGCGCAGGCGCGAAAGGAACTCGCGCGCGCCCAGGAAGGGCTCGACCGCGTGCGCGACCTGCTGGAGATCGCGCAGCGTAAGCCGGCGCTGGCGGGTGGCGGCGACCCGGCGGTGCATGAGCTCCGAGAAATCCGCCACGTCGCGGGTGGTGAGCGACAGCTCGGGCAGGTCGAAGCGCTGGCCCAGGATGGGCCAGATTTCGGGGGCGAGGACCCCTTCCAGGTCGAGGGCGAAGATCATGGGCGGCTTGAGGTTAGCACAGGTGTAAAGCGGCGCCAGACCTGGGGTGGGCGAGGCTGTTGGCGAAATTCGTGCTCTCACAGAAAAAACTACGCTTGAATCAGTAATCTGCCGAACATATGCTTGTCCCATGATTACGAAGCTGAATATATCACAGGCACTAGACGACCGCGACCAGAAGATCCTCGCCCTGGTTCAGCGCGATGCCAAGCTGCCCCAGGCCGAGATCGCGCGCCGTGTGGGGCTCTCGACCGCGGCGGTCAACGAGCGCCTGCGCAAGCTCGAGAACGCGGGGGTCATCCGCCGTTACGTCGCGGTGGTGGACCCGCGCTCGGTGGGCATGACCATCACCGCCTTCGTCGAGGTGTTCATCGAACACCCGCGGCACGAGGCGGTGTTCATCGATCACCTGCTCGAGCTCGACGAAGTGCTCGAGTGCCATCACGTCACCGGAGAGTTCTCGCTGCTGCTCAAGGTGCGCGTCCGCGACATGGACGGCCTGCAGCAGCTCCTGCTTCACCAGCTCAACGCCCAGGAGGGCGTGCGCCAGACCCGCACCGTCATGGTGCTCTCGACCGTCAAGGAGGAGAGCTTCATTCCGACCGGTGCCCAAGGAGAGTCGTCATGAGCCCCCGTTCCAGGACCAGCCCCGCCATCGCCCCCGCGAGGGTGCACGAGACGCTCGCCCGCCACATGCTGGCGGACGGCTACGACATCGTCCTCGACCTCGAGAAGAGCAAGGGGCGGCACTTCTACGATTCCCGCCGCGACCGCTGGTACCTCGACATGTTCTCGTGCTTCGCGACCCTCCCGGTCGGCATCAACCACCCCGGGATGCACGAGCCCGGGTTCCTCGAGCGGCTCACGCGCGCGGCCCTCGTGAACCCCACCAACTCGGACATCTATACGACCGAGATGGCCGGCTTCGTCGAGACCTTCGGCCGGCTCGCGATGCCCGATTACCTGCCGCACCTGTTCCTGGTCGCGGGCGGCACGCTGGGGGTGGAGAACGCGCTCAAGGCGGCCTTCGACTGGAAGGTGCGCCAGAACTTCCGCAAGGGCGTCCGCGAGGAGAAGGGGCACCAGGTGCTGCATTTCCGCGAGGCGTTCCACGGCCGCTCGGGCTACACGCTCTCGCTCACGAACACCGCCGATCCCAAGAAGTACCAGTACTTCCCGCGCTTCGACTGGCCGCGCATGCCGAATCCCAAGCTGCGGTTCCCGGTCGATGCCGCCGAGACCGAGCGTGTGCGCCGCGCCGAGGGTGAAGCGCTCGACCTGGCGAAGAACGCCTTCGCCGAGCGCCGCGACGACATCGCCTGCATCCTCATCGAGCCCGTCCAGGCCGAAGGCGGCGACAACCATTTCCGCCCCGAATTCCTGCGCGCGCTCCGCGACCTGGCGCACGAGAACCAGGCGCTCCTGATCTTCGACGAGGTGCAGACCGGCATGGGGCTCACCGGCCGCAT
>JBGQIE010000079.1:0-12155 GCA_041498315.1 Candidatus Eiseniibacteriota bacterium
CCCGAGCTCAAGAAGGTCATGGTCATCGGCGCCGGCCCGATCGTCATCGGGCAGGCGTGCGAGTTCGACTACTCCGGCACCCAGGCGTGCCGCGCGCTGCGCTCGCTCGGCATCCAGGTCGTGCTGCTCAACTCGAATCCCGCGACCATCATGACCGACCCCGAGTTCGCCGACCGCACCTACATCGAGCCGCTGCTGCCCGAGATCGCCGAGCGCATCCTCGAGCGCGAGAAGCCCGACGCCCTGCTGCCCACGCTCGGCGGCCAGACCGCGCTCAACCTGGCGGTGGCACTCGCCCACAACGGCGCGCTCGAGCGCCACGGGGTGCGGCTCATCGGGGCCTCGCTCGAGGCCATCGAGACCGCCGAGGACCGCGACCGCTTCAAGCGCGCGATGCTCGCGGCGGGCTTGAAGCTCCCGCGCAGCGGCTACGCCACCACGGTCGCCGGGGCGGTGGCGCTCGGGGAGCAGTTGGGCTACCCGCTCGTCATCCGCTCCTCGTTCACGCTCGGCGGCCAGGGCTCGGGGCTGGTCCTCCACATGCGGCAGCTGCGCGAGGCCGCGCGCGCCGGCATCGCCGCCAGCCCCACCGGCTCGATCCTCATCGAGGAGGCGCTGCTAGGCTGGAAGGAATACGAGCTCGAGGTCATGCGCGACCGCCGCGACAACTGCGTGGTGGTGTGCTCGATCGAGAACTTCGATCCGATGGGCGTGCACACCGGCGACAGCATCACGGTGGCGCCCGCTCAGACCCTGAGCGACCGCTGCTACCAGGAGATGCGCGACGCCGCGCTGCGCGTCATGCGCGCGATCAAGGTCGAGGCGGGCGGCTCCAACATCCAGTTCGCCGTCCACCCCGACACCGGCGAGATGCGCGTCATCGAGATGAACCCGCGCGTGTCGCGCTCCTCGGCGCTGGCGAGCAAGGCGACCGGGTTCCCGATCGCCAAGATCTCGGCGCTGCTCGCGGTCGGGCTCACGCTCGACGAGATCCCCAACGACATCACCCGCCAGACCCCGGCGTGCTTCGAGCCCACGCTCGACTACTGCGTGGTCAAGATCCCGCGCTGGGCGTTCGAGAAGTTCCGCGTCACCACCCAGCGGCTTGGCACCCGCATGAAATCGGTGGGCGAGATCATGGCGATCGGCCGCACCTTCCCCGAGGCGCTCCTCAAGGGCTGGCGGGCGCTCGAGGCCGGGACGAGCGTGCTGCCGGGCGCGGCCCCCGCGGCCGAGCTGCCCGAGCTCACACTGGCGCTCGAGTCGCCGAGCCCGGCGCGCCTGCACGACCTGTTCCGCGCGCTCGCGACCGGGCTCAGCCCCGAGACCCTGGCGCAGCACACCGGCATCGACCCCTGGTTCCTGGCCCAGATGAAACGCATCGTGGATCTCGACCAGGCGCTCGAGGCGCGCGTCGAGCGCGATCCGGAAGCGCCGTGGCGCGAGGGCCTGATCCTCGCGGCCAAGCGCTTCGGCTTCAGCGACCGCCATCTCGCCGACCGGCTGGGCATGAGCGAGGGCGAGGTGCGCCGGCGCCGCCAGGCGTGGGGGATCAAGCCGGTCATGAAGGCGGTGGACACCTGCGGCGCCGAGTTCCAGGCCCAGACGCCCTACTTCTACTCGACCTACGAGGAGGAGAGCGAGGTGCCGGCGAGCGAGCGGCCGCGCGTCGTCATCCTGGGGAGCGGCCCCAACCGCATCGGGCAGGGACTCGAGTTCGACTACTGCTGCGTCCAGGCGGCGCTCGAGCTCAAGGAGCGCGGCTTCGACGTCATCATGGTCAACTCGAACCCCGAGACCGTGAGCACCGACTACGACATCTCGACCCGGCTCTACTTCGAGCCCCTGACGCTCGAGGACGTCCTCAACGTCGTCGAGTGCGAGCAGCCCGCCGGGGTCATCGTCACGCTCGGCGGCCAGACCCCGCTCAAGCTGGCGAAGGGGCTCCACGAGGCCGGGGTGCCGCTGTGGGGCACCCCCTACGACGGCCTCGACCTGGCCGAGAACCGCGCCCGCTTCCGCGAGCTGGTCGAGTCGCTGGGCCTCTCCCAGCCCGAGAGCCTGACCGCGGCCACGCACGCCGAGACCCTGAGCTGCGCCCACACGGTCGGCTACCCGGTGCTGGTGCGGCCCTCCTACGTGCTGGGCGGGCGCGGCATGCGGGTCGTGTACGGGCCCGACGAGCTCGAGGAGTGGCTGACCTCCGAGGCGCTGGTGTCCGAGGGCGAGCCCGTGCTCATCGACAAGTTCCTCGCCGGGGCGCTCGAGGTGGACGTGGACGCGCTGTGCGACGGCGAGAGCGTGCTGGTGGGCGCGGTCATGGAGCACATCGAGGAGGCCGGCATCCACTCGGGCGACTCGACCTGCGTCATTCCCCCGTTCACCCTGGGCGAAGGCACGGTCGCCACGATCCGCGAGAACACCGCCAAGCTGGCGCGGGCGCTGCACGTGCGCGGGCTCATCAACGTCCAGTTCGCGGTGCGCAACGACCAGGTGTTCGTGCTCGAGGCCAACCCGCGCGCCTCGCGGACCGTGCCGTTCGTGAGCAAGGCGGTGGGCCTGCCGCTCGCCCGCCTGGCCGCCCGCATCATGGCGGGGGAGCGGCTCAGC
This sequence comes from Candidatus Eiseniibacteriota bacterium, assembly GCA_041498315.1. Taxonomy (GTDB): domain Bacteria; phylum Eisenbacteria; class RBG-16-71-46; order RBG-16-71-46; family RBG-16-71-46; genus JBGQIE01. Next base: position 2,611 of record JBGQIE010000079.1, read on the forward strand.
GACATCGCCCCGGCCGTGGCCCCCGAGACCACCTTCGTGAGCGTCAAGAAGCCCGTGCTGCCCTTCGGCCGGTTCCCGGGCGAGGACACCGTGCTGGGCCCCGAAATGAAGTCCACCGGGGAGGTTATGGGCCGCGACCTGGACTTTGGGCGCGCCCTGGCGAAGGCCCACCTGGGCTCGGGCGATCCGCTGCCCGCCACGGGGGCGGTGTTCCTGAGCCTGCGCGACGACGACAAGCGCGCGATCACCTTTATGGCGAAAAAGCTGGTCGAAATGGGGTATGGACTGGTGGCGACCCGGGGGACGGCGCGCTTTCTGCGCCGGAACGGGGTACCGTGCCGGGAGGTCTTCAAGGTCCACGAGGGCCGGCCGAACGCCGTAGACCTGATCGAAGCGGGGGAGATCCAGCTCGTGATCAACACACCGCTCGGGCGCGCGTCCGAGTACGACGAGAAGGCGATCCGTGAGCGCGCGGTGGCGCTCGGGGTTCCGGTCATCACGACCGTGGCCGGAGCGCTCGCCGCGGTCTCGGGGATCGAGGCTCTGCGGCGCGGCCCGCTCGAGGTCACGGCGCTCCAGGAGGCGCTGTGAGCCCGCGCCCCGTCGTGCTCGGCGCCCTCGTGGCGCTGGCCCTGTTCGCCTCGTCGTGCGCCTACTACAACACCTTCTACCTGGCACGGAAGTACTACGACATCGCGGCCGTCCGGCAGCCCTACCTCGTGGACCGGACCGGCCCGATCGACAACCAGAACTTCAGCAAGTCCATCGACTACTCCAAGAAGGTCCTGGGCCAGTACCCCAAGTCGAAGTGGGTGGACGACGCCTACCTGCTGTGGGCGCGCGGCCTGCTCGGCAAGGACGATCCGGGGCAGACCATCGTCATGCTCGATGACTTCGGGGCCCGCTATCCCAAAAGCCCGCTCGCGGCCGAGGCCAAGTTCTACCTGGGGGTCGCCTACCGGCAGAATCGCAAGCCCCGCGAGGCCGCGCGCACGCTCGAGGAGTTCCTGGCGCAGGCGCCCAAGCACGCGCTCGTGCCCTACGCCCTGATCGAGCGCGCCCGGGCCTTGAGCACGCTCCAGGACTACGAGGGCGCGGTGGCCTCGGCGAGCCGGCTGCTCGAGCGCTGGCCCAAGAGCCCGCTCGCGCCCCAGGCGCGCTCGGTGCGCGCCGAGGCCGACTACAAGAACCAGGCGTACGCCAAGGCGCGCGAGGATTTTCACGCGCTCGGCCTTGACGCGCGCACCGACGAGGATCGACTCAACTTCCTGCTGCGCGAGGCGGACTGCCTCGAGGCGGCGAAGGCCTACACCGAGGAGCTGGCGCTGCTCAAGGACGCCCAGTCGCACGAGCCGCCGCCGCCCACCCTGCCCGAGCCGGTGGACACTCCGACGAACCCGGGTGTGGTCCAGTCCGCCCCGCCGCAGGGCGCGGCGAATGACCGCTACGGGCGCCTGACGGTGCGCATCGCGACCGTGGCCATGCTGCAGGGCAACGTCAAGGAGGCGGTGACCGCCTACCATGGCGTGGTGCGCGACTATCCCCGCACGCCGCTCGCCGCGGAGGCCCAGTTCAGGATCGGCTACACCTACGAGATCGCGGCCGACGATTTCGAGAAGGCGCGCGCCGAGTACGCGAAGGTGCGGGACATCGCCAGCTCGGCGTTCGTGACCCAGGCGGCTCAGCGGCTCGCGAACCTCGACCGGATCGCCAAGTTCCGCAGCACGACCAAGGACACGGTCGAGGCCAAGGCCGAGGCCGGCTTCCTGCTCGCCGAGCAGTACCTGTTCCAGATCAACAAGCCCGAGCGGGCACTCGAGCAGTACCACCAGATCGAGCACGACTTCACCGGCACGCCCTGGGCCGCCAAGGCGATCGTCGCGCAGGCGTGGGTGCTGAGCCGCAAGCTCGACCGCAAGGCCGAGGGGGATTCGCTCTTCTGGCTCGCGGTGCGCGAGCACCCCGCGACCGAGGCCCAGCTCGCGGCGCGCGATTACCTGGAGATGGAAGGGGCCCAGGTGCCCTCCGATCTCATCCGGCTCCCGGAGCGGCAGCTCGCGCTGGCCGACACCACGCCGGCCCTCAGCCACGCACCCGAGAACGTCGCCACGCTCGGCAGCGGGCCGCCCATGGCGACGGATTCGCTCGGCCACCGTCCGCCGGGCGCGGCCCTCGTGCCGGGTGCGGCACTCATGCGGCCGCCCGACCCGCTCTCGTTCGGCCCGCCGGCGCCCGCGCCCCCCGCGCTCGAAGGTCCGCCCGCCGAATTCGCCCCGTCCACCGCCCCCGGCCCGCCCCCGGTCGCGCAGGGGCCGCCGGCCGGGAGCCCGCCCGTGGCGGGTGCCGCCGCCGCCCCGGGGACCGCGATCCCGGCCGGCCCGCCCGCTCCCGCCGCGACCGCCGGGGCGCATCCCGCGCGCGACAGCCTGGCCACCGCGCCGCGCGATACCCTCGCGCCGCGCGACACCACCGCGACGCCCGCCGGACCCCGAAAGCCTTGAGGCGCGGGTGAAGCGAGTCACCCCGGGCTGGACCCAGGTGTCCGCGCGGGTCGTGCGCCAGCGCGCGGTCGGGGCCGGCCACCTGTGGCTCGACCTCGCGGTGCCGCGCGCCTTCGATCCGCCGGCCCCCGGCCAGTTCGTCCAGCTCCTGCTCGGGCCCACCGCGACGGCGGCGTTGCTGCCGCGCCCCATGAGCGTGGCGGCCTGCCGCCGCGCGCGGCACGGCTGGGAGCTGGGCTTTCTCTACGCGCCCATCGGCACCGGCACGCGGGCGCTCGCGGCCCTCGAAGAGGATGCGACCCTCGAGCTGCTGGGGCCCCTCGGGCACGGCTTCCCGCTCGAGCAGCCCGGGACCCCGGTGCTGGTCGCGGGCGGCCGCGGAGTGGCGCCGCTGCTGTTCGCGGCCGATGCGCTCGCGCGCTCGCGCCGGCGCTGCGAGTTCCTGTTCGGGGCGCGCAGCCGGACTCAGCTCGTGGGTCTCCCGGACGCGCGGGCGCGGCTCGAGCGTCTCGGCGGCCGCATCCACCTGTGCACCGACGACGGCAGCGTGGGATTCCGCGGCCACGTCGTGGCCCTGCTCGAGCGGATCGCCGCGCGCCTGAAGCCCCCGCTCGTCGTCCACGCGTGCGGGCCCCACGCCATGCTCAAGGCGGTGGCCCGCTGGAGCCTCGCGCGCGGCGTGCCGTCGCACCTGGCGATGGAGTCCATCATGGCGTGCGGCACCGGCGTGTGCCGCGGCTGCCCGCTGCCGCGCTCGCCCCGCGCCCGCGCGGCGTTTCGCGGCGCGCGCACCCCCTCGCTCTACGGCAACGAGGAGTGGGCGATGTGCTGCACCGAGGGCCCGGTGTTCGAGGCCGCGGCACTCGACTGGGAGCGCATCGAATGACCCCTCCGCGCGGCGTGGACCTGCGCGTGCGCATCGGCCCGATGGCGCTCGCGAACCCGGTGCTGGCGGCCTCGGGCACCTTCGGCTACGGCGACGAGCTGGCCCACGTCGTAGACGTCGCGGCCCTGGGCGGCGTCATCACCAAGACCGTGACCCTGAAGCCGCGCGCCGGCAATCCGCCGCGGCGGATCGCCGAGACCGCGGGCGGGATGCTCAACTCGATCGGGCTCGAGAACGTCGGGCTGCAGGCGTTCGTGCGCGAGAAGCTGCCGCGCCTGCGGGCCCTGGGCGCCACGATCGTGGCCTCGCTGGGCGGCGAGACCCCGCGCGATCTGGAGCGCCTGCTCGAAGCCCTGGGCGGCGAGCGCGGGGTGTCCGGATTCGAGATCAACTTCTCGTGCCCCAACATCGCGCGCGGGGGTGCGCGCTACTGGGCCGTGCCGCGCCGGCTCGAGCGCACGCTCCAGCGCCTGCGCCCGCTCACGCGCGCGGCGCTCATCGCCAAGCTTCCGCCCGACGTGACCTCGGTCGCCGACCTGGCCGTGGCGTGCGAGCAGGGGGGCGCCGATGCCGTCACCGCGGTCAACACCTTCGTCGGCATGGCCGTGGATCTCGAGCACATGACCTCGCGCCTCGGACGGGCGACCGGCGGGCTCTCCGGGCCGGCGATCAAGCCGCTCGCGCTCGCGCGCTGCCACGAGGCCGCGTGCGCGGTGCGCATCCCGGTCATCGGCTCGGGGGGTATCATGAGCGGGCGCGACGCGCTCGAGTTCATCGCCGTGGGCGCGACGGCGGTCCAGGTGGGCACCGCGAGCTTCATTCACCCGCGCGCCACGCTCGACGTGGTCGAGGAGATGCGCGCCCTGCTCGCGGAGCGCCGGATCGCGCGGCTCCTCGACTGGCGCGCCGTGCTGGCCGACCCGGCGGCGCGCCCGCCGGCGGCCCTCAACCGGAGGCGGACGAGCCATGGCTGAGATCGCGATCGCGTACGACGTGGCGTCGCTCGATCAGGCGATCGAGCTGGACCAGCGCCTGGGCGAGGGACCCGAGTACGCCAAGGTGGGCCTCGAGCTGTTCACCGCCGCCGGGCCCGACGCCGTGCGTGCGCTCAAGGAGCGCGGCCGGCGCGTGTTCCTCGATCTCAAGCTCCACGACATCCCCAACACCGTGCGTGGCGCGGCGGCGGCGGCCGCCCGGCTGGGCGCCGACCTGCTCACCGTCCATGCCCTGGGCGGGGCCGCGATGATCGCGGCGGCCGTCGAGGGCGTGAATCGCGCCGGCGGCGAGACGCGCGTGGTCGCGGTCACGCTGCTCACCAGCCTCGATTCCTACAACCTGCCGCCCGGCATCGAGAACCCGTTGTGGCCGGGGGTCGTCATCTCGAAGCAGCTCGCGATGGCCGAGCACGCGGGGGCCGCCGGCATCGTGTGCGGGGCCGGCGACCTCGAAGGCGTGCGCATGATGCGCCGCGGCAAGCCGTTCTTCGCGGTGACGCCGGGTATTCGCCCCGCCGGCATGGATCGCGACGACCAGCAGCGCGTGACCACGGTGGCCGAGGCGGTCACCCAGGGCTCGAGCTTGCTGGTGCTGGGCCGGGCGGTGACCTCGGCGATCGACCCGCGCTCCGCCCTCGAGACCGCCCGCCACGAGTGCGCCGAGGCCACCGCCTCGTTGCAGGTCTGAAACGTGCACAAGCGATGGCCGGACAATGACCTATGGGTGCGGAACGCGAGCTTCGGAGCACCACCCACGGAATGACGGCGACGCCGGGGCGTAGTCCATTGTTGGAGCCGGGCGAGGAAGCCCATCTGGTCCGGGCGGCCCAGTCCGGAGACGCCGACGCATTCGGCCAGATCGTGCGCCGCTACCAGCGCGCCATCTATCGGGTGGCCTATGGGCTCACCCGCAACGCGAGCGACGCGGACGACCTGGCCCAGGAGACGTTCGTGCGGGCCTGGCAGGCGATCGGGCGCTTTCGCGCCGGCGAGCCGCTCTACCCGTGGCTCGCGCGCATCGCGATGAACCAGGCGATGTCGCTGTTCCGCCGCCGCAAGCGCCGCCCCGAGACGGCGCTCGAGCCGCTCATCGAGGCGGGCCGGCAGTGGGGCGGGGGCGAAGACCCGGCCGACCAGGCCGCGGACCGCGAGCACGCGGCGCATCTCGAGGCGGCGCTCGCGGAGCTGACGCACGAGCACCAGGCGGTGCTGGTGCTGCGCGCGGTCGAAGGGCTTTCGTACGAGGAGATCGCGAACGTGCTGGGCGTGCCCGCGGGCACGGTGATGTCGCGCCTGTCGCGCGCGCGCGCCGAGCTGCGCGAGCGCCTGAAAGGCAGGACCGGAGCATGACGACGAATCACCTGACCACCGACCAGCTCAGCGCGCTCGTGGATGGAGCCCTCGCGCCCCGCGCGCTCGAGGAGGCCGAGCGCCACCTGGCCTCGTGCGCCGAGTGTCGCGGGGCGCTGGCGGCGCTGTCCGCGCAGGGCGAAGCGCTGCGGCGCACGCTCGCGCACGATCCGGGGGAGGCCTACTTCGAGAGCTTCGCGGACCGGGTCGGGGACCGGATCCGCGCCGAGGGGCTCGCCGGCGCCCAGCGCCGGGGCGCGGCCGAGCCCCCGAGCGTGCGCGCGGGCTGGGGCTCGCCGCGCTCGCTCGCCTGGCTGGGCGCGGTCGCGGCCGTCGTGGTGGGCGTTGGGATCGCGTTCATGGTCAGCCGCGAGCCCAACGTGGGGGCGTTACGCGATCAGCGCGCGATCGAGCGCGCCACCCGCGCCCCGGCGCCGGTGCCCGCGCCCGCGGACCAGGGGAAGCTCGAGTCGGCGCCCGCCGTGGGGGCAAAGCAGAAGGCCGGCACGCCGCCCGCGCGCGCGAAGGAATCCGAGGCGGTCGATGAGAAGTCGAGAGCCTCGTCCGAGGCGGGAAACGCCGTGGCCCCGCCGGCCGGGGCGCTCGAGCCCCAGGCGGGCGCCGCGCGGCTCGGCCGCGCCCAGGAGGTGCGGCGCGACGAGCGCGGCGAGGACGTTCCGGTGACCCCTCAACGCGGGCCCGCCGCGCTGTTCGCGCGGCCGCCGGCGCCCGAGTCCGCCCCCCTCAAGCCCGGTGAACCGGTGTACGTCAAGAAGCACGCCCCCGCGGTGCCGATGAAGGTGCCGGAGCCGCAGGCCACGGACCGGCTGCGGGCGGCGCCGGATGTCGCGCGCGCGCCGTCGGCCGAGGTGCGCGGCAACGAGTCGTCCATCACCACCCGGGCGCTGCTCGAAAAGGATGCCGAGCGCGCACCCCTGTGCGGCGAGGTGCGCGATCCCGCGGGCCGGCCGATCGCGAACGCCACCGTCGTTCTCGCCGAGACCGGCGCGCTCGCGACCACCGACGCCTCCGGGCGCTTCTGCATCGCGACGCCGGGGGGCGGGCGCACGCTCTCGGTGCTCGCCGTGGGCTTCGGCCCGGTGCGGCAGCCCGTCGGGGCCGGTGGCGGAGCCGCGCAGGTGAGCGTCGTGCTCCAGCCGGTCTCCGTGCTCGGGTTCACGTCGCTCAAGGCCCTCGGTGGAACGCCGAAGGGCGGCCTTCAGGCCGGCGATGATCTCTCGGGCCTGCCGGATTCGCTCAGGAGCACGGGGCGCGCCGCCCGGCTGCTCACCGAATCCGCCTCCCGGCTCCGGTCCGCCGAGGCGTGGGAGGCGGCGGCCGAGCAGTGGGCGCGGCTCATCGCCGCGCGGCCGGGGGGCTCCGCCGGAGCCGAGGCCACCTTCCAGCTCGCAAACGCGAGCTTCCAAGCCTGGGCGCTCGCCCCCTCCGCTGCTCGGCGCGCGGCTGCCGCCCGGGCGATCGAGGCGTATCTTGCCGGGGCCGGGCCCGGCGCCCGGCGCGACCAGGCGCGGTCCTGGCAGGAGCGGCTGGGCCGGTAGGGCGCGGTATCACAAAATCCCACTTGTGCCGGGCACCCCTGCCGGGCCAACGTGGGACGCTCCATCGCCCGCTAGCGGAGTGCCGACCTCTTTCCCCGGGAGTTTCCGTGGCCACCGAGACCATCCCCGCCCCAGCCGAGATCAAGCAGACCCCTGAAGAGATCGAGCGCGAGTGGTACGAGAACGTCTACGCGGGCGACAAGATGCCGCAGCTCACCGTGCGCGCGGTCATCATGGGCATGATGCTCGGCATGGTCATGGCCTGCTCGAACGTCTACGTGGGGCTCAAGGTGGGCTGGAGCATGGGGGTGGCGATCACCTCGTGCATCCTCGCCTACACCATCTTCGCCACGCTCCACAAGACCCTGCCGAAGCTCTTCCCGCCCTTCAGCATCCTCGAGAACAACGCCATGCAGTCGACCGCCTCGGCGGCGGGCTCGATGACCAGCGGCGGGCTCGTCAACGCCATCCCCGCGCTCATGATGCTCAATGCTGCCGCGCTGCCGGCGAGCTTCGGGATGCGCTGCCTGTGGCTGATCCCCTGGGTGATCGTGATCTCGTGCCTGGGCGTGTTCCTCGCGGTGCCGGCGAAGCGCCAGATGATCAACATCGAGAAGCTGCCCTATCCGAGCGGCATCGCGGCCGCGACCACGCTGCGCAGCCTCCACACCAAGGGCGGCGAGGCCTCACGCCAGGCGACCGCCTTGCTGGGCGGCGGCCTGCTGGGCGCGATCATCACCTGGTGGCGCGACGCCGACGCCAAGTGGCTCGACTGGTATCCCAAGATCCCGTCCACTTGGGGCACGAGCTGGATCCGCGTGGGCACCTGGCAGGACAAGCCGCTCATGCTCAACCAGGTCACGATGTCGCTCGAGGGCTCGCTCCTGTTCGTGGCCGCGGGGGCCATCATCAGCTTCCGCCAGGCCTGGAGCATGCTGCTCGGAGCGAGCGTCAACTACATCATCCTGGCGCCCATGATGCTGAATGCCGGCGTCATCGAGGCGCCCTCGTTCCGCAGGATCTCGGCATGGAGCCTGTGGATCGGCGTGCCCATGATGGTGACCTCGGGGCTGCTGCTATTCTTCATGAACTGGAAGACCGTCCTGCGCGCCTTCGGAACCATCACCGCGTTCCTCGGCCGCAAGTCGGGTGGCGCCGACCCGATGGACAAGATCGAGGTGCCAGGCTCGTGGTTCATCGGCGGCTTCATCGTGCTGGGTACCCTCGCGGTGCTGCTCGGGCACTCGCTGTTCCACATCAAGTGGTGGATGGGCGTCATCGCCGTGCTCGCGACCTTCTTCCTGGTCGTGGTCGCGGCACGCGCCACCGGCGAGACCGACATCACGCCGGTCGGGCCGCTCAGCAAGATCACCCAGCTCACCTTCGGCGCCATCAGCCCGGGGAACATCACCACCAACCTGATGACCGCGAACATCAGCGCCGGCGCCACCAGCCATGCCGGCGACCTGCTGACCGATCTCAAGAGCGGCTACCTGCTGGGCGCCAATCCCAGGCAGCAGTTCCTGGCGCAGTTCTTCGGCGTGCTCGCGGGCGGGCTCATCGTGGTGCCGGTCTACTTCATCCTCATCCCCGACGTCTCGATGCTCGCGACCGAGAAGTGGCCCGCGCCCGCGGCGCTGGTGTGGCGCGGGGTCGCCGAGCTGCTCGCCAAGGGCGTGGGCTCGCTCCATCCGACCGCACGGCTCGGCATCCTGGTCGGCGGCACGCTGGGCATCATCCTGCCGCTGCTCGAGATCTGGCTGCCGCGCTGGAAGAAGTTCATCCCCTCGGCGACCGGGCTCGGCCTCGCGTTCACGATCAACGGCTTCAACGCGGTCTCGTTCTTCATCGGCGCCGTGCTCGCCGCGTGGTTCAAGCGCGCGCGGCCCAAGCTCGCCGGAGAGTTCACGGTGCCGGTCTCCTCGGGGATCATCGCGGGCGAGAGCCTGATGGGCGTGGCGGTCGCGTTCGGGACCATCTTCAAGGTGTTCCGGTAAGGGCCAATGGGGGGGCCGGCGTTGACGCCTCCGGGGCCAACCCATAAAGTGACGCGCCGTTTGCCCGCCCGACCGTTCTGAACCGGGGTGCTCCCATGCGACGCGTGCTCGTCACTGGCGTGACCGGCTTTGCCGGCAGCCATCTCGTGGACTACCTGCTTACCCGGGGCGACTGCGAGATCTTCGGCATCCAGCGCTGGCGCAGCCGCACCGAGAATATCGAGCACTTCCGCGAGAAGATCAGCCTGCTCGAGTGC
>JBGQIE010000080.1:0-12094 GCA_041498315.1 Candidatus Eiseniibacteriota bacterium
AGCCGTGGCAGCGTGATCCCCTGCTGGGCCTGGTACTTGCCCGCCTTGTCCTTGTAGGAGACCTCGCACGGCTCGTCGCTCTCGAAGAATAGCACCTGCGCGATGCCCTCGTTGGCGTAGATCTTGGCCGGGAGCGGCGTCGTATTGCTGATCTCGAGGGTCACGAAGCCCTCCCACTCGGGCTCGAACGGCGTGACGTTGGTGATGATGCCGCAGCGCGCGTAGGTCGACTTGCCGACACAGGTGCACAACACGTTGCGGGGCACGCGGAAGTACTCCACGGTGCGCCCGAGGGCGAACGAGTTGGGCGGGATGACGCACACCGGGCCCCTGAAATCCACCATCGTGCCGGGGTCCATGTGTTTGGGGTCCACGATGGTCGAGTTCACGTTGGTGAAGATCTTGAACTCCTCGGCGATCCGGATGTCGTAGCCGTACGACGAGACGCCGTAGGAGATGACCCCGGCGCGCACCTGCTTCTCTTCGAACGGCTCGATCATCCGGTGCTCCTTGCACATCTTCCGGATCCAGCGGTCGGGCTTGATCGACATCCTCATTCCTCCGTCGGGTAGCGGCCCAGCATCCGGACCGCGTGGATCAACTCGGGCAGGACGAGCCGTTTCATCGCCAGCTCGACGGCTGGCTTCGAGCCCGGCAGCATCACGACCAGCCGGCCGCGCGCGACCCCGGCCCCGGCGCGCGACAGCCACGCGGCCGCTCCCACCCGCATCATCGAGACGAACCGGAACAGCTCGCCGAAGCCCGGAAGCCAGCGCTCGATCAGCGGCTCGAGGGCTTCGGGCGTCACGTCGCGCGGGGCGAGCCCCGTGCCGCCGGTGACGATCAGCACGTCCACCTCGGCCCGGGCGAGTGCCAGGCGCGCCGCGCGCCGGATCGCCGCGCGATCGTCCCGCACCCAGGCGCGCCGCACCACCGCGTGGCGGGCGCGCTCGATCAGGCGCGCGATCGCCGCCCCGCTCGTGTCGGTGGCCGCGCGGCGCGTGTCGCTCACGGTGAGGATGGCGCACCCCACCGGACGCGGGCCCCGCGCCGTCGCGGCGTGCCCCGCGCCCCGGCGGTCGCGCCGCGGCCGCCTGGCCCGAGCCCGCTTCACCGGACGCTTCCGGCTCACGGCATCCCTCCCAGCGCGGCGGCGAACCAGGCGCCGGCGCGCTCCGCGAGCGGACGGACCGCGAGGCCGAAATGCTCGAGCCAGGGGCCCGACTCGCACAGCCGGTGCTCGGCCATCTCCTCGAGCGCCGGCTCCCAGGCGGCCTGGGCTCCGGCGACCGGATCCTCCGGCCACTCCGCGGCCAGCGCCGCCAGCTCCGCCAGGGTCATGACCTCGGGGCCGGCGAGCTCGTACCAGCCTTCCCAGGTCCCACGCCCGGCGAGCGCACGCTCGAGGGTCTCGACCACGTCCTCTTCGCACACCGGGTTCAGGAGCTGGCGCCCGCCGCGCGGCAGCCGCGGTCGCGAGGCGAGCATGAGCCACAGCGGGCTCTGCGGTCCGACCAGCGGCCCGAGGCGCAGCGTCAGGTGCGGAAGCCCGGTCGCCCGCGCGCGCTCCTCGAGCGTCCACAGGGCGCGCAGCGCGCGCGCGCGGGCGTCGGGATGGGCGCCCACACGGCTGAGCACGAGCAGGCGCGTCCCTTCTTTCGAGCCGGCCGGGGCAAGCATGCGGTCCAGATCGTCGGGCGAGAGGCCCTCCGCGCACACCAGGACCGCGGGATCGGGGTCCGACATCCCCTCGATGCGCTCGACCCACCGCACCCCGCGCGTTCCCAGGGCCTCGAACAGCCGCAGCGGCGCGCCGCGGGCGCACGATGCGGGCAGGTGGATCACGAGCGCTCCGCCAGCGCCGCGGCCAACTGTCGCCGGTGCGACAGGTCGTGCTCGGCGAAGTAGCGCACCAGGTCGGCGAGCGTGACCGGCCCGTTGGCGGAGTGGACGGCCGGGCGCGCCCAGTCCGCCCGCCCGAGCGGGGCGAGCCGGCCCAGGATCCCGCGGCGCACGTCGCGCCACTCCGCCAGCGCTGCGGCCGTCGGCTGCTCCCGGTAGCCGCGCGCCACGTCCCAGCCCGTCATGTCGACGTAGAGGAACTGCGGACAATCCTCGGCGAGGATGCGCTCGGTCCGGGGCCCCAGCACCTCGCGGTCGGCGTCGCACAGGTGGCAGACCACTTCGTGGGCGCTCCAGCGTTTCGGCCCCGGCGCCCGCCGCCACGGCGCCTCCCCGTGGCGCTCGAGCAGGCCGGCCGCGAAGTCGGGACTCTCCGCCAGCACCGCCAGGAGCTGTCCCCACTCGAGGAACGACATCGGCCCGCGCTCGAGCGAGGTGATCCCGGTGGGATGCGCGCGGGGCGGGCGCGGGCGCGCGAACCCGCGCGCGGCGTAGCTCGCCGCCAGCTCGGCGTAGTGCGCGGCGCCACGCTGGATGGCCTCGCGATGGGACTCCGCGACCGGACCCACGAGCCGCGCCGGCGCGCCGACGACCAGGCTTCCGGGCGGCACGATCTGGCCCTCGCGCACCAGCGCACCGGCGCCCACCAGCGATCCGCGCCCGATGCGGGCGCCCGAGAGCACGATCGATCCCATGCCGATCAGGCACTCGTCCTCGATGACGCAGCCGTGGACGATGGTGCGATGCCCGACCGTGACGCGCGCGCCGATCACGGCGGGCTGGCCCTCGTCCACGTGGACCACGGTGTTGTCCTGGAGGTTGGTGCCCTCGCCCACCTCGATGGGCGCGGTGTCGCCGCGCACCACGGTGTTGAACCACACGCTCGAGCGCGCCCCGAGCGACACGGTGCCAACGACCACCGCCCCGGGCGCGATGAACGCCGTGGGGTCGATCTTGAGACTGGCGCTCCAGGCGCCCGCCGCGACCCGGCTCACGCCAGCCTCGCCCGCTCGCCCACGAACGGATTGTCGGCGCGCTCGCGGCCGATCGTGGTCGGCGGCCCGTGTCCCGGGAACACGCGCAGGCGATCGCCGAGCGGGAACAGCCGCGTGCGGATCGAGCGCTCGAGAGTCTCGAACGAGCCGCCCGGCAGGTCGGTGCGCCCGATCGAGCCGGCGAACAGCGTGTCGCCCACCCATAGGTCGTCGCCGCTCCGGAACGTCACCCCGCCGGGCGAATGCCCGGGCGTGTGGATGACCTCGAGCGTCTCGCGGCCGAGGGCGATGCGCTGGCCGTCGGCCAGGTCGTGGACCGTGGCAGGGGCGGAGGCGGACGGCAGGCCGAACATCGCGCCCTGCTCGCCCAGATGATCGAGCAGCGGGCGATCGCCGGGATGGAGCCAGTACTCGCCACCGAGCGATTCCTGAACGGTGCGCATGCCCGCGACGTGATCGTAGTGGGCATGGGTGTTGAGCAGCAGGCGCGGCGCGAGGCCGCGCTCCTGGAGCAGCCGGATGACGGCCTCGGGCTCGAAGCCCACGTCGACGACCGCGGTGTCGCGGGTCGCGGCGCACACCAGCACGTAGGTGTTGGTCTCGAAGGGCCCGAGCGTGAGCGTGGTGTGGGCGATCGGCATGGTCAGATGACGGTCGCCTCGACCGTCGCTGTCCGGGCGCCGAAGCGCTCGAGGCTCAGCGGCGACAGATCGAGGCTGGGCCTTCCGTCCACGATCCACTCCGCGATGAGCTGGCCCACGGCCGGGGCGTGCATGAACCCGTGCCCGCTGAAGCCGTTCGCCAGCATCAGGCCCCCCACCCCGGCGGGCGGCCCGAGCACCGCGTTGTGGTCGGGCGTGGTTTCGTAGAGGCCCGCCCAGCCGTTCGAGACCCGGGCCGCCTCGAGGGCCGGCAGCCGGTGGATCGCGGGCTCGACGACGCGCTCGAGGAAGTCCCAGTCCACGCTGGTGTCGAACCCCGGCGCCTGGTCCCGGTTCGCGAGCCCGAGCAGCATGCCGCCGCTCTCGCGGTGCATATACACCCCCGACTTCATGTCCACGATCATGGGCAGGCGGTCGTGCACGAACGGCAGCGGCTCGGTCGTGAAGCAGTGGCGTCGCAGCGGCACCACTGGAAGCGTCACGCCCGCCCAGGCCGCGACCTCCGCCGCGTACGGACCGGCCGCGTTGACCGTCATCGGCGCCTCGAGGTCGCCCTGGCTCGTCCGCACCCCGGTGACCTTCGCCCGTTCCACCCGCAGGCCGGTCGCGGCGCGGCCGAACTCGAACCGCACCCCGAGGCGCCGGGCCTGAGCGACGTAGGCCTGGGTGACCTCGTGCGGATTCCCGAGCCCGTCGGTGGGGCAGAAGGTCGCTCCCACCAGGTCGTCCACCTCGAGCTCGGGGATCCGGGCGTGGACCTCCTGGGGGCTCAGGGTCTCGACCTCGAGCCCCAGGGCGCGCTGCATCGCCACCTGGGCCCGGAAGTCGGCCCAGCGGTCGGGATCGGAGAGCAGGAACAGGTAGCCGACCGGGTAGAACACCGGCGGGGACTCCATCTCCTGCTCGAAGCGCTCGAATTGCGACACCGCCAGCATCGAGATGCGCACGTTGATCGGGGTGGAGAACTGGGCCCGGATGCCGCCCGCCGCCTTGGCGGTCGAGCCCGACCCGGCGAAGGGCTCGCGCTCGAGCACCACGACGTCGGTGACGCCGCGGCGCGCGAGGTGCCAGGCGATCGCGGCGCCCACGCATCCCGCGCCGACGATGGCGACTGCGGCGCGGCTCGCCGGCGGGCTCACGCCAGCCTCCGGTAGGCGCGCTGGAGCCGCAGGGCGTCGCGCTCCATCTCGGGACTCTCGCAGATGACCCAGCCCGAGACGCGCGCGTCCTTGAGCGCGCGCAGCAGCTCGCGGTAGCGGAACTTCGAGCGCGCCAGCGGCAGGTGGCGCCGCTCCCCCTTGGGCCCATACTCGATCCCCGAGATGTGGACGTGGAGCCGCTCGAGCGCCGGGCGCCCGAGCCGGGCGCGCACCTGCTCGAGAATCGCGGCGAAGGCGTCGTAGCCGTTGAACTCCCCCTGGTGGCGGGCGTACTGGTGCGAGAAGTCGATGCAGGGCCGCACCCCCTCGATCTCGCCGCTCCACGCCAGGATCTCTTCGAGCGAGCCGAGCTGGGAGGCCTTGCCGGTGAGCTCGGGGCGGATGTCGACCTCGATGCCCTCGGCGCGCAGCGTGTGCGCGACCTGGCCGAGGCGCGCGCGCACCCGACGCTGCGCCTCGGCCGCGGCGTGCGCTTGATAGAAGCCGGCGTGGAAGCAGAAGCTGCGCGCCCCGCAGCGGGCCGCGAGGCGGCCGGTGTGGACCAGGCGCGCGACGCTGCGCTCGGCCACGTCGCCGTCGGCGCACAGATTGATGTAGTAGGGCGCGTGGGCCGTGAGCTCGAGCCGGTGGGCGCGCGCGGCCCCTGCGATCCGGCCCGCGGTCTCGTCCCCCATCTTGACCCCGTTGACCCAGGCCATCTCGAGACACTCGAGCCCAAGCTCGCGGGCCCGCGCGATCCCGTGCTCGGTGCCGGGCCGCGCGCTGGACAACGGGATGCCCGAGGTGCCGAAGCGCAGCGTCACCGCTTGTAGCCGATCCTGCGCAGGAACGCGCGCCGCTGCTCGCGCGCGGCCTCGTCTTCGACCCCGCTCGGCGACGCCCCGTCCACCACCCCCACCACGCCGCGCCCCTGCCCGGTCTGGGCGACCAGCATCTCGAGGGGATTCGCGGTGGCGCAGTAGACGTGCGCGACCTCGGGACACTGCTTGATCGCGTTGAGCACGTTGATCGGGTAGGCGCCCCGCAGGAGCAGGAAGAAGGCGTGGCCGGCCGCCACGCGGCGGGCGTTGGAGGCGGCGACCGCGATCAGCGCCGGATCGTCGCCTTCGGTGCGGATCAGGCACGGTCCGGAGGCCTCGCAGAAGGCGAGCCCGAAATGGGCGCCGGGCACCGTGGTGACGATGATCTCCGCCAGATCCTCGGCGGTCTTGATGAAGTGGGCCTGCCCCGCGATCAGGTTGCATTCGGCGGGTATCTCGAGCGCGATCGCTTCCAGATTCACGGTTTCCAACCTCCTCTGCGGGCACGCTACGGTTGCGCGTCCCCGCCCGTCAAGGTGGCCCGCGGCACCCCGATCGCGCCCCCCGAGCTAGAAAGCCTGACTCGATCCGAAGGTGAGCACCGGCCGCCGTCCGCCGTCGCGGCTCGGCTCGATCGGCCACGCCACGTCCACGCGCAGCACTTCGTTCAGCCCCCACGACGGGATGCCGAGGCGCAGCCCGGCGCCCGCGTCGCGGAACCAGCCGGTGTCCGCGGCCCCGGTGCCCCAGGCGCGCGCCGCGTCGAAGAACACCGCGCTGCCGAACTTGAGGAACTCCCAGGAGGCGGGCGAGAATCCCCAGCGCTCCTCGGCGTTCAGGCGCCACAGCCGCTGGCCGGCGACCGCGTCGATGGGATAGGCCCGCAGCCCGTCGAGCCCGCCGGCGCGCGCCTGGAAGTCACGCGGCGTGTTCGATCCCGAGATTCCGGAGGCCCCGAGCGCGAGCAGGTGGGTCGGCCCCAGGCGCGCGTACCAGCGCGCATCGACCTGAAGGATGCGCTCGATCGCCTCGGGCGCCAGTCGCGTGCTGCCGGTGCCGCGCACCCAGCCGAAGCCCAGGCGCGTGTCGGCGCCCAGGCTGCCGTGCGCCCGCACGTAGCCCTCGTCCGCGCTGCTCCCCAGCGCCCTGGGCGCCACCCCCACCTTGAGCGCGAACTGGGCGCTGCAGTCGAAGTCCTCGGTGCGCGAGAACCGATTGACGTCCTTGTGCTCGACGAAGTGCGGGCGCCACACCACGGCCTCGCACGCCAGCCGCCGGATGCGGATGTTCTCCTCGCGGCCGCCGAACCCGGGCGGCGCTCCGGCGAAGAGCCGGCTCGGCCCCAGCCGCCGATCCCAGAGCTCGAAGGATCCGATCAGCCGCTGGATCGTCTCCCCGTCCGGACGGCGGCCGCCGTACCAGAGCTCGACGCGTTCGCTGCGCTCGTTGAAGCTGGCCCGCTCCGCCCCATCCGAGAACAGGTGGGTCACGGACGTGACGCGGCTCCAGCCGCCGGCGTAGGCGCGCACCACCCGTTCGGCGTAGAACGGCAGGCCGATGGCGATCTCGTCCAGGGCGCCCTCGGTCCCCTTGGCGGCCGCGTAGTGGAGCTGGTGGCGGCCACCGCCCACGCCCGGGTCGTCGTACGCGATGCGCCTCGAGATGCCGTTCTCGTCGTCCCGGTACGAGAGCGTGAGCGACTTGCCGTAGCCGAGCAGGTTGTGGTCCGCGATGCCGAACGATCCCACGTGATGTCCGTCCGCGCTCGCGATGTCGAAGCGCGGGGTCATGGTCCACAGGTCGCGGGTCTCGACGACCGCCACCGCCGAGTCGCCCTCGAGGTGCGCTTCGACCCGCATCGGGTCCAGGTAGTTCAGCCCGCGCAGGTTGCGGGCGGTCTCGCGAGCGCGCTCCTCGTTCCAGCGATTCCCGGGCTCGAACAACAGCTGGCTGCGGATGGTGCCGGCGCGGGTGCGGACGTGCAGGCGGTTCGCGAGCCGCTCCGCCCCGCCGAGCCTCGAGCCGGGCCGCGGATCGAAGACGTTGCGGCGCAGGATCTCGACCCGGCGAATGACGTGGCCCGCGGCGGCGGCGCCCGAGGAGTCCGCGGGCTCGCCCGCCCGCCCCGGGCCCGCGGTCACGAGGATCGCGAGCAGCGCGGCCGCCGTGCTCCCGGCCGCGGTCACGGCGGGCTCAGCGGCGCCGCGTAGAACCCAGGCGATCACGGGCGAGTTGGGCTTCTCCCGACTGGGGATAGCGCTTCACGAGGTCCTGAAGCGTCTTGCGGGACGCCTCGGCCTGGCCGAGGTTGTCCTGGCTCAGGGCCAGCTTGTAGAGCGCGGCCGGCACCCGATCCCCCTGCGGCCAGGTCGCGCCCACCCTGGCGTATTCGACCGCCGCGCTGTCGAACTTGGCCTGCGCGAAGAAGCACTCGCCGACGCCGTATTGGGCGTTGTCCGCCAGATCCGAGGTTGGAAAGCGGGTCAGAAAATCGCGGAATCCCTGGAGCGCGAGCGCGTACCGCCCCTGGGTGAGGTCCGAGGTGGACTGGTCGTAGAGCTGATTCGGATCGGTGGCGCCCGACGCCGCCGGCGGCGGCGTGGTCCGCTGCGCCACCTCGCTGAAGCGGCGCAGGGTCTCGTCCAGGCGCGTCTCGAGGCGCTCCATCTGCTCGAAGAGCTGCTGGGTCGTCGAGCCCGCCGTCGCGCGGGTGCTCAGCAGCACGTCACGCTGCTCGGCAATCTGGCGCCGCGTGTCGAGCAGCACGCGGTAGGTGATCGAATCACGTGCCGTGATGGTGTCGACCGCGGTGCGCAGGCTGTCGAGGCCGCCCTGGAGCATCGCCAGCTGCGGCGCCACGCACCCGGGCGCGAAGGCGGCACCGGTCGCCAGGGCCAGGGTCGCGAGCGCGGCCCCGGCCCGGCGACGCCGGCCGGGCCGGCGCCCCCCGCGAGGGGCACCGGCCGGCCGCAGTCCCGCGTTGCCGTCGCGCATCACCGCAGCACGAAATGGGCCCGGCGATTCTTCGCCCACGCCGCCTCGTCGTGTCCGCCATCGAACGGCCGCTCCTTGCCGTACGACACGATCTGGATGCGCGAGGCGTCGATCCCCGCTCCCGTGATGTAGTCGCGGGCCGCCTGGGCGCGCTTCTCGCCCAGCGCCTGGTTGTACTCGACGGTGCCGCGCTCGTCGCAGTGCCCCTCGATGGTGATCTGGAGGCTGGCGTTGTCGCGCAGCAGCTTAGCGTCGCTGTCGAGTGCCCCGCGCGAGTCGTCGCGGAGCGCGTAGGAGTCGTAGTCGAAGAACGCCGGCTTGAAGTCGGCCGCACTGACCTGCGGAGGCGGGGGCGGCGTCGGCGGCGGCGGCGGCGGGGTCGGCGGCGGAGTCGCCGGCGGCGCCGGGGTCTCGATCGGCGGGGTCGGCGGCGGGGTCGGCGGCGCCTGCTTCGCCTTCTTGGCGCAGCCGGCGCCGGTCAGCAGCAGCGCGAGCCCGAGACCGAGGGCGAGCGGACGAGGGATCGGGTATGGCATGAAGGTCCTCCCGGGTTGGAGTGTCCGGATGATGCGATCAGGGTGAGTTCGGAGCCGCGGGCAGCGGCGACCACGCGGGCGATGAAGTGTGCATTCCGCCGGTGTTGAGACGGCGCGGAGCCTGGTCGTCGAGATCGCTCACGTACAGGGCGCTCTCGCCGTCGCGATTCGATGAGAACACGAGATGCCGCCCGTCCGGCGACCAGTGCGGATTCTCGTTGCTGGCCCCGGTGACGACCGGCCTCAGGCCGCGGCCGTCCGGGAGACACACGTAGATCTCGAACCCGCCCGGCATGCGCGCCACGAACGCGATGCGGTCGCCCTTGGGCGACCAGACGGGCGAATCGGTGTAGCTGAGCTCGAAGGTCAGGCGCCGCACGTTGCCGCCCTCGCGATCCATGATGTAGACCTGCGGGGTGCCGTCGCGATCCGAGGTGAAGGCGATCTCGCGCCCGGTCGGGGACCAGGACGGCGAGGTGTCGATCGCGTGATTCGAGGTCAGCCGTTGCGGCGACTCCCCACGGGCGTCGAGCACGTAGATCTCGGAGTTCCCGTCCTGGCTCAGCGAGCACACGATCTCGCGCCCGTCGGGCGAATAGGAGGCGCTGGTGTTGAGCCCGGGCCGGCTCGAGACCGGATAGGCCCGGCCCCCGTTCGAGTGGACGACCCAGATGCCCGGTCCCTTGCCGCCCCGGTAAGAGGTGAAGAGCAGCAGCGAGCCGTCGTACGACCACGAGGGCGAGAGCGCGATGCTCTTGTCGTCGGTCAGCGCCTGGAGCCCCGCGCCGTCGAGATCCATGACGTAGAGCTCCTTGTTCCGCCCCTGCTGCGCGACGAAGGCGATGCGCGTGCGCGCCACCCCGGTCTCGCCGGTGAACTGGAACACGACGTCGTCCGAGAACTGGTGGACCAGTGCGCGCCAGTTGTCGAGGGTGCCGCGATACTGGCGCACCAGGATGGGACGGCGCCCCGGCAGATCGCGCACCTCCCCCGAGAGCCGCACCTTGCGGCCCGAGACCTGCCACACCCCGGCCACCACCGCCTGCGCGTCGGCCGGGTCCTGTGCCGCCCAGCCGCGCGACACCGCGAACACGGCCGACTGGTCGAGGTCGTTCGCGAGCACCTCGCCCGCCTCGGCGGGCAGCGGCTGCGCGGGAGTCCGGTCCGGCGAGGTCAACGCGTCGCAGTGGATGCGGATGCGGCCGCCGGGCTTCGTGATGTCGATGCGGACGTCGCGCGTCCCCTGCCCCACGGCGGTCGAACCCACGAGCAGCAGGCCGAGGGTGATGAGTGAGATGGAACGCATCAGGGCCCTCCGACTTCGAAGCCGAAGTGAACTCCGAGATCGCCGCCGACGTAGGCGAGCGGCAGCGGCGGCAGCGGATCGCTGAGAATCACGGCGCGCACCGCGGTGCGGTCGAAGAAATCGACGCCGCTCCCGGTCTCGAGCTGCACCCCCGAGACCTCGCCGCCGCGCGCGATGCGGAAGTACACCACCGCGCGCGTGGCGGCTCCGCCGGGCGAGACCCCCGACGGCGGCGCCCAGTTCTGGGCGATCTTGTTGCGCACCAGCAGCAGGTAGTAGGTGAATTCGAAGTCGCGTGCGTCGACCGCGACCTGCCCGCGCAGTCCGGCATTGCCGACCGCGGTGTAGGGCAGCGCCGGGGGCGGTGGCTCCTCGTGGGTTTCCGCGGGCTTGCGCTGCTTGGGCGGCGGCGCGATCCGGACGCCCTTCTCGTCCACGGGCTTGACGACCGGGGCCTTGGGCGCCGGGGGGCTGGGCGCGGGCGGCGGCGCGGGGGCCGCGGCCAGGGCCGCCGGGTCGAGCAGCGAGACCTGCACGACGTCGGGGCCGGCGATCACGACCGAGCCCCCATGACGGATCGCGAGCAGCACGGCGAGCAACACCAGGTGGACGAGGCTCGAGCCGACGATCGCGCCGCGCACGGGCTCACGCCTGGCCTTTCCCCGGCGGCAACGGCTCGGTCACGATCCCGAGCGAGGCCACGCCCGCGCGCCGCATGCGCGCGATGAGCTCCACGATCAGCCCGTAGGGCACGTTGCGGTCGGCCTTGAGGAACACCGGCCGCCGCGCGGCCCCGGCGCGGGCCAGTGCGTCCTCGAATCCGGCCACGGCCACGATGGTCTCCCCCACCGCGACCGTGCGGTCGCTGCGGATGCTCACGATCAGGCCCTCGCGCACGTCGAGGCCGCGGGTCGCGACCTTGGGCAGGTCGATCTCGAGCCCGCCCTGCAGGAACGGGGCGGTGACCATGAAGATGATGAGCAGGACCAGCACGACGTCGACGAGCGGTGTCACGTTGATCTCGGAGAGCGGGCGATGGATGGGGCCGGGCTTCACGATCCGCGCACTCCGAGCCGCCGCTCCAGGTATTCGCTCGCGAACTGGGCGGTGCCATTGCCGATGTCCCGCAGGCGGCCGAGCAGGTGGTTGTACGCGACCACGGCGGGAATCGCCGCGGCCAGTCCCGCGACCGTCGCGATCAGGGCCTCGGCGATGCCCGGCGCCACGACGACGAGCGATGCCGACCCCTGCGCCCCGATGTTGAGGAATGCGCTCATGACGCCCCATACCGTGCCCATCAGCCCGATGAACGGCGACACGCTTCCCGCCGTCGCCAGGAAGCCGACGTGCCGTTCGAGTCCGGCGCTCTCCTCGCTGGCGGCGCGATCCATCGCCCGCTGGGCGATCTCGTAACGCAGGGCCACCGATCCTCCCGCCTCGGGTGGATGCTGTTCAAGCGCGCGCTGGCCGCCCAGCGCGACGCGGGCCAGCAGGCTCCCCGGGTGCTGCTCGCACACCAGCCGGGCGTCCGCGTTGGGCGGCAGCCGCCGGAAGACGCCGAGGAACTCGCGATCCTCGCGCTCCACGCGCGCGTAGAGCCGCAGGCGGCTCCAGATGATCGCCCAGGAATACACCGAGACCCCGAGCAGGATCAGGAGCACCACCTTGGCGAAGGGCCCGGCACTCGCGATCAGGGCCGGAACCGTGGCCCTCGCCCCTCCTCCCAACAGCAAGACCCA
>JBGQIE010000081.1:0-11990 GCA_041498315.1 Candidatus Eiseniibacteriota bacterium
ACCCGGACCGCGTCCCCGCCCAGGAACGACTCGGCCGCGATCAGCTCGTGCCAGGCCGCGGCGCGCAGGTGGGGCAGGTAGAGCCCGCCGAAGACCCCGTGCCAGTACACGTCGTTGCACTGGGCGCGCCACAGATGCTCGCGCGCCGCCTCCCACCCCTTGCGCTTGCGCGCGCCGGGGGCCTGGAGCAGCCGTGAAGCGCGCGCGGCGCGCTTGTGCATGCGGTTCGCCTCGGGGTAGCGCGCGAGGAATCCACGCCAGTGGCCGCCGCGCAGCAGATCGTGCGCCTCGTCGCCGAACTCGCCGGCGAGGCGCTGGGCCGCGCGGTGGTAGCGGGCCTGGGCCTCGGGCGGCAGGGCCCATTCTTGAAGTTCGTGGTACGACGCCGTGGGCAGGTAGACCAGGCCACGCGGCGCGTGGTGCGCGACGGCGGCGGCCGGGAGTCGCAGCTCGATCCACGGGTTGGCCTCGAGCAGCACTGCGAGCCGATCGAGCCAGCCTTCCTTCCAGCACAGCGCGTGCGTCCCGGGCCACACGCCGAACTTCTCGCCGTCGTCGCCCAGCACCGCGATCCGATCCGCGCCCCCCTCGGCGATCCGGCGCAGCACCTCGATGACCGCCTCGGGCGGCTGGAACGGCACCGCGTAGCGCAGCTCGCGGTGGATCGGGAACACCGCGAGCCGCTCGCCCTGGTCCTCGGTGAGGTAATAGCCCCACAGCCGGTCGCGCGGCCGACCCGCGGCGATGAAGTGGGCATCATCCACCGCGGTGTAGCGAATCCCGGCGCGGGCCAGGGTCGAGGCCAGCCCCGGCTCCCAGACGCGCTCGGTGAGCCACAGCCCCGCGGGCCGCTCGCCGAGCTTCGAGTCCAGCCAATCGGCCATCATCCCGATCTGCCCGAGCCGGTCGGGCTCGGGAATCGCCGCCAGGACCGGTTCGAAGAATCCGCCGCCCCACAGCTCGATCTGTCCCGCGCGCACCCGCGCCGCGAGCCGCTCGAGGTAGCCGGGATCGTGCGCGGCCAGCCATTCGAGCAACGGCCCGCTGGTGTGGAGCGCGAGGCACAGCCGCGGGTGCCGCTCCAGGAACTCGAGGAACGGGGCGTAGGCTTCGCGGTGGGAGCGCTCGAAGACGTGATCGAAGTTGCCGACCGGCTGGTGGTCGTGGACGATCAGGACGAGCGTGACCGGGCGCATGTCAGGACTGCGGGACGCCGCGCGCGGGCGGTCGGCTCACGGCGCCGCCGTCGTGGGATCGAGCTCGGGCAGCGACCGGGGCCGCGTCGCGGGCACGTCCTGGACCTGGAGCGCGACCCCGCGGGCGATGAGCGCGCGCGCCGCGCGACGATCCCCGGCGCCCAGGTAGATGTACTCGTTCACCTTGTCGCGCCCCGGGGCGTAGTGGAGCCCCCCGAGCGTGAACGAGGGGATCGTGGCGCCGGCTTCGACCAGCGCGAGCGCGGTCTCGAGATCGCGCACCAGCAGGAACGAGCCGCCCGGGGCGGCCGCCTCGGCGGCGTAGCGCTCCGCCGCCTCGGCCACGGTGACCACGCGCACCTCGACGTCGGGGGTGATGGTGCCCAGCAGCTCGCGCTCCCAGGGATCGGCCGCCGAGGCGTCGTCGACGACCCAGATGCGCGCCGGGTGCAGCCGGCCGCCCCAGGCGACGACGACCTGGCCGTGGATGAGGCGGTCGTCCACGCGATGGAGCGTCCAGCTCATGACGGCTGGCCGCGCTGGAGCCGGATGCTGTCCTGCCCTTTCTTGAGCAACCGCTCGGCGAGCGCGTTCGCGGACAGCGCATCGCGGTTGTGCAGGTAGTCGATCAGGGTGGGCAGGTTGAGCCCGGTCACGACCACCACCTCGCCGTGGCCGCGCGCGGCGCTGGCGCCGCACTGGTGGCAGGAGCCGCCCCACACGTCGGTGAACACCAGGCCGCCGTGGTCCCAGCTCGCGACGCGTTGCTCGATCGCGCGCTCGAGCGCATCGCGCGACAGACCCTCGTTGGTGAGCACCGCGACGTCCTCGACCGGCCCGAACATCTGCTCGGCGGCGCGCAACAGGGCGGCGGCGAGATCGGCGTGCATGACGAGGAGCGCCGGGACGCGCACTATTCGGTGTCCTCGCGCACCCAGGCCTTGGCCGCGCTCTTGCGCTTCATGACCTCGATGAGGTGCTGGTTGAGCCGCTCGGCGGGGGAATAGCCGCCGTACACCTTGACCAGGTAGTTGAGCGCGACCACCTCGGCGATCACGGTCACGTTCTTGCCCGGCACGATCGGCACCTCGACGCGCGGAATCTCGACCCCGAGGATCGCGGTCTTGCGGTCCTCGAGTCCCATGCGCTCGTAGTCCTCGTCGGCCGACCACTCCTTGAGCACGACCTCGACCTCGACGCGCTTCTGGAGCCGGATCGAGCGCACCCCGAAGATGGACTGGACGTCGATGATGCCGAGCCCGCGGATCTCCATGTGGTGGCGCATGAGCTGGCTGCCCGAGCCGATGAGCACGTCGCCGTGCCGGTGCGTGATCGTCACGATGTCGTCCGCGACCAGCCGGTGGCCGCGCTCGACCAGGTCGAGCGCGGTCTCGGACTTGCCGATCCCGCTGCGCCCGGTGAACAGCAGACCGCAACCGTACACGTCCACGAGCGAGCCGTGGACGGTGGTGTGGGGCGCGAACATGTGGTCGAGGTAGTTGGTGAGCGAGTGGATGAACGGCGTCGTGCTCTGCGGGGTGCGCAGGACCGGCACCCGCGCCTGGTTGCCGCGCTCGATGAGGTAGGTCGGAACGTCGATGCCCTTGCACACGACCACCAGCGGCATCGTGAACTGGAACAGCCGGTCGATCGCGGCGCGCAGCTGCTTGTCGTTGAGGGTCGCGAGGTAGGCGGCTTCGGTCTGCCCCAGGATCTGGATGCGCTCGGGCAGGAAGTTGTCGACGAAGCCCATCAGGGCCATGCCGGGGCGGTGGATGTCGCTGATCGTGATCTCGCGCGACGAGGCCATGGACTCGGTGAGCATCTCGAGCTGGAGCTCGTCGTGCTGGTCCTCGTACAGGCGCGCGACGGTCAGGGTCTGCACTTAAGCGAACTCCTCCCCGGTCCGTTCGTCGGTCTCGGCTTCCTCGCCCGCCGCCGCCGGGAGCTCGCCGCCGCGCTGCTGGCGGTCGGTGCGCCGCTCCTTGAGCCGGCGCAGCTGCTCCTCGAGCACGTCGGCCGCGCGGTCGATCGCCATGCGGGCGCCGGTCGATTCCTCGCGGCTCACCATGTCGCGGTGCTTGAGCTTGAGCGTGATCTCCGCGGTGTGCCGGTATTTCTCGGCCGACACGATGAGGTGCGCCTCGTAGAGATCGCGGGCGTAGCGCTGGAGCTTCTCGAGTCGCTGGTGGGCATGGAGCCGATCCTCGGGATCGAGCTCGCAATGGCGGGTGGTCGTGTTGATGAGCATGTCCTCTGCCTCCCGGGCGCGACCTCGCTACGCGACGCGGCGGCGGAATCTCGCGGGCAGGATTCCCAGCTGCTCGCGGTACTTGGCCACCGTCCGGCGCGCGATGCGCAGACCCTTCTGATGGAGCAGCTCGGCGATGCTTTGGTCGGACAGCGGGTCCTGCTTGGTCTCCTCCTCGATGAGGGTGCGAATGATGTCCTTGGCGGTGCGCGCCGAGACATCCTCGCCGTCGTCGGTCTCGAGCCCGCTCGAGAAGAAGAACTTGAGCTCGAACACCCCGCGCGGGGTCTGGACGTACTTGCCGCTGCACACCCGGCTCACCGTGGACTCGTGCATGTCGATCTGACGCGCGACCTGCTGGAGCGTGAGCGGGCGCAGGAACGCGATTCCCTTCTCGAAGAACTCGCGTTGCTCGCGGATGATGCAGTTCATGACCTTGATCATCGTGCGCCGGCGCTGCTCGATGGTCTGGATGAGCCAGCGCGCCGAATTGAGCTTGCCCTTGATGTAATCGCGGGTCTTGGCCTCGCCGTCGGTGCACTCCGCCTTTTTCTTGTCGCGCAGCACGCTCTCGTAGGCCGCGGAGATGCGCAGCCGCGGCAGGTGCCGGTCGTTGAGGAGCACGAGGTACTCGTCGTTGACGCGCTCGACGATGAGGTCGGGGACCACGTACTTGGGATCCTCGCTCGAGACCTGGAGCCCGGGCTTCGGATTGAGGGTGGCGATGACGTCGGCCGCCACCTGGACGTCCTCGACCGAGCACTTGAGCTGGCGCGCGATCTCCGGGAAGCGGCGGTTGACGAGGCTGTCGAACTGGTCGTGGATGAGCCGCCAGGCGAGCGTGTCCTTCTCGCCCCGCGCCTCGAGCTGGATGAGCAGGCACTCGCGCAGGTCGCGCGCCCCCACCCCGACCGGCTCGAGCGCCTGGATGACCTTGAGCACCTTCTCGCACAGCTCGACCGGGCAGCCGGTCGCCTGGGCGACGTCCTCGAGCCCGGTCACGAGCATCCCGCGATCGTCGAGCGACCCGACCAGGAACTCGGCGAGCTTGAGCTCGCGCTCGGGCAGGCTCAGGAAGTGGAGCTGCTCGAGCAGGCTCTCGGCGAGCGTGGTGCGCGTCACCGGGACCTTCTCGAGGAACTCCGCCGGACTCTCGGTCTGGGGGATGTAGGCGCGGTCGAAGGCGCCCTCCTGCATGTACTCCGACCAGTCGATCGGATCGTCCTCGGTCGGGTCCTCGGCTTCCTCGTTGGCCTTCTCCTCGGGAGAGTCCTCCTTGGCGAGGTCCTCGCTGTCGGTGACCTCGTCCACCTCCTCGAGCAGCGGGTTCTGCATGATCTCCTGCTTGAGGATCTGCTGGAGCTCGATGGTCGGCACCTGGAGCAGCTTGAGGGCCTGCTGGAGGCGCGGCGTCATGATGAGCGCCGGCCGGAGCGACAGGTTGAGCGAGGGTTTCATTTCCATGTCGGCAGCTCCCGTCTAGAGGCTGAAACGATCGCCCAGATAGATTTCGCGCGCCCGGGGGTCGCCGGCAAGCTCTTCCGCCGTGCCCTGGAGCAGGATACGCCCTTCGTACATGATGTAGGCCCGATCGGTGATGCGCAGCGTTTCGCGCACGTTGTGATCGGTGATCAGCACCCCCAGCCCGCGGTCGCGCAGCCGGCCGACGATGTCCTGGATCTCGGACACCGCGATCGGGTCGATGCCCACGAACGGCTCGTCGAGCAGCATGTACGACGGGCGCCGCGCCAGCGAGCGCGTGATCTCGACCCGCCGGCGCTCGCCGCCCGACAGCTTGGTCGCGGTGCGGTCGGCGAGATGGGTGAGGTTGAGCTCCTGGAGCAGCCCGCGCAGGCGTTCCTCGCGCTCGGGCCGGGAGAGCGGCATGGTCTCGAGCACCGCCAGCACGTTCTCACGCACGGTGAGGCGCCGGAAGATGCTGGGCTCCTGCGACAGGTAGCCCAGGCCGCGGCGCGCGCGGCGGTACATCGGCTCGCTCGTGATGTCTTCACCATCGAGAAGGATCCGCCCCTGGCTCGGCCTCAGCAGCCCGACGATCATGTAGAAGCAAGTGGTCTTGCCGGCCCCGTTCGGGCCCAGCAGCCCCACGACCTCGCCGCGGCGCACGTGCATGCTGACGTCGTTCACGACGCGCCACTTGCCGTAGTAACGCTCGAGCCCCGTGGCGACCAGGCCCTCGGGGGCGGTTTGCTCGACCGCGGCCGCGCTCAATGCCCCCCCGCCTTGCGGTCCAGGATGGCGCCGCCGGATCCGCCGCGCACCACCGCCTTGACGTTGCTCTTGAACTCCCAGTGCCTGAGGTTGGGGTCGCTCTCGAACCCGTACCCGGTCAGCACGTTGCCCTCGCGCTCGACCCGCACCTCCTGGGTCGGAGGCGAGATGATCTTCTGTTCCTTGTTGAGGAACTTGAGCTCCTCGGTGGACATGCGCGTGCCCTCGACGGCCTGGAGGACCACGTTGCCCCGCGCGGTCATGTCGCGGCTCTGCTGCTGGATCTCGCCCTCGCGCGCCGTCAGCTCCGAGGACTTGTTGCCCTTCTCGTCGTAGAAATCCACCCGAATCGAGCGCGCGACCACCAGGTTGCGGGCGCTGTAGGTCGCGGCATAACGCGCATAAAGCTTCCAGGAGGGGGTGCCCTGCTCGGTCTCGGTGAGCGCGAAGTCGCTCACCTCCTGGTCGGGAAGCTCTCCGCTCGCCCCCGCCGGCCACACCCGGTTTTGCCGGCCACAGCCGGAAAGGATCATGACCAGGCCCCCCGCCAGCAGGGCCCCGCCCGAAAGCAGGGACCTCCAGCGTGGCCATGAGCGGGGCTGCCAGCGCCCCAGTCTGGATTCGGATGCCCGGTTCATCACGCTGAGGGTCACGCTAGCAAAGGGGTCGGACCGCCGCAAGCACGGTATGTGCCAGAATGCATCACTGTTGAAATACCTTTGGGTTATCGGCCCGGCCGCGCGGGTACTTGACCGGCCGGGCACAGGTGGAGAGCCGCTTTCGCGGCGGCGCCCCTAGGGCGACGCCGGCGACCTGAAGGCGTCGCGAATCCACGCACGGTCCGGATGGTCGGCCCGGGCGGTGTGGCGCGATGACCCGGCCCGTGCGAGCGACCGCGCCGGGACGCTCCGCATCATCGCAGGCGTCTCAAGGCCTCCACGAGCTCGGCGGGGGCGCCGGGCAGTGCCGCAGCGCGCTCGCACCAGCGCAGACCCTGGAGCGTGTCCCCCATGCGGATGTAGCACGTTCCCAGGTTGAACGCCGCGGACCAATCGCGGGGATACTGGTTCGCGAGGCGCTCGAACTGAACGCGGGCTTCGGCGGCATGTCCGATGCCCCACAGGAACGTCCCGTACTGCTTGACCTCCGCGGGCGACGAGGTCGCGGTGGGGAAGACGATCAGCTGGCTCGACCAGCCCTTCTTGTTGTCGTAGGCGAAGAGAATGTCGCGCCCGAGCGAGTCGCCCTCCGCACGCGGGTGGTAGCGCGACACGTAGTACATCGCGAGCGTCGTGTCCCCGGTCCAGATCTGCGGGGCAATCGAGCGCTGGTCCCACGGGATGAGCCCCACCGAGCCCGGCACCTGGGCGAGGAAGATGCGCGAGTGCGGCGGAATCTCGGGCGCGCGGCTCATCAGGAAGCTCCGGGTCATGCGCACGAAGTTCGAAGCCCGGATCTGGTAGAACTCGGTCCCGAGGTCCAGCGACGGGGTGGCCGACACGGCCACGTGGAGGAACACCAGGCCGGCCAGCACGGGCGCCAGCAGCCAGCGCACGCGCGCGACCAGGACGCCGAGCACGAGCCAGGCGCCGAGCGCCCCGAAGATCCCGTAGTAGGCGTGCCAGGTGAGCGGCGGCTGGAGCAGCGGGAGCCATCCCAGGATGGCCCAAGCCCCTCCAAACGCGATGACGCGCCCCGGTCCGGGAGGCTCGACCCCCGAGGGCGACCAGCGCCGGCCCGCCCGCCAGGCCACGAGCATCGCCGGGATCGCGAGTGAGGCGATCGGGCCGAGCGAGCCCCACGCGACCGCCTTCCAGGGAATGACGGGCGCCAGCGGGGCATCGAGGTTCACGAGCGACAATGCGGCCTGGAAGAGCAGCGAGCCAGCGAGCGGGTTGATCCAGCGCGCCGCCGTGGGCGTGGACGCGGGCAGCGGCGCATGGAACCATCGCCCGGCGAGCAGCGGATGGACGAACGCCCATCCCACCAGGACCGCCCACAGCGGCGCGGTCCGCCGCAGCGCGTCGAGGGGGCGGCGCCGCTCGATCACGAGCGTGTAGGCGAGCGCGATCGCGGGCAGCACCATGGCGGATTCCTTGCTCAACAGGGCGAGCGCCGTGCACAGCGTGGCGCCCGCGTTCCGGCCGCGGCTCACGAGCAGCAGGGCGCCCATCGAGAAGGCGTACATCCACAGATCCTGGAGCCCCGAGGGCCAGATGAGGATCGTCCCCCAGGCGGCGAGCGCGGCCGCGCCCAGGGTTGCGGCGGTTGCGGGCAGCGTGCCGGCCAGTCGGCGCGCGAGCGTGAAGCCCATGCCCAGGGTGCCGAGGTAGAGACCGATCGCGAGCAGGTGAAACGGCAGCTCGCGCGGCCCGAACAGGTGCTGGACGAGCCAGAACGAGAACTCGCGCGACCAGGGCCGGTAGTAGCCGAAGGGCACGTCGTTGGTCTGCCACAGGGACAGGAACGTGGCGTGCCGGGTGCGCTCGAGGAAGATGAAGTCGTCGGCGTGGAACGGCGCCACCAGCACGATGCGAAGCGCGAGCAGCAGGTAGACCGCCACCACCGCGAGGACGAGCAGCACCGCCGGGAAGCGGAGTCCGCGGGACCGGCTGGCCGCGGCGGGTGGTTGGGATCGGGCCCGCGCGCGCGCGGGGCGACGACGCCCGTCAGCGGCCCGCACGCAGACAGTCGTGCAGGTGGAGGATCCCCACCGGGCGGCGCCCGCCGTCCACGACGACCAGCGCGGTGATGGGCCCGGCCTCGCGCTCCTCCATCATGCGCACCGCCGCGGCGACCAGGGCATCGGGCGCGATGACGCTCGGGGCGCGGTTCATGATCTCGCGCGCGCTCAGGTCCCAGGGGTCCGGATGGCGCACCAGGATGCGTTTGAAGTCGCCGTCGCTGATGACGCCCGCGAGGGTGCCGCGCGCGTCCACGACCGCGGTGATCCCGAGCCGTTTCGCCATGATCTCGAGCATGACCTCGCGCAGCCGCGCCCCCTCGCGCACGCGCGGGAGGCCGTCGCCGTCATGCATGAGCTCCTCGACGCGCCGCGCGGCCGCGCGCCCGATCACGCCCCCCGGATGGAGGAAGCGGAAGTCCTCGGGCCGGAATCCGCGGCGCTCGAGCAGCGCCACGGCCAGGCAATCGCCCATGACCTGGGCCGCCGTGATGCTGGTCGTGGGCGTGAGCTCCATGGGGCAGGCCTCGCGCAGCGGCCCGGTGAGGAGCGTGACTTGGGCTTTCCGGGCCAGCGCCGAGCGCGGCGTGGCGACGATGCTCACGAGCGGGATGCCGTGGCGCTCGAGGTAGGGCATGAGGGCGAGCAGCTCCTCGCTCGCGCCGCTCTTCGAGACGAACAGCGCCGCGTCGCCGGCGGCGAACAGCCCGGCGTCGCCGTGGAGCGCGTCGGCCGGGTGGAGGAACACCGCCGGGGTGCCGGTGCTCGTCAGGGTGGCGGCGAGCTTGTGCGCGAGCAGCCCCGATTTGCCCACCCCCGAGACCACGACCTTGCCGCGGCAGGCGGCGAGGATCTCGACCGCCGCGAGGAACTCGGCCCCCAGGCGCCCCTCGAGCGCCGCGATCCCCGCGGCCTCGATGCGCACGACCTCGCGCGCCAGCGCCACCAGGTCGCGCGCCGGACGGGCCCGCGGCGGCTTGGGGGCCCGCGCGGCGCGCGGGGCTCGCGCCGGCTTCGCGCGCGCGGGGCTCACAGCGCCCCGTAGCGCCGGAGCACCTGCTCCCAGACGCCGTTGTGGCGCAGCACCAGCTCGACCGCCTCGCGCACCGCCCCGCGCCCGCCGCGCTCGCCGGTCACGGTCTTCGCCACCTGGCGCACCTCGGGGCGGCCGTCGGCGACCGCGATCGGCCAGCCGACGCGCTTCATGAGCGGCACATCGGGCAAGTCGTCGCCCACCATGACGCACTGCTCCCAGCGCGCGCCCTCGCGCTCCAGCACCCGGCCGGCGACCGCGACCTTGTCCGCGATGCCGCCGTAGTACTCGAGCTTGAGGTCGTCCATCCGCGCCTGGACCGCGGGCGAGTCGCGGCCCGAGATGACGACCGGCAGCACGCCCAGTTCCCGGGCCCACTGGAGCGCGAGGCCGTCGCGCACGAAGAAGTGCCGCAGCTCCCCCGCGGGCGTCTGGCCGATCACGCCATCGGTGAGCGTGCCGTCCACGTCCACGAACAGGACGCGCACCGGTCCTTGGACCGGAGCCGGAGCCCGGGGTTCAGGCATGGGTCTTCTGGGCCACCGCCTCGCGCACGCGCAGCGCCTCGTCGAGAAACGCCTCCGCCTCGGCGAGCGGCAGCTGGGTGGCGCGGTCGGAGAGCGCCTGGGCGGGCTCGGGGTGGGTCTCGAAGAACAGCCCGTCCACGCCGCACGCGACCGCGGCGCGCATGAGCGGGAAGGCGAAGCGCCGGTCGCCCGCCGTCTCCTGGCCCCCGGGGCGCTGGAGGCTGTGGGTGGCATCGAAGACCACCGGCCAGCCCAGCATGCGCATGGTGACCAGGCCGCGCATGTCCACGATCAGGTCGTGATAGCCGAAGCTGGTGCCGCGCTCGGTGAGCAGAATGCGCTCGCAGCCCGCCAGCTCGAGCTTCTCGACCACCTGCATCATGTCGGCGGGTGCCAAGAACTGCCCCTTCTTGACGTTGACCGCGCGCCCGGTCTTCCCCGCCGCGGTCAGCAGGCCGGTCTGGCGCGACAGGAACGCCGGGATCTGGAGCACGTCCGCGACCTCGGCGGCCGGGCCCACCTCGTGCTCCTCGTGCACGTCGGTGAGGACGGGCACGCCGACCTCGCGCTTGACGCGGGCGAGGATCGCGAGCCCCTGCTCGATCGCGAGCCCGGCGAACGAGCGCGCGCTCGAGCGGTTGGCCTTGCGGTACGAGGCCTTGAACACGTAGGGCACGCCGCGCCGCGCGCACGCCGCCTTGAGATGGCTGGCGACCTTGAGGCACAGCTCGGCGCTCTCGATGACGCACGGGCCGGCGATGATCAGCAGGGCCGGCGAGCCGGCCTCGGCCTCGCCGATGCGAAAGCGCTTCATGGCGTGCGCGCTCGCGAGCGCGTCCCCGCGTCCGCCTCGTCGGCCGCCGTGGGCGGGGGCTCCGACGCCGGGGTCTCCCCCGGCAGGTAGCGGTCGTCGCCGCGTCGGGCCCGGCGCCGCTCGAGGGCGGCGCGCACGAAGTCCACGAACAACGGGTGCGGCTGGTGCGGCCGGGACTTGAGCTCGGGATGGAACTGGACCGCCAGGAACCACGGGTGGTCCGGCAGCTCGACGATCTCGACCAGCTCGCGCCCGGCGCACTTGCCCGACAGGACCAGGCCGCGGGACTGGAGCTGGGCCGCGTACTTGTTGTTGAACTCGTAACGGTGGCGGTGGCGCTCGTCCACCTCCGCCTTGCCGTAGGCGCGCGCGGCGAGGCTGCCGGCCTTGAGCACGCACTTGTACGAGCCCAGGCGCATCGTGCCGCCCTTCTCGACCACCCCCGACTGATCGGGCATCAGGTCGATGATTTTCTGGGGCGAGTGGGCGTCGAACTCGCTCGAGTTGGCCTCGGCCCAGCCCACGACGTGGCGGGCGAACTCGATGGTCGCGACCTGCATGCCGAGGCACAGGCCGAAGTACGGGATCCCGCGCTCGCGCGCGTACTGCACCGCCAGGATCTTGCCCTCGATGCCGCGCTCGCCGAAGCCGCCCGGCACCACGACCCCGTCCACGTCGGACAGGAAGCGCGATGCGCCCTCGGATTCGACCGCCTCGCCCTCGACCCAGCGCAGCTCGACGCGCGCGCGGTTGGCCGCCCCGGCGTGGACGAACGCCTCGATGATGCTCTTGTAGGCGTCGCGCACGTGGGTGTACTTGCCGACCACGGCGACCGTGCAGCCGCGCTCCGGGTTCTGGACCCGCTGGACGAAGTCGTTCCAGGCCTTGAGATCCGGATCGCCCGACTCGAGTCCCAGCTCCTTGACGATCAGCGAATCGAGCCCGCCGCGGTGGAAGACCTGCGGCACCTCGTAGATCGAGCTCACGTCGGTGGCATCGATGACCGCCTCGGTCGGCAGGTTGCAGAACAGGGCGATCTTCTCGCGCAGATCGGCGGTGAGGGGCTGCTCGCTGCGGCACAGCAGGATGTCGGGCTGGATGCCGATCTCGCGCAGCTCCTTGACCGAGTGCTGGGTCGGCTTGGTCTTCATCTCGCCCGCCGCCTTGATGAACGGCACCAGGGTGACGTGGACGAACAGGGTGTCGCGCTTGTGCTCGAGCTTGAGCTGGCGCACCGCCTCGAGGAACGGCAGC
>JBGQIE010000082.1:0-11985 GCA_041498315.1 Candidatus Eiseniibacteriota bacterium
GGCTGTCCCGCCAGACCAGTAGAACGGCGTGCTGCTTCTTCGCCGCCTTGGCGTCCCGCAGCATCTTCGCCAATCCGACGCCCGAGGTCACGGATTTTCCGCCCACCTCTTCGATGACGTCGTTGGGCTGGATCCCCGACTCCTCGGCCGCGCTGCCGTCCGAGACCTGGGTGACCATGACGCCGGTCTGGATGCCGAGGTTGCTCTTCTCCTCGGCGGTCAGCTCGCGCACCGCAAGCCCGCCCAGCGCCTGCGCCTGCGGGAGTGTCGCGGGAGTCTGCGGGTTGGTGTTCTGGGCCAGCACCTTCTCGTCGCGGTCCGTGAGCCCGACGACCAGCGACAGGCGCTTGCCGTCGCGCAGCACGATGATCGGCACCCGGCGGCCGGTGGGCGTGTCGGCGACCTTGAGGCGGAACTTCTCACGGCTCGTGACGCTCTCGCCGTCGAACTCCACCACCACGTCGTTGCGCTTGATGCCGGCCCGGTCGGCCGGCGAGCCCGGGAACACGCGCTCGATGAGCACACCGTCGGTGTTCGCCAGGCCGAAGCCTTCGGCCAGCTCGGGCGTGAGCTCGGCGAGCATGACGCCCAGCATCGCGCGCTTGACCGAGCCGTGCGCGATGAGCTGGTCGGCGACGTGGCGGGCGAGGTTGATGGGAATCGCGAACCCGATGCCCTGTCCGTTCGGGTTGATCGCGGTGTTCATGCCGATCGCCTCGCCCTGGATGTCGCACAGCGGGCCGCCCGAGTTGCCGAAGTTGATCGAGGCGTCGGTCTGGATGAAGTCCTGGAACTGCGGCGTCCCGCCGAAGATGTCGAGGCCCGAGCGGCCGCGCGCGCTGATCACGCCCACCGTGACCGAGCCGCGCAGCACGCCGAGCGGATTGCCGATCGCGATCGCCCAGTCGCCGACGCGGATGCGGTCGGAGTCGCCGAGCGGGACCACCGGCAGGTGGTCGCCGTCGATCTTGATGACCGCGACGTCGGTCTCGGCGTCGGAGCCGACGACCCTGGCCTTGAAGGTGCGCTTGTCCTCGAGCGTCACGGTGATGTCGCTCGCGTCACGCACGACGTGGTTGTTCGTGAGCACGTAGCCCTTCGCGTCGATGATGAAGCCGGAGCCCGACGAGGGGCGGACCTGCTGCCCGCGGTGCGGATTGTCTCCGAACAGCCGCTTGAAGATCTCGTCCTGCGGATCGTCCGAATCGCCCACGGCCACTTTCTTCTTGACGTCCACGAACACCACTGCCGGGAGCGCCTTCTCGACCACGGAGACGAACGGACTCTCGGGCATGTTGCCGCCCATGTTCTGGGCGAGCTGGGCGCCGGCGCCGCGCTGCGCGGTGGATTCGGGTTGCAGGTGGAGGCCCGCGCTCAGCCCCAGGCCGAGCACCAGGCCCGCCAGCACCAGCGCGAGCGCCCCGAGGTAGTAGCTGCGCGGACGGTTGAACGAGTCCGAATTGCGGATCATGCGATGCCTCCCATCGTCGGAACTGCCGGCCCTGAGTGTTGCTTAAGATTACTGCGCAAGTGCGAGCGACTGTTATCGGCCCGTAAAATGTGGCCTGCGCGCTGCTCGCGGGCTCCCGCTCGTTCTACGCATGCGCCCGCGCGAGGTTCCCGCCTGGCGCCCGGGCACCTCCCGCATCGGTCAGCAAGTTCGCCGCGCTTGTGAGCGCGAAGCGACGGTTGATAGACTGCCGCGCATGTCCGACCGGGCCGCGTACTTCGTCTGCGACGCCCACCTCGGAGCGGACCCCGCGGAGCGGGAGGCGGATCGCGAGCGGCGCCTCCACGATTTCCTCGCGAGCCTGCCGGGGCGCGCCTCGGCCCTCTACGTTATCGGCGATCTTTTCGATTTCTGGTTCGAATATCGCACCGCCGTTCCGGCCCGGCCGTTCCGCACCCTGGCGGCCCTGCGCGCCCTGGTGCAGGCGGGGGTGCCGGTCACCTACCTCAACGGCAACCACGACTTCTGGCTCGGGAGCTTCCTCGAGCGCGAGGTCGGCGTGCGCGCGTGCTACGACGCGCTGCCGCTCGAGCTCCAGGGCCGCAGGATCTGGCTGCACCACGGCGATGGGCTGATCGGAGGCGACCTGGGCTACCGGATGCTCAAGCGCGTGCTGCGCAGCCGGATCAACATCGCGCTTTATCAATGGCTCCATCCCGACCTCGGTATTCCGTTCGCCCGCCTGGTGTCGAAGCTCTCGCGCCGCTCGCGCGAGGGGCGCCCGCTCGAAGCCGAGCGGTTGTGGCGCGAAATCGCGCTGCCGCGTTTCGCCGAGGGCTACGACGCCGTGCTGATCGGGCATTTCCACCACGTCTTCGAACGGCGCGAGGCGGGGCGCGAATTCTTTCTGCTCGGCGACTGGATCACGCGCTTTTCGTACGCCGTGCTCGACCAGGGCAAGTTCCGTCTCGAGACCTGGCCGCCCGCCGGCGGGGCACCGGCCTAGAAGCGCGCGGCGAGCGAGAAGCGATGCGTGTCGCCGAGGTCGTCGTTGAAGGGGACGAAGGCGTAGTCGAGCCGCATCGCGCTCACGGCATAGCCCGCCCCGAGGCTCAACGATGAAGCGCTGTCGTTGGCGCGCCAGCCGATCCGCAGCGCCGCGCCGGCGGCCGGCGCGGAAAGCTCGAGCCCGGCGAGTCCGATCCCGCTGCGGCCGCGGGTGAAGCGCCCCTCGAGCGCGCCGCCGATCGCGAGCGTGGGGCTCAGCGCCACGACGTATGACACGCCCGGCTGGAACGCCGCGGGCAGGGGCACCGGCTCGCCCTTCGTGCCGTCGATCGTGAACCTCGCCGCCGGTCCCAGGTTCTGGGCCGCAAGGCCGAGCCTGAGGCCCGCCGGACCGGGCGCCCAGCCCGCGCCCAGATCGAACGCGTAGGTGGACGCCGCGGCGTTGGCGATGCGCTCGCGCACCACCTTGGCGTTGGCGCCGAGCGTGAGCCCGGCCCCGACGGAGCGCCCGTAGCCGAGCGCGAACTCCAGGTCGTGCGATCCGAACGTGCCGATCAGGTTGCCGATCGCGTCGCGCTCCGGGATGGCCTCGGAGTACTGGGCGCGCACGGAGGCGGCGACTCCGCCACCCCAGAGCCGGCCCGCGAGCGCGAACTGATCGTCACGCAGGCCCTGGAACAACTCGACGTGCGTGGCGTCGAGCTCGACGCCGTGGGTGCCCTCGAGCCCGGCGGGATTCCAGTACACGGCCTCCGCGCCCCGCGCGAGCGAGGCGTACGCGCCGCCGAGCGCCGAGGCCCGGGCGCCCGCGGGCACCTCGAGGAACGCGAAGCCCGCCGGATCGGCCGCCGCGGCGCGCGCGCCCAGCGCCTGAATCACGGCGAGGGCCAGGGCGGAGGCGAGCAGGCACGATCGTAAGGCCGCGCGCATCGGGGATCTCCGTGGATCCGGGCAACGGGTCATTGGGAATCGCGATCGTAGGTGCCGGCGAACGCATGCGGGCGGGGCCCGCGAAGGGTCCCGCCCGACGGGGCGGAAGTCATGAAGTCTAGCATGCGGGTCGGATCAACGCCCGCCTCCGCGCCGGCCGCTGTCCCCGCGATCAGCGCGACTCTTCCTGTCGTCGCGCGGCGCGGGCGCGGGCCGCTCACCCCGTGGCTGCGAGGGGCGCTCCCAGCGCGGTGACCCGCCGCGCGGCGTGGGCCGCTCGGCGCGCGGAGTCTCGCCCCGCGGCGTCGCCGGGCGCTCGACCCGCGGCGGCGCGGAGCGTGGCGGGCTGTCGGACGACCGACCGCCCCCCCAGCGCCGGTCACTGCGCGGCTCGCGGCGCGGTGTCACGCTCCGCGACGGCTCGCCCCGCGGCGGCTCGAACGTCGGCCGGCCTTCGCGGCCGGCTCCGATCCTCCCCCGGTCTCCATCGCCCGAGCCTCCCACCGGCGCGCGCTCGACGCCCCGGCCCGGGCGCTCGATCGTGCGGCCGCCGGCGTCACGTTCGCGCGGCGTTTCGCCCAGCGGCGCGCGCGACACCGGCCGGCGCAGATCGCCGCCCGGGCGCCAGTCCGTGCGCCGGACGATGCCCGACTCCCCGTCTCCCCTGATCGGCATGCGCTGCGCCTGGATGCCGGCGCGAGCGCCCGCGGCGGTCAGGAACCCGGGCGGCGCGGGGCGATCGCCCTGCCAGCGCCGGTCCCACTTGTACCTCGTGGGCGGGATGTAGCCGGGCGGCGGGGCCGCGGGCTTGTAGCGAACCAGATGCCCGCCCCACATCGTGTTCCAGCGCCGCCAGCCGTCCCACGAGGAGAAGCAGTTGCCGGCCCAGGGCCGATAGAAGGGCGGGGCGTACGGGCGCACGACGAACACGTAGTAGGGAACGCAGCCGCTCCAGTAGGGCGTGCCCCAGAACCATCCGTAGTTGACCCGGAAATCGACCACGCTGCAGCTCGTGTAGTAGGGATCGAAGCCGTCCCACCACGCGTAGCGGCCGGGGCGATGGCAGTCGTTGCACACGTAGCGCGGATAGCGGACCCGGTCGTGCACGTAGTAGGAGAAGTACGCCGTCGCGACGTCCTCGCGGTTCTCGGGATCGTTCACGACCTCGCGCCGGATGCGCTCGATAGCCACGAACGGATCGCCGACGATGCGGCCCTCGGCCGTCACGCCCTCGTCCTCGTCGCCGGAGTGCTCGGGTCCACCCACGTAGCCCACGCCCTCGCCCTGCGGATCGTAGGGTCGCAGGTACCAGGGCAGGTCCCGGAACGGCGTCCGCGAGGCGATCGCGACCACGTACCCCTGGCCGACGGGTCCGCGCACGACCAGCTCGTCGCTCGCGTCGGCGGCGGGGATCATGAACGTCTGCCGGCCATCGACGTAGGCGCCGCGTCCACGGTACGGGAACAGCACGTGGACGTAGCCCTCGGCGTCGATGTCGTAGACGAGCAGATTGGCGTCGTCGGAGCAGCGCGCCCGGATCTGCACCCGGTCACCCGGCTCGTAGACGGCATCGGCCCCACGGTCGGCCCAGACGTTGACCGAAAGCCCACTGGCCGACGCGGCCCCCGGGATCATCGCGGCCGCCGCGATCAGCAGCAGGCACGCTCTTTTCATGGCAGTCATGGCTCCACTCCTTCGGGGAGCCCGCGGTGGGGCTCCAGGCGCCCCGCGCCCCGCGCGGAGCGCATTCATTCTTACCCTTTGCGGACGCGGGCGGGTGTCAAGATTTGCGCGGGCATCTCGGATCTGGCAGCCGGCGTCAGGCCGCCGTTCGCACGGGCCGGGCCCGCCGGCCGGCCGCGCAGCTCACCGTTCCCCGGGGCGATCTGGTAAGCCCAGTCGAAGACCACGTGCCCGGCGAGGCTCGTGACCCTGAACTTCGCGTAATGGTCATCCGCGGTCCAGACCACGTAGTTGTGCCCCACGATCAGCTCGACCGAGCCGGTCGGCGACCAGCCCGCGGGCGGGGCGAAGTCGAGCGCGTCCAGCGCGGGCGCGAACCCCATGTCCTGGATGCTGGTGAGCGCGGGATCGGGGGTGAGCATCTCGGCGAACGAGCCGTTCGAGCTGAAGTAGATGTCGGTGCGCGGGTCGTCCCAGGCCCGCACCCCGTAGGCCGAGAAGTCCCAGCCGCTCGATTCGGGATGGTCCTGGAGCGGGTTCAACACCGCGCCGGTGCCGGCCGGGCGCGGCGTGTCATGGATGTCCTCGTACGACAGGTCGCTCTCGTTTCCGGCCCGGTCGAAGGCGGCGACCGCGTAGTACCGGGTCACGCCGTTCGGCAGGTCCGTGACCGTGAACACCGTCGCGGCCGTGGTGCCGGTGCGGTCGTAGGGGCAGTCGGAACCGCTCGCGCACGGCGACATGTACACGCGATAGCCGGCCACGTCGCGCTCGGTGTTGGCGATCCAGTGCAGCGTCACCCGGCCGTCCCCGGTCACGCTGTAGACGCCGCGGGGCGCGGCCGGCGGTGTCAGGTCGCGAGGACCCTCATCCACGCAGCCCGGAAGAAGCAGGGCCGCGGCCAGGAATCCGAAAACGGGGCGGAGCATGGCGTTCCCTCCTTCGTGAATCGTCGATCTCGCGAACACGATTCACTGGAAGCGCAACCGCTGTGCCATGCCTGTCAACCGGTGCGCCCGACCGGGAGTCGGGCTGCAACCGACGGCGGGCCAACAAGAAAGCCCGCCCGCACGGGGCTGGCAACGTGCGGGCGGGCGGTGCGACTGCGTTGCATGTGTGCGGGCTTTGCGACACCCGAAAAAGAGGGACACCGGTCGCACATCAGCGAATAAAGCCGAGACATCCCCCAGTGTTGGCCTTTTCCGCTTTTGACCGGTGTCCTTTTCGCTTGAATCCCTGGCTGCCAAAAACTTCAACCCGGGTGGTGCGGCGGTCCTTCGCTTGACGACGATGCGATGCCGGATGAACTCCTGCGACTCACACCGCCACACACCCCGGGAGATTGCGAGCACTCCAAGCTAGCCGGTCGTAGAGGACGGTGCGCTGTCCTGAATGACTGGGGCTCGTACCCTCGACCGGCTCCCTACAGTGCCGGCTAGCCCAGATGGTGGTTCAGCGAACTGCTGCTGAACTTTTTTGGAGGTCCCCCCCCTCCGACCAGGTTATAGAGCACCCCCTATGCCACCGTTTGGACGCCGCGATAGCAAACCCGTAAAGCAAAGTGCCGCAGATTCTTATGCCGACTGTTCGTCCCGATCAAACCAACCAGTCGGGGCCCGATTTAGGGGGCGATTCGAAACAATTCGATGATGATTTCGACCACCGCCTCCTAAGCCATTACTTTGCAACAAGTTGATACTAAAGAAACTTTATAGATCTAAGGGGCAAACTATCTGAGGAAACAAGTGTGGAGCGATCGATCCAAAAAGTGAAGGCCGCGGGCCCCTCGCGGGGACCACGGCCCGATCCGGCCTCGTCGCGAGCGCTCAGTCGGTCCGACGGCGCTCGAGCTTGAAGGTGCGGATCTTGGAAAGCAGCGTCGGGTAGCTGAGCCCCAGCTCGCGCGCGACCCGCGCCTTGTTCCAGCGATTGCGATCGAGCGCCTCCTCGATCATGCGACGCTCGAGCATCGAGACGTTGGAGCGCAGGCTCTTGTTCGCGTTGTTCTCGGGCAGCGGCGCTGCGTGCTCGCGCATGTCGGGCGGCAGCAGCTCGACGCCGAGCGTATCGCCATCCTCGGCCAGCACGACCATGCGCTTCACGGTCTTCTCGAGCTCGCGCACGTTGCCGCGCCACTCGTAGTCCAGGAACGCGCGCAGCACCTCGGGCGCGAATCCCTTGAGCTGGCGCTCCATCTGCCGGCCGTAGTGCTCGAGGAAGTGCTGGGCCAGGACCGGGATGTCCTCGCGCCGCTCGCGCAACGCCGGCACCCGCACGGTGATGTCGTTGAGCCGGTAGTAGAGATCCTCGAGGAAGCGTCCGTCCTTGATGCGCTCGCGCAGGTCGCAGCCGGTCGCGCAGATGACGCGCGCGTTCACCTTCTTGCTGCGCGTCGCGCCGACCGGGCGGATCTCGCTGCAATCGAGCACGTGGAGCAGCTTGGCCTGGACCGACTCCGGCACCTTCTCGATCTCGTCCAGGAAGATCGTCCCGCCCTCGGCCTCCTCGAACAGCCCACTCTTGTCGCGCAGCGCGCCCGTGAAGGCGCCATGGACGTAGCCGAACAGCTCGCTCTCGAGCAACTGCTCGGGCAGCGCGGCGCAGTTGACCTGGACGAACGGGTTCTCGCGCCGGTTCGAGATCTCGTGGACCACCTGCGCGAGCAGGCCCTTGCCGGTGCCGGTCTCGCCCATGAACAGGACGGTCGCCGGCGAATCGCCCACCTTGCCGAGCAGGTTCAGGATGTTGGTCATCTCGCGCGACTGGGTGACGATGCGCTCCATGCCCGGGCGCGGCTTGAGTTTGTCGCGCAGCTCGCGGTTCTCCTGGATCAGCTGGGAGCGCTGGGCCTCGACGATCGCGACCGCGGCGGTGTTGGCGAGCACGGCGAGCAGGTTCAGATCGCGCTGCTTGAAGGCGCCGAGCAGGTTGTCGTTGAGCCGGTCGACGTACACCAGTCCCAGCGACTGCGACGGGAAGTTCAGCGGCACGCACACCAGCGAGCCCACGCCCTCGAGCGCTTCGGCGACCGCGCCGTTGAAGCGCGGATCGGCCGCCACACGGCTCGAGAACATCGGTCCGCTCTCGGCGATGCGGCTTCCGGTCACGCCCTCGATGACCCTCAGGATGCGGCGCGCGCGATCGCGTCCGACGCCGTGCTGGGCGACCACGTCGAGCCGGGTGCCGCTGCTGCTGAACGCGACGAAACCGCGGTCGCCGCCGGCATTCTCGACCGCGAGCTTGACGGTCTGCGCCAGCAGGCCGTTCATGTCCGAGGTGCCGCGGAACAGCCGGTTCGCGTCCTCGAGCGCGCGGAACTCGTTGCAGGTCGAGAGCGACACCGCCACGTACTGGCGCTCGAGCTCGCGGCGCAGGGCGCCGGCGCGGTCCTCGGCCTCCGGATCGCCGGACTCGAGCAGCCACGACTCGGCCTGCTCGAGCAGCGACACCGCCTGGTCGTAGTGCTCGCGCTCGGCCTCGAGGCGCGCGAGCGTGAGCAACGACTCGGCCGCCAGCGGCGCCACGCCGAGCTGGCGGAACAGGGTCGCCGCGCGCTTCGCGGCATCCGCGGCCGGCTCGAGCGGCACGCGCAGCCGGGCGCTCGAGGGCAGCACGAGCAGGTACTCGCCCCAGGCCGCAAGCGTGGCGGCCAGTTCGTAGGTCTCGCTGAGCTCCTCGAAGCACTGGGCGGCGGCGCGGATCTTCACCTCGAGGCCGGCGGCGTTGCCGCGCGCCGCATCGAGCCGCGCCAGCGCCCGCTGGGCGATCGCCTGCTCGATCCGGTCGCCGAGCTGCTCGCTGAGCGAGGCGCCGCGCAGCAGATGGGGCTGGGCCTCGTCGATGCGCCCGGCGTGGAGCAGCGCGAGTCCGAGGCGGGTCTCGAGCTCGGCGACCATGTCGCCCTGGGGCGCCATGTGCTTCGCGTCCTCGAGTGCCGCGTCGAAGAGCTGGACCGCGCCCGGGGCATCGCCGCGATCGAGCGCCAGCTCGCCCATGAACTCGCGTCCCAGCGCGTATTCGCGCTGGGCTCCGGACTCCGAAGCCAGCTGGAGCGCGCGGCGGAAGTGCTCCTCGGCGCGTTCGTGCTGCCGGCGACGCCGGCACAGCAGGCCGAGCGCGAGCAGCGCCGCGGCCTCGCCCGGCACGTGCCCGATGTCGCGCGAGATCTTGAGCGACTGGCGGAAATGCTCCTCGGCGAGATCCCACAGTCCGAGCCGGAAGCGGATCAGGCCGAGATTCTGGTGATGGGTGCGCATGCGCGCGTAGAGCCCGGCGCGCTCGTCGATCTTGAGGGCCTGCTCCAGGAACCGGGTCGCCTCCCGTCCCTCGCGCAGGTTCTTGTAGACCAGGCCGAGATTGTTGAGCGCCGCGACCAGGCCGTCGCTGTCGTCGATGCGGCGGAAGGTGGCGGCGGCGTTCTGCAGCCATTCGATCGCGTCCGCGGGCTGGCCGAGCCGGGCGCAGCACAACCCCAGGATGACGGCGACGCGCCCGACGGTGCGATGGTCGTCGGAGTCGCGCAGCACGCGGTAGGCGTAGAGCGCGAAGCGGCGGCTGCGGCGGTATTCCGCCTGCTCGACCAGCGCGCGCGCCACCCCGGCGGCAATGCGGGCGCTGAGGCGCGGATCGTGAAGGGTATGGGCCTCGGCGCGGGCCCGGCCCAGGGCCTCGAGCGCCGCATCGGATTCGCCGCGATTGTTCTCGGCTTCGGCCAGCCTCAGCAGCAGGCGGCAGCGCTCGGCGAGCGCCTCCGCGGGGGTGGCCAGCAACGCGGCGCGGTACTCTTCGGCCGCTCCCGAAAAGTTGTCGGCGGCCAGATGGAGATCACCGATCGCCTCACGCTGCCGCGAATCCTCTCGTCCGGAGAGGCGCGCATGAGTCAGATCGGGGGGGATCGCTCGCTGCACTTTCGAACCCTCGGATAATCACACCCGGTTTGGCGCCCCGGCGGTTCGTTCCGGGACGCCGCTCGCGATCAGACTGAAATTGAGATGCCCCACAACCCTCTAGAGATGTGGGGCTATCTCGCTCCCAGATACCGCGCCATCCAGATCATTCCGATCCTACTCAGCCATGCGCCCGAGCCGCTTCCCGGATCATCGACCGGCTCATCATCGATGATTCCGCTGC
The DNA here is from genome assembly GCA_041498315.1 of Candidatus Eiseniibacteriota bacterium. GTDB lineage: Bacteria > Eisenbacteria > RBG-16-71-46 > RBG-16-71-46 > RBG-16-71-46 > JBGQIE01. The sequence continues at coordinate 10,202 of JBGQIE010000082.1, forward strand.
GGCCCAAGACGAGGGGCTGGTTCTTGGTCGCCCCGACATCAGGTTCCCCGTCGGCCGGTCGCATGCCCGGGCGCGACCCGATCAGCACGCCCGATGAAACGTGCGAGCGGACCCAATGGGCCCCGCTGCGCGGGCGTGCTTGAGCGGTCGTCCAGGCGGCGGTTGCGGCCACCGAGAGTAGGACCAGCGTGATCAGGAGCCTGCTGCTGGGTCTGCGCATGCGGTGCTGCTCCCTCCACGACTGGTGGTCAACGAAAAACTCTACCCGTCCGAATGGCCGGAGAAACCCTTCGGATGACATCGAAAATGAGGGGACCTTCTTCAGCGCCACGCAAAGTATCCGCCTGTTTCATGCGGACCGTCAATCTTCTTTATTGGTGGCGACCCTAGCCGCGTGCCTGGACGGGCCTGGGCCGGGCGGTCCGGCCGCGGGACGGCCCCGTCGGATGCCGTCTCCATCCCGGGACGGAGCTTGCTTCCGCCTAAGGCGGCCCGCCGGCGCGGCCCGCGAGCTCCTCGGCGGCCAGCCGGGCAAGGCCATAGCGAAGCCCACGGGTCGAGCACATCAGCCCGGGGGCCGGGAACCGGGCCGCCAGCTCGCGAACGACCAGGGTCCCCGCCACCACGATGTCCGCCCGGCCCTCCCCCATGATCGAGAGCGACAGGCGCTGCTCGTGGCTGGCCCCCACCAACCGGTCGACCAGGGCCTCCAGTCGATCCGGACGGATGACCCAGCCCTCGATGAGCCCGGGCTCGTACGTGGTCAGCTCCCGATCGAGCGAGGCCAGCACCGTGACCGTGCCCCCCACCCCCGCCAGCAGCGGAGTGCGTGAAGGCATATATGCACATTCATGCATAATAATATCTCTCACCTCGCGGCGCAGCGCCTCGATCTCGCCCGCGGAAGGGGGGTCCGACGCCAGGTGGCGCTCGGTGAGGCTCACGGCCCCGAACGGCAGACTCACCCACCGGCCGGACTCTTCGCCCATGCCGCTGACCACCTCGGTGCTGCCGCCGCCGAGATCGAACACCACGCACGGGCTCCGCATCGCCCCGGCCCCCAGCCCCGAGACCACGGAGCGATAGACCAGGCGGGCCTCCTCGTCACCGGTCAGGATCCGGACCGGCGCCCCGGCTCGAGCGGAGATGATGCCGGCCACCTCCGCCCCGTTGGTCGCGCGGCGCAGCGCCGCCGTGGCCCCGATGACGACGTGCGCGGCCCCCAGGTTCCGCGCGCGGCGCAGGAACTCGGCAGCCAGGACGCCGGCGCGCTCGGCCAGTTTGGGCTCGATGACCCCGGTGCGATCGAGCCCGCGGCCGAGCCGGCATACCTCCCCCGCCCGCGCCACCGTGACCAGCCCCGAGTCCGGGGCGCCCGGATCGACCAGCTCCGCGACCAGCAGGCGGATCGAGTTGGACCCGATATCAATTGCACCGACGCGCATAGGTTGCTCGGGGGTCACAGGAGGTAGTCCTCGAGGTCGGGCCTGGGAGCGCGGTAGCGGACCGGCGGGGGATCGGAGGTGGCGGCACCCGCGCCGCCCAGCGGCGGCCCCGCGCCCGCACCGGGTGTCCTCGACTCGTGGGTTGGTCGAATCTCCTCGGGGGCGCGTGCGTTCGCCTGGGGCGCGCGCGGGCCTGTCGTGGGCGTGGGCGGGGTCGCGGTGAGACGCGCACCCTTCCGCGTCGAGGCGGCGGGCTTCCTGGCGCGACCGGATCGGACCCCGACGGACGGGCGCGATGCCGCGGCGCTGATGTAGGAGCCCGGCCGGTCCGAGTGCAGA